>NZ_CP169555.1:1871604-2183538 GCF_041951745.1 Aeromicrobium sp. CTD01-1L150
GCCCGCGGTGATGCGCAGCAGCTGCTTGGCGTGGTTCCACTCATACAGCGCGCGTGCCTCGTCGACGCCCTCGTAGCACTGCAGGCGCACCAGCTCGGCGCCACTGGCGTCTGCCACGGCCCGGGAGAGGTCCGTCTTGCCGACGCCTGCCGGCCCCTCGACGAGCAGCGGCTTGCCCAGCTCGCTGGCGAGGTAGACCGTCGTGGCGACGGCGTCGGATGCGAGGTAACCGACCTCGGCGAGCCTGGTCTTGACGTCGTCGACCGACGTGAACGGCGTGGTGCCCATGGTGCCCCTTCCGGCGCTGGTACCTACCATCGTGCCGTGAGCGAGTTCAGCGTCGTGCGCGAGGTGCCGATGAGCGCCGAGGAGGCGTTCACGCGGCTCACTGACTGGCCACGTCACGCCGAGCACGTGCCGCTCACCACGATCACGGCCGAGGAGCACTGGTTGGTCGCCCGCACCGGGCTGGGGCCACTGGGTGTCGACGACCCCATGGAGGTCGTCTCCTGGGACCCACCACGGCACTGCCGGCTGGAGAAGCGGGGTCGCGTGCTGACCGGCTGGGCGGAGGTCGACGTCACCCCGCTCGTCGCGATCTCCCGGGCGGACCGCTGCCGTGTGCAGTGGCGTGAGGTCGCGCACGTCAGCGGAGTGCCACGCGTGCTCGGTGGTATCGAGGCGAAGCTCGGACAGGTGCTCTTCAGCCGCGTGGTCGATGGCCTGTTGCGAGCGTAGGTGCCACGGCCCCTGACGCTGAGGAGGGTTCAGGGCAGGCCGCGCCTGCCCACGGGACGGGGTGCACTTCTGTGCACCCCGATCGGGTGGTCAGCCCGGTACTCCCCGGCGCGGTGCGTTCCTAGGCTGTGGGACATGAACACCGACAGTGCGGCCGAGGCGGGCTGGTTCGTCCCGACCCGGTTGCTCACCGAGCTGTGGTCCCCGGCGACCTGGCGACACGTCCAGTCCGTGACCACGTCAGCCCTGCTCGCACTGGGTGGACTGGTGGTCCTGGTGCCGTTGCTGGCCGTGAGCATCCTGCTGGTGCCCACCGTGGTCGGCGCGCTCGTCGCGGTCACCGGGGCTCTGATGTTCAGCCGGACGCTCGCCTCGGTGCACCGGGCGCGCGTCGCCGCCTTCGGGGAGTACGAGCTGGGCACTGCGGGCCGCGCGACGCCATCGCGATGGTTGCGGTGGCTGCGCGGCGAGATCACTCGTCGGCGGACCTGGCGCGAGCTCGGCTACCACCTGGTGGCCGCGCTGCTGGCACCGGTGTCGTTGGTGGTCGTCGTGGCGGGCTGGGCCTGGGGCCCGGTGCTGCTTGCGGCGGTCCTGTACGCGGAACCGGTGATCGGGGTCAGTGCCCGGGTCGGTCTCGCCTGCACCCTGGGGGGCGGGGTGCTGCTGCTCGCCGCTCCATGGGCGGTGAGGGTCGTCGCCTTCCTGGACACCGAGCTGGCAGTGCGACTGCTGGGGGTGCCGACCGACGAGGTGCTCAGTGAGCAGCTGGCTGAGGTGACCCAGAGCCGTGCCGGGGTGGTCGACGCCGCCGACGCAGAACGACGCAGGATCGAGCGTGACCTGCACGACGGCGTCCAGCAGCGACTCACCTCGCTCGCAGTGCATCTCGGCATCGCCAAGACGCAGCTGGACGACGACGACACGCCGGCGCGACGGGCGATCGAGCACTCCCACACCGAGGTCAAGGCCGCCCTCGCCGACCTGCGGGACTTCCTGCGTGGCCTGCACCCGGCGGTCCTCGACGATCGCGGACTCGACGCTGCGCTGTCCGGCGTCGTGGCCAGGAGCCCGATCCCCGTACGGCTCGAGGTGGACCTGCCCGAACGCCTGGGACGGGAGAAGGAAGCGGTGGCCTACTTCCTGGTCTCCGAGGCACTCACCAACGTCCTCAACCACGCCGACGCCGATCGGGCCGAGGTCACCGTCCGCGCCGCGGGCTCATCGGTGACGGTCGCCGTCACCGATGACGGGCACGGGGGAGCCGACCCGACGTTGGGCAGCGGCCTGGCAGGCCTGCGCCAGCGCCTTGCCTCAGTCGGTGGAACGCTGACCGTGTCCAGCCCCACCGGCGGGCCGACCAGCGTGACAGGAGAGATTCCATGCGCGTCGTGATCGCCGAGGACTCGGTCCTGCTGCGCGAGGGCCTCGTCCAGCTCCTCACCCTGGCCGACATGGACGTCGTTGCCGCCGCCGGGGATGCCGAGGGCCTGGTGCAGGAGGTGACTCGCCACGACCCCGACCTGGTCATCGCCGACGTCCGGATGCCACCGGACCACACCGACGAGGGACTGCGCGCCGTCCTGCAGCTGCGTCGCCGCGACCCCACGCTCGCCGTCGTCGTGCTGTCGGCCTACGTCGAGGAGCAGTACGCGGTCGAGCTGCTCTCCGGCGACACGGCCGGTCTGGGTTACCTGCTCAAGGAACGCGTGGCCGACGTGGAGGACTTCATCGACACGATCCGGCGGGTGGCCCGCGGCGGCACAGCCCTGGACGCCGACGTGGTCTCCCAGCTGCTGGCCCGCCGCAGCGACCCCCTCGACCGGCTCACGCCCCGAGAACGCGACGTGATGGCTCTGATGGCCGAGGGCCGCTCCAACGCGGGCATCGCGACCGAGCTCTTCCTCAGTGAGAGCGCCGTCACCAAGTACATCAACGGGATCTTCTCCAAGCTCGACCTCACCCACGACGCCGCCGACAACCGTCGAGTCCTGGCCGTCGTCCGTTTCCTCTCCACCCAGAAGGACAACCCATGAACCACGATCCAGCGAACCCCAGCGCCACGTCGGCCGCCCCCGGTGCGGGCCGTCACCGCCGTGGGTGGAAGCTCATCGGCATCACGGTCACCGCACTGGTCATCGTCGGCGGGCTGGTGATGGCGCCCGTGCTGGTGTGGGCCTTCGCCCAGCAGGTCGGCACCACCACCGAGCGGGACCGCGACACGTTCGAACGGGCCACGGACCGGGTCACCATCGAAGGCGAGACCGCGGCCATCGATGTGCAAGGCACGGCAGAGGACCGAGTCACCGTAGACCGGAGCATCGAATGGGCCCGGACCAGGCCCGAGGTGGTCGAGTCCTGGCAGGGTACCGACCTGGACGTCGACCTCGACTGCTCCGGTGTGGGGCTGCTCGGGTGGGTCAACGACGTCTGCCGGATCGACTACCGGGCGGAGGTCCCAGCCACCGCAGCGCTTGCCCTGACCACGACGACCGGAGACATCGGCATCGACGCCGTCGCCGGCGACGTCGAGCTCGCCGCCACCACAGGCTCCATCGGCGGCACCGCCCTCGAGGCTGACTGGGTGAGCACGCAGGCCACCACCGGATCGATCGATCTCGGATTCAGCACCGCACCCCGGCAGATCGCCGCCGAGGTGACGACCGGGCACATCGTCGTCACCGTCCCCGACGACGGCACCCGCTACCACGTCACCGGGGAGACCGGAACCGGGCAGCGCGAGATCCAGATCGCCACCGACCCGAGATCGGACCGGGTGATCAACGTCTCCACCACCACTGGTGACGTCACCGTCCGGTACACCGGCTGAGGCGTCGCCGGGTTCGCGCTGCACCCGTGGTCGATGCCTTGCACCGAACGTAGGATCACGTCATGGAGTACACACCGGAGGCCGAAGCGCTGGAGATCTGCCGCGACCTGATCCGGCTCGACACCTCCAACTACGGCGACAACACGGGCCCTGGGGAGCGCAAGGCTGCCGAGTACGTTGCCGCGTCGCTCGCCGAGGTGGGCATCGAGTCCGAGGTCTTCGAGTCCTCACCCGGGCGCACCAGCGTCGTGGCGCGCTGGGGCGACCAGACGTCCTCGCGCGACGGCCTGCTTGTCCACGGGCACCTCGACGTCGTGCCTGCACAGGCCGAGGACTGGGCGGTCGACCCGTTCGCCGGTGAGGTCATCGACGGCTACCTGTGGGGCCGCGGCGCCGTGGACATGAAGGACTTCGACGCGATGCTCCTGTCCGTCGTGCGGGCCCGCCAGCGCGCCGGAGCCATCCCCGCCCGCCCCATCACGCTGGTCTTCACGGCCGATGAGGAGGCGGGCGGTCGCGAGGGGGCGCACTGGATCGTCGACCACCGCCCCGAGCTCCTTCAGGGCTGCACCGAGGCGATCGGCGAGGTCGGAGGGTTCTCCGTCGAGGTGGGCGGACAACGTCTGTACCTCATCGAGTCCGGTGAGAAGGGCATCAGCTGGATGCGGCTGACCGCCCGCGGCACGGCCGGGCACGGATCGATGGCCCAGCCCGACAACGCCGTCACCCACCTGGCGCGAGCCCTCGTCGCCCTGGGCGAGCACGAGTGGCCGCAGAGCCCCGGCCCGTCGATGGAGCAGCTCATCGCCAAGGTCCGAGAGCTCACCGGCGAGCCGTCCACCGACCCGCAGACCGTGCTGGAGCACGTCGGACCGGCCATCCGGATGGTCGGCTCCGGCCTGCGCAACACCACTAACGCCTCGATGCTGCAGGCCGGCTACAAGCACAACGTCGTTCCCGCAGAGGCCGTGGCCTACGTCGACGGGCGCTACCTGCCGGGGCACGCCGACACGTTCCTGCCCGCCGTGCAGGAGGTCGTGGGGGACCGGGTGAGCGTGGAGCCGTACATCACCGACACCGCGCTGGAGTTCGAGTTCACCGGCGACCTCGTGGACGCCATGACCGTCGCCCTGCACAGTCAGGACCCGCAGGCGCACATCGCGCCCTACTTGATGTCCGGCGGCACCGACGCCAAGGCCTGGAGCCGCCTCGGCATCACGTCCTACGGCTTCACACCCCTGCGGCTCCCGGCCGACCTGGACTTCACCGCGCTGTTCCACGGCGTCGACGAGCGTGTGCCCGTGGAGGCGTTGGAGTTCGGCTCTCGCGTCTTCGACGAGCTGCTGAACATCGTCTGATGACCGCCCCGTCCGGTGATGCACCGTTGCTCGTCCTCGTGGGCAGCCCGCTGCTCGGCTCCCTCGTGTGGGAGCCGACGGCCAGCGCGCTGCGGGGGAGCGGGCACGACGTCCTCGTGGCGCCCGCCAGCGGTCGAACCGTGCTGTGGTCGGCGCAGGAGGCGTGCGACGACCTCCTGCGCGCCGTCCCGACCGACCGTGAGGTCGTCCTGGTGGTGCATTCAGGCGCCGGGCTGCTGGCGCCCCTCGTCGCGGCGCAGCGTCCGGTCGTGGGGGTCATCATGGTCGACGCGTCGCTCCCCGGCGACACCGGCGAGCACCCCATGGCGCCCCCGGCGCTGCTGGAGCGCATCGCCCCACTGGCCGACGACGACGGCGTGCTGCCGGAGTGGACGCGCTGGTGGTCGGAGCAGGAGGTCGCGGCGCTCTTCCCGCCCGGCCCCGTGCGGTGGGAGGTGGAGTCCGTGCAGCCCCGGGTCGCCCTGGACTACCTGCGTTCCACCGTGGTGGTGCCGGCCGGCTGGTCGTCGCGCCTGCCGGTGGCGTACCTGGCGTTCGGCGACACGTACGCCGAGGAGCTGGCGCGTGCCGAGAACGAGGGCTGGCCCACCGCGCGTGTCGACGGGCGTCACCTGCACCAGGTGGTCGACCCGGCCCTTGTCGCAGCACAGATCTGCGAGCTCCTCGAACGGCTCACACCGTCGGGCGCATCCGGATGATCTTGCGGCGCAGACGGACGCTGCGCTGCCCCGAGGTGTCCTTGCGCACCCGGTCCAGCTCCCAGCCCTGGTACTCGGCCGCCTGGGTGAGCATGCGGCACACGGCACTGCGCGACTGGGAGCGGTCGATGGCCAGGTTCCAGAACTCGTACTCGACCATCAGTCCTGCCACCCATCGGGTGAGGAGACGTCGTCCAGCGCCTGCACGATCTCCTGCGGCAGCTCGACGTCCTCCGAGGCCAGGCTCACCGTGAGCTGGTCGGCGGTGCGCGCCCCCACCAGCATCGACCCCACGGCGGGCCGGTCACGCAGCCACGCCAGGGCGACATGTGCCGGCGCGACGTCCAGGCCCTCGGCGGCGCGGATGACGGCGTCGACGATCGCCGTGGAGTCGGCGTCGAGGTAGGGGTCCATGTAGGGGCTCAGCGTCGGGTTGGCGGCGCGTGAGTCGGCCGGCGTGCCCAGCCGGTACTTGCCGGTGAGCACGCCCCGGGCCAGCGGTGACCAGGCCAGCAGCCCCAGGCCCACGTGCGTGGCCGCCGGGACCACCTCGTCCTCGATCGCGCGATTCAGCAACGAGTACTGCATCTGGGTGCTGACGAACGACAGGCCAGCCGGGCGTGCCGTGACGCGGGTCTGGGCGAGCGCGGTCTGCCAGCCGGTGAAGTTGGAGATGCCGACGTAGCGGACCCGACCGGAGGAGACCGCGTGCTCCAGTGCGGACAACGTCTCGTCGACCGGCGTCGTCTCGTCCCAGCCGTGAAGCTGCCAGAGGTCGAGATGGTCGGTGCCCAACGCTCGCAACGACTCATCCAGCTGCTGCAGCATCGTGCGGCGTGACGCATCGGCCACGAGCTCTCCGCGGCGGACGGCGACGGCGCACTTGCTGGCCAGGACCACGTCGTCCCTGACACCGAGATCGCCGAGCAGCGCCCCGAGGGAACGTTCACTGCGCCCGTCGCCATAGATCGGGGCCGTGTCGACCAGGGTGCCGCCCGCGTCGAGGAAGGCTCGCAGCTGCCGCTCGTCCTCATCGCCGGCCACGCCGAAGCCCATGGTGCCCAGACCGAGCCGAGAGACCTCCAGGCCCGAGCTGCCGAGACGTCGAAACTGCATGACAGAACCCTAGTCGGGGCCCTGTGGCGCGGTCGTTAGGCTCGCACGGTGGACGATTTCCTACGATCCGTGGTGCTTGGCTTCCTCCAGGGGATGACGGAGTTCCTACCCATCTCCAGCAGCGCCCATCTGGCGATCTTCCCCAAGTTCTTCGGCTGGGGGGACCCCGGCGCCGCCTACACCGCCGTGGTGCAGATCGGCACCGAGGTGGCCGTGGTGCTCTACTTCTGGCGCGACATCTGGAGGATCGCCACAGGATGGCTGCGCGGTTGGACCTCGCCCGAGGCCCGGCGGGAGCTGGAGTGGCGGATGGGCTGGTTCGTCATCATCGGCTCCGTCCCGATCGTCGTGGTCGGGCTGGTCTTCGAGGACCTCATCGAGAGTGAGTTCCGCAACCTCTGGGTGATCGGCACGATGCTCATCGTGCTCGGCATCGTGCTGGGCATCGCCGAACGCATCGGCAAGAAGTCCCGTCCCATCGACCAGCTCAACTGGGGGCACGCCGTCCTGCTGGGTGCGGCCCAGGCGGCCGCGGTCATCCCGGGGGTCTCGCGCTCCGGCGCCACCATCAGCATGGGGCTCGCCCTCGGCTACGAGCGGGCCGCGGCCACCCGCTACGCCTTCCTGCTGGCCATCCCCGCAGTGGTCGGCGCGGGTGTCTACAAGCTCAAGGACATTCCCGGTGGGGCCAACGCCTACGGCGTAGCTCCGACGATCGTCGGCACCGTCATCTCCTTCGTCGTCGGACTGGCCGTCATCCACTGGTTGCTGCAGTACGTCAGCAAGCACTCCTACACGCCCTTCGTGATCTACCGCATCGCCCTCGGCAGCCTCACACTCATCCTCGTCGGCAGCGGTGTCATCACCGCCTCGGTGGCGATCGGCTGATGGGGCGTCGGACTGCTCTGGTCACCGGTGCCTCCCGGGGGATCGGACGCGCTATCGCCGTCGAGCTCGGCCGCACGCACCACGTCGTCCTCGCCGGCCGGAGCGAGGAGTCGCTGGAGCAGACCCGCACGCAGCTCGCGGACTCATCGGTCCTGGTGCTCGACGTCGCCGATGAGGCCTCCGTGGCACGGGCGGCACTGCCCGGGAGCCTCGACGTGCTCGTGCATGCCGCCGGCATCAGTGGCGGTGGTCCTGTCGGCGAGAACACACGTGAGGACTGGCGGTCGCGGTTCGAGGTCAACGTCTTCGGTGTCGCCGACCTGACCGCACGGTTGCTCCCGGCGTTGCGGTCGGCACGCGGCACCGTCGTGCTCCTGAACTCCGGCGCCGGGCTGTTCTCGACACCCGGTGGGTCCATCTACTCGGCCACCAAGTTCGCCCTGCGCACGTTCGGGGACACGCTGCGTGAGGAGGAGCGGGCCCACGGTGTGCGGGTCGTCTCAGTGCATCCGGGCATCGTCGACACCGACATGGGCCGCTCGGTGATCGGGGAGGACGGTCACCCCGAACGGATGCTCGCACCCGAGACGATCGCCGCCGCCGTCCGCACGGCCGTCGACGCGCCGCCCGAGGCCCAGTTCGAGACCATCTCCGTGCGGCCGACGCTGCCACCCAAGGGCTGATCTCGGGGCGGACGGGCCGGGTGGCACGGCCTCAGGATCGCGCCGATACGCTCGCCCCATGCGTGCCTGGTCGAGCCCCGAGGTTCCTGCGGTCGACGGGATGCCACCGACACTGCGGATCCACGACTCGCGCACCGGCGGTCTTCTCGACTCCGCCCCGGACACCACCGCACGCCTCTACGTCTGCGGCATCACGCCCTACGACGCGACGCACCTGGGCCACGCCGCCACCTACCTCGCCTTTGACCTGCTGCAGCGCCAGTGGCGTGATCGTGGACTCGACGTCGCCTACACGCAGAACGTCACCGACGTCGACGACCCGCTGCTCGAGCGGGCCACCGCGACGGGCGTGGACTGGGCCGAGCTCGCCGAGCGGGAGACACAGCTCTTCCGTGAGGACATGGCGGCACTGCGGGTCATCGCGCCGGACCAGTACGTCGGCGCCGTGGAGTCCATCGATCTCGTCGTGGACCTCATCGAGCGCCTCGGGGACAGCGTCTACCGCGTCGATGACGACCTGTACTTCGACGTCCATGCCGATCCCGCGTTCGGCGACGTCTCCGGTCTCGACCCCGAGACGATGCAGAAGCTGTTCGGCGAGCGCGGGGGAGACCCCGACCGTCCCGGCAAACGGCATCCGCTCGACTGTCTGCTCTGGCAGGCACCCCGTGAGGGCGAGCCGTCCTGGGACTCCCGTCTGGGGCGGGGAAGGCCCGGATGGCACGTCGAGTGCTCGGCCATCGCACTGCAGCACCTCGGTGCGGACTTCGACGTGCAGGGTGGTGGCTCCGACCTCGTCTTCCCGCACCACGAGATGTCGGCGTCAGAAGGTCGCGTCGCCACGGGCGAGGAGTTCGCCCAGGCGTACGTGCATGCCGGCATGGTGGGTTACGAGGGCGAGAAGATGAGCAAGTCCAAGGGCAACCTGGTGCTCGTCTCGGCGTTGCGTGCCGAGGGCCGCGACCCCAGCGCCATCCGCCTCGCCCTGCTGGCCCATCACTACCGCAGCGACTGGGAGTGGTTCGGCCACGAGATCGACGAGGCCGAGGCCCGGCTGCAGCGCTGGCGCGACGCCGTCGATCGGCCCGCTGCGCCCGCGGCCGGCCCGGCCCTGGCCCGCGTCCGTGAGGCGCTGGCCGACGACCTCGACGCACCCACCGCTCTGACGGCCGTGGATGAGTGGGCTGCCGCCCCGGGAGACGACCCGGACGCGGCTCGCGAGCTGGCCCTCGCGGTCGACGCGCTCCTGGGCGTCGAGCTCTGAGGAGGGGTAACGGGAGTCATGGGTCGCGGAGCGCTCTCGGTGGTTGAGTGCGACGCGAGCTCTGCGAGCGGCGTATCGAAACCACGTTGACCTGACGGCGCGAGCGTGGGTGGCGTGGTTTCGATACGCCGGAGCGCCGCTCGTTCCTCGCTTGCTCCGGCTACTCAACCACCGAGGAGGGGTAGCGGGGTCCAGGGGTTGCTCCGGCTACTCAACCACCGAGGTGGGGTAGCGGGGTCCAGGGGTTGCTCCGGCTACTCAACCACCGAGGTGGGGTAGCGGGGACCAGGGGGTGCGTCGGCTTCTCGGTGGTCCGCGTCGGCGCAGTCTGCTCCCGGTCAGCCCACGGTGTAGCGGAGCTGGACCATGCCGTTGTCGAACCGGGTGGTCTCGACCAGGGAGAGGTCGAGGTGGATGCCGTCCGGGAGGAACGGCGTGCCGCCACCGACGATCACCGGCACGATGACGACATCGACCTGGTCGACCAGTCCAGCGCGCAGCGCCGTCGCCGCGAGCGTCGGACCCTCGACCGTCACGTCGCCGTCGGCAGCACGGACCAGCGCACGCACGGCGTCGGGCTCGAAACGACGCTCCAGACGCGTCCTCGACGTCCAGACGTCGTCCAAGGTGGTGGAGTAGACCACCTTGTCGGTAGCGCGCCACACCTGTGCCCACCGGGAGTCCGGGGTGTCGTCCTGCGCCGCGGGCTCGGTCTCCCAGATGGCCATGGTCTCGTACATGCGACGCCCGTACAGGAACGTCGAGACGTCCGCCGTCTGCTCGGTCAGCGCGTCCTCGACCTCCGGGCTCGGCATGGCCCAGCCGAAGCTGCCCTCGTCGTCGACGGTGTACCCGTCGAGGGAGAGGATGCCCGAGTGCAGAAGGCGTCCCACGGTCAGCTGCCGCCTCGACGCTTCAGGTACCGCTCGAACTCCCGGGCGATCGACTCGCCGCTGGCCTCCGGCAGCTCGTCCTCGTCCTGGGCGAGCTCCAGCTCCTGGACGTACTCGATGATCTCCGGGTCCTCCGCGGCGGCCTCGTCGGCGCCCCGCTGCCAGGCCTGCGCCAGCTCTCGGAGCATGCCCTGGGGCAGCGAGCACCCCACAGCATCCTCCAGCGCCCCGAGCAGAGCCAGCGTCGCCTTGTGGCACGGCGGCTCGGCGACGTAGTGCGGGACGGCGGCCCACAACGACGCCGATGCGATCGCCTCGGCCGCGGCCGTCTCACTCAGCACGGCGTTGATGCCGACCGGGCCCTCGTAGCGGGACTCCCGCAACGACAGCCGGTCCGCCATGGCCGGGTCCGACGACGTGCCCGAGATCGGCACGGGGCGGCTGTGCGGGGCGTCGGTGAGCAGGGAGCCGATCGTCACCAGCTCCGAGACCCCGGCGAGCCGGGCCACGCCCACGAGCGTGGAGCAGAACGAGCGCCAGCGGAAGTTGGGCTCCGGCGCACGCAGCAGCAGGACGTCGCGCTCGAACCCCGAGGGCCGCGCCAGGAAGAGGGTGGGGGTGGGCCAGGCGACCACGGCCGTGCCCTCGTCGTCACGCTGCAACGACGGCCGGGTGAGCTGGAAGTCGTAGTAGTCGTCGGGATCGAGCTCGGCCAGCACCTGGGCATCCCACTCCAGGACCAGGTGGTCGATGAGTGACGAAGCAGCATCACCCGCGTCGTTCCAGCCTTCGAAGGCTGCAACCATCCACGGGTCGTTCAGGGGCGGGATCGAGACGTCTTCCACGCCCCCAAGCCTACGGCCTGGCACCCCCATTCACTCATCATCGGTGCGATAGCCGAGGTTGGGGGCCAGCCACTTCTCGGTCTCCTTGACGCTGGCGCCCTTGCGCTCGGCGTACTCGGTCACCTGGTCGCGTCCCAGCCTGCCGACCACCATGTACTGCGACTGCGGGTGCGAGAAGTACCAACCGCTGACCGAGGCGCCGGGCCACATGGCCATGCTCTCGGTGAGCTCGATGCCGGTGTGCTTGTCGACGCCCAGCAGGTCCCACAGCAGCTGCTTCTCCGTGTGGTCGGGGCAGGCTGGGTAGCCGGGCGCCGGCCGGATTCCGGTGTACTTCTCGGCGATCAGCGACTCGTTGTCCAAGGACTCCTCGGGCTCGTAGCCCCAGATCTCCTTGCGGACACGCTCGTGCAGGCGCTCGGCGAACGCCTCGGCGAGACGGTCGGCCAAGGACTCCAGGAGGATGGCACTGTAGTCGTCCAGCGCTTCCTTGAACTCCATCACCTTGTCCTGGCTGCCGAGCCCGGCCGTGACGGCGAAGGCGCCGACGTGATCGGGCAGACCGGTCTCCTTGGGCGCCACGAAGTCCGAGAGGCACTTGTGCGCCACCCCGGCCCGGTGCTCGGTCTGCTGACGCAGGTGGTGCAGGGTCGTGAGGACCTCGTCGCGGGAGTCGTCGGTGTAGAGCTCGAGGTCGTCGTGGGCGACCTGGTTGGCAGGAAAGATCCCGGCGACACCGGTGGCGCGCAGCCACCGTCCCTCGATCAGCTGATCGAGCATGACCTGGGCGTCGTCGTAGAGCTTGCGGGCGACCTCGCTGGTGGCCGGGTTGTTGAGGATGTCGGGGTACTTGCCCTTCATCTCCCAGGCGTTGAAGAACGGCTGCCAGTCGATGTACTCGCGCAGCTCGGCCAGGTCGTAGTTGTCGAAGACGTGGGGCACACCGACCTCCCACGCCGGTTGCGGCGGCTCGTAGCCGTCCCACTCCACGGGGGTCGCGTTCTCGCGGGCCTTCTCGATCGGGAGGATCTTGCGGGTGTCCTGACGGGCGGCATGCCGCTCACGCAGGGAGTCGTAGTCGTCCTTCAGGTCCGAGAGCAGGGCCGGACGCAGCTCGTCGGACAGCAACGAGGAGACGACCGGCACGGAGCGTGAGGCATCCTTCACCCACACGACAGGACCGTGGTAGTTCTGGTCGACCTTGACGGCCGTGTGGGCGCGCGACGTCGTGGCGCCACCGATGAGCAGCGGGACCGTGAAGCCCTGCCGCTCCATCTCCGAGGCCACGGAGACCATCTCATCCAGCGACGGGGTGATCAGCCCGGAGAGCCCGATCGCGTCGGCACCGTGCTCCTTGGCGGCGTCGAGGATCTTCTGCGAGGGGACCATGACCCCGAGGTCGATGACGTCGTAGTTGTTGCACTGCAGCACGACGCCGACGATGTTCTTGCCGATGTCGTGGACGTCGCCCTTGACGGTGGCCATGACGACCGTCCCGTTGCTGCTGTTCTCCTCGGCCCCGCCGTCATCGAGCAGAGCCTTCTGCTCCTCGATGAAGGGGATGAGGTAGGCGACGGCCTTCTTCATGACTCGGGCGGACTTGACCACCTGGGGCAGGAACATCTTGCCGGCGCCGAAGAGGTCACCGACGACGTTCATGCCTTCCATCAGCGGGCCCTCGATGACCTCGATGGGCTGTCCTCCGCGCTCGGCGATCTCCACGCGCAGCAGCTCGGTGTCGGACTCCACGTGGGCATCGATGCCCTTGACGAGGGCATGGGTGATCCGTTCGCCGAGCGGCAGCTCGCGCCACTCCTCGGTGGCGGCCTCCTCCTTCTCGCCCCCGGCGGCGAACTCGCCGGCGATCTCCAGCAGTCGTTCGGTGGCGTCGTCGCGACGGTTGAGGATGACGTCCTCGATGCGTTCGCGCAGACGTTCGTCCACCTGGTCGTAGACCACGAGCGCGCCGGCGTTGACGATGCCCATGTCCATGCCGGCCTTGATGGCATGGAACAGGAACACGGCGTGGATGGCCTCGCGGACCGGGTTGTTGCCGCGGAAGGAGAAGGAGACGTTGGAGACACCGCCGGAGATGAGCGCGCCGGGCAGGTTCTGCTTGATCCAGCGGGTGCCCTCGATGAAGTCGATGCCGTACTCGGCGTGCTCCTCGATGCCGGTGGCCACGGCGAAGACGTTGGGGTCGAAGATGATGTCCTCGGGCGGGTAGCCGACGTCGTCGACGAGGATCCGGTACGCGCGTTCACAGATCGCCTTGCGACGCTCCAGGTTGTCGGCCTGCCCGTCCTCGTCGAAGGCCATGACCACGATGGCGGCACCGTACTTGCGACACAGCGTGGCGTGCTCGATGAACGGCTCGACCCCCTCCTTGAGGGAGATCGAGTTGACGATCGACTTGCCTTGCAGGCACTTCAGGCCGGCCTCGATGACCTCCCACTTGGAGGAGTCGACCATGACGGGGACGCGGCAGATGTCCGGCTCGGCGGCGACCAGCTTGAGGAAGCGGTCCATGGCGGCGATGCCGTCGATCATCCCTTCGTCCATGTTGACGTCGATGACCTGGGCGCCGTTCTCGACCTGCTGCAGCGCCACGGCGAGGGCCGTGTCGTAGTCGCCGTCGCGGATCAGGTTGCGGAACCGGGCCGAGCCGGTGATGTTGGTGCGCTCACCGACGTTGACGAACAGGGAGTCCTCGTTGACCACGAGTGGCTCGAGGCCCGAGAGCCGCAGTGCGGGCGGGTGCTCGCTGCGCTGACGCGGCGCCAGCCCCTCGACGGTCTGGGCGATGTGGGCGATGTGCTCCGGGGTGGTGCCGCAGCATCCGCCGACGAGGTTGTACAGCCCCGCGTCGGCGAACTCGCGCAACGTGGCGGCCGTCGTCTCGGGCTGCTCGTCGTACTCGCCGAAGGCGTTGGGCAGGCCGGCGTTGGGGTAGCAGGAGACGAAGCAGTCGGCCAGGCGTGACAGCTCGGCGACGTAGGGGCGCATCTCGTCGGCGCCGAGCGCACAGTTCAGCCCGACGAGCAGCGGCCGGGCGTGTCGCACCGAGTACCAGAACGCCTCGGTGGTCTGGCCCGACAGGGTGCGGCCGGAGGCGTCGGTGATGGTGCCGGAGATGACGATGGGCCAGCGGCGCTCGCACTCCTCGAAGACCGTCTCCACGGCGAAGATCGCCGCTCGCGCGTTGAGCGTGTCGAAGATGGTCTCGATGAAGATCAGGTCCGCGCCGCCGTCGAGCAGTGCCCGGGTGGCCTCGGAGTAGGCCTCGACCAGCTCGTCATAGGAGACGTTGCGGGCCCCGGGGTCGTTGACGTCGGGGGAGATCGAGGCGGTGCGGGTCGTGGGCCCGAGTGCACCGGCGACGTAGCGGGGGCGGCCGGTCTCCTCGGCCACCGCATCGGCCTGCTGGCGGGCGAGCCGGGCGGCCTCGTAGTTCAGCTCGTAGGCGAGGTCGACCATGTCGTAGTCCCGCAGCGAGATGGCGTTGGCGTTGAACGTGTTGGTCTCGATGACGTCGGCGCCGGCCTCGAGGTACTCACGATGGATACCAGCGATGATGTCCGGCTGCGTCAACGTCAACAGGTCGTTGTTTCCGACGACGTCGCTGGGCCAGTCCTTGAACCGCTCGCCGCGGTAGCCTGCCTCGTCCGGACGGTCTCGCTGGATGGCCGTTCCCATCGCACCGTCGAGCACCATGATCCGCTCCTGCAGGTGGGCAGTGAGCTCGGCGGTGGCGTCGGGTCGCCACGACGGGTGATGTGTCACGCGTTCCTCCACGGTTGACTAGAAGAAAGATCTGGTCGGTGTGGGGAACCTCCAGCCGGCGGCGGGCTCGCGTGGACCTTCACGGAAGTTCGTCCGTCATTGTTCCACACCGCGCCAGCCACGAGTCGGGCGTTCCACGTGCTGGCTCGGCAACTACCGTGGTCGGCGTGACTACTCCTGGCGCTGTCCTGTGGGACCTGGACGGAACGATCGTCGACACCGAGCCGCTGTGGATGGCGCAGGAGGCCGAGCTCGCAGCCGAGCACGGGGTGGAGTGGACCCAGCAGGACGGTCTCGCCCTCGTCGGCAATGCGCTCATCACGTCCGCGGAGTACATCCGAGAGCGCATCGGATCCGACCTGAGGCCCGAGCAGATCGTCGAGCGGCTCGTCGGCAGACTCGCCGACTCCCTGCGCGGGACGATCCCGTGGAGGCCGGGTGCCCGTGAGCTCATCGAGGCCCTGGACGAGGCCGGTGTGCCGCAGGCCCTGGTCACGATGTCCTACGCCGAGATCGCCGAGCCGGTGGCGCAGGCGCTGCCGTTCGGTGCCGTGGTCACCGGCGACTCGGTGACCCACGGCAAGCCTCACCCCGAGCCCTACCTGCGAGCCGCCCAGATGCTGGGCGTCGACCCGGCACGGTGCCTGGCCATCGAGGACTCCGCCACCGGTGCGGCCTCAGCGGAGGCGGCGGGCTGCCTGGTGCTGGCCGTGCCGCACATGGTGGACATCCCCCTCACCCCGAGGCGTGTGGCGCGCGACGGGCTCGGCGGGGTGGACGTGCAGGCCCTGCGCTCCCTCTGGGCAGATCACGCCTGATCGGACGGTGTGGGGTCCACGACCGCGAGCGGCGGCATGACCGGCGCCTGGCCGCCCCACTCCGGGCAGACCTCCTGGTAGGAGCACCAGCGGCACAGGGCGCTGCGCCGTGGCACGAACTCGCCGGTCTCCAAGGCCTGCGAGATGGCGTCCCACAGTGCCTGGAGCTTGCGTTCGGTGGCCAGCAGCTCGGACTCGGTGGGCTCGTAGTGCAGGACGGTGCGGTCGCCGAGGTACATGAGCTGCAGCAGCGTCGGCAGGACGCCACGGGTACGCCAGATGACGAGCGCGTAGAACCGCATCTGGAACAGCGCCTTGTCCTCGAAGCGTTCGCTCGGGGACCGGCCCGACTTGTAGTCCACCACCCTGATGCGGCCGTCGGGGGCGATGTCGAGGCGGTCGACGACGCCGCCGAGCCCCAGCCCGGACTCCAGCACGTGATCGACCCGCAGCTCGCGTTCGGCCGGCTCGAGCCAGCGAGGATCCTCCAGGGAGAAGTAGGACTCCAGCAGAGGATGGCAGGAGGACAGCCACTCGGCCTGCTCGGCAGCCTGTTCCGCCGTGAACAGGCCCGCCAGCCTGGGGTCGTCCTCGAGGAGCTGGCGCCACTGCGGCTCGAGGAGGGAGCGGGCCCGTTCCAGGGTCCGCTCCGAGGCCTCGGCGTCGAAGAGCTCCTCCAGCACCGAGTGGACGAGGGTGCCGCGGGCCGCCACCCGGTCCGGCTCCTCCGGCAGGCGGTCGATGGTGCGGTAGCGGTACTTCAGGGGACAGGACAGGAAGTCCGACGCCCGGCTGGGGGAGAGCGCACGACGGACCCGGACGGGCTCGATCGTCGGGGCGGTGTTCATGGCGGCCACCGTAGTCGGCACCTCCGACGGTCCTCGCGAGCCGCGCCGACCGCAGGACATGTTGCGGGAGCGACTACGTTAGGGACGTGATGGGAACCCGTGCGCTGAGATTCGGGCGCCTGGGGTCCACGACGCTACGGGCGCACCCGTCGCTGCTGGTCGCCGGCGTGGTGCTGGTCGCACTGTTCGCGCCTCGCTTCGACCACGCCGGAGCCGATCCCTACCTCGTGGGCGTGGTGTTCGTAGTGGCCTTGTATGCCTCGATCCTCGTGCACGAGCTGGCCCACGTCGGCGCCGCCAGAGCCTTCGGGATGCGGGTGCCCAGCGTCACGCTCCACCTGCTCGGCGGTGAGACGCACATCGTCGGCCGCAGCCGCGGTCCCGGCGCCGACGCACTCATCGCCTTCGTGGGGCCGGTCGCCTCGGCCGCCATCGGCGTGGTCGTGCTCCTGGCCGTCGATGCGTCGGCGCACCCCACGACCCAGCAGGTCCTGTGGTCGCTCGGCTGGATCAACCTGCTCATCGCCGCGTTCAACCTGCTGCCCGGGCCGCCCCTGGACGGCGGACGCGTCGTGGCTGCCGCGGCCTGGTCGCTCAGCGGACGCCACTCCACCGGGTTGCGGGTCGCCGCGTGGACGGGCCGCGCCACGGCACTGCTCGCGGTGGCCGGCGTCGTATGGTTCAGCCTCGGCTCCCCGCGCGGACTGTTCGACGTCCTGATCACCGTGGTCGTGGGTGGCTTCCTGTGGGCGGGCGCGGGTCACAGCCTTCGTCAGGCCGACGCCGAGCACAGCCACGACAACGAGAGGAACACGTGATGACCGCTGGCTTGACTGGCGGGGGCCGCAGCGGGCCCTTCGTCGAGGGGGAGTGGGTCAGGCTCAACGACGCCAAGGGCCGCAAGCACAACATCCGCCTGGAAGCCGGACGGGAGTTCTCCACCAAGAAGGGGCAGCTCCGCCACGACGACATCATCGGTGAGCCAGAGGGCATCGTCATCGAGTCGTCGCTGGAGGGTCAGTACCAGGTCTTCCGCCCCCTGCTGCACGAGTACGTCGTCTCGATGCCGCGCGGCGCCGCGATCATCTACCCCAAGGACGCAGCCCAGATCATCACCATGGCCGACATCTACCCCGGGGCCCGCGTCGTCGAGGCCGGTGCCGGGTCCGGCAGCCTCACCTGCTACCTGCTGCGCGCCGTCGGTCCCGAGGGTCACCTGGGCTCCTACGAGCTGCGCGAGGACTTTGCCGAGAAGGCCCGCGCCAACGTCGAGCAGATCGTCGGCGACCACCCGGCGTGGAACCTGACGGTGGGCGACGTGCGTGAGGTCATGAGCGAACCCGAGGTGGACCGGCTCATCCTGGACATGGTGGATCCGTGGGAGTGCGTCGCGCTGGCCGCCGAGCGTCTGGTCCCCGGCGGAGTCGTGTGCGCGTACGTCGCCACCACCACCCAGCTGTCCCGGTTCGTGGAGACGCTGCGGGCCGACGGCGGCTTCACCGAGCCCGTCGCGTGGGAGACCATGCAGCGGCAGTGGCACCTCGAGGGGCTCGCCGTCCGGCCGGACCACAAGATGGTCGGGCACACCGCCTTCCTCGTCACGGCGCGCCGGATGGCCCCCGGCCATCGAGCGCTGGAGAAGTCCCGGCGGCCGGCGCCGGGCGCCTACGGCCCCGACTACACCGGCCCGCGACCGGCAGGGGCCGCGCCGCAGGACTGACGCTGTCATCGGATCGTCACCGATCCCGGCCCTGATGCAACGCCATCGCCACCTCCGCGCAGGTAGGGTCAGTGACAACGAGCAGGAGGTGGCGTTCCATGACCGACCACGACGTTCCCCACCCGGACCAGCACGGTCCCGATGAGTCAGCGCACGAGCTCGCGTACCTGCGCGCCGAGGTGGAGCACCTGCGGCGCCGGCTCGGCTCAGAAGGCAGCGTGGACTCCCGGCTGTCGGACCTCGAGGCCCGGCTGTCCTCCACGACCGCGCAGAACGAACGGCTCACCGCCACGTTGCGCGAGGCCCGAGAGCAGATCGTCACCCTCAAGGAGGAGGTCGACCGGCTCGCCCAGCCGCCCGTCGGGTTCGGCACCTTCCTGCAGCGCAACGACGATGAGTCCGTCGACGTCTTCACCGGCGGCCGCAAGCTGCGCGTCAACGTGAGCCCCGCCGTCGACAAGGAGGCGCTGCAGAAGGGCCAGGAGGTCATCCTCAACGAGGCCATGAACGTGGTGGAGGCCCTGGACTTCGAGACCGTCGGTCAGGTGGTGATGCTCAAGGAGATCCTCGCCGACGGCGAGCGTGCTCTGGTCCTCGGCAACGCCGACGAGGAGACGGTGGTCCGGCTGGCGGAGTCCCTCATCGGACTCAAGCTGCGCGCCGGCGACTCACTGCTGATGGACTCCAAGGCCGGCTATGTCTACGAGCGTGTCCCCAAGAGCGAGGTCGAGGAGCTCGTCCTGGAGGAGGTCCCGGACATCGACTACGAGTCGATCGGTGGCCTGCGCGGGCAGATCGAGTCGATCCGCGACGCCGTCGAGCTGCCCTACCTGCATCCCGAGGTCTTCATCGAGCACGAGCTCAAGCCGCCCAAGGGTGTCCTCCTCTACGGCCCCCCGGGCTGTGGCAAGACGATGATCGCCAAGGCGGTCGCGTCGTCGCTGGCCCGCAAGGTCACCGAGCGCACCGGTGAGGAGGGGCGCAGCTACTTCCTCAACATCAAGGGTCCTGAGCTGCTCAACAAGTACGTCGGCGAGACGGAGCGGCACATCCGCCTGGTGTTCCAGCGGGCGCGCGAGAAGGCCAGCGAGGGCACCCCGGTGATCGTGTTCTTCGACGAGATGGACTCGCTGTTCCGCACCCGCGGCTCCGGGGTCTCCTCCGACGTGGAGAACACCATCGTCCCGCAGCTGCTGAGTGAGATCGACGGCGTGGAGGGCCTGCAGAACGTGCTGGTCATCGGTGCGTCCAACCGCGAGGACATGATCGACCCGGCCATCCTGCGACCCGGACGACTCGACGTGAAGATCAAGATCGAGCGCCCCGACGCCGAGTCCGCCGGCGACATCTTCAGCAAGTACCTCACCTCGAGCCTCCCGCTGCATGCCGACGACCTCGCCGAGTGGGGCGGAGATGCCGAGGCGACGACGCAGGGCATGATCCAGCGGACGGTCGAGCGGATGTACACCGAGTCCGAGGACAACCAGTTCCTCGAGGTCACCTACGCCGACGGCGACAAGGAGATCCTCTACTTCAAGGACTTCAACTCCGGCGCGATGATCCAGAACATCGTCGACCGGGCCAAGAAGATGGCGATCAAGGACCTCCTGGAGACCGGTCAGCGCGGCCTGCGCGTGCAGCACATGCTGCAGGCGTGCGTCGATGAGTTCAAGGAGAACGAGGACCTGCCCAACACCACCAACCCCGATGACTGGGCACGGATCTCCGGCAAGAAGGGCGAACGCATCGTCTTCATCCGCACGCTCATCACCGGAAAGGGCGGCAACGAGGCAGGCCGCTCGATCGACACCGTCGCCAACACCGGGCAGTACCTCTGACCGGTAGCACGGCCACGCTGCGGGGCGCCCGGTACGACGACCCGGCCGTGGTGGCCATGACGGCCGCCGTCCAGGCCGAGTATGCGCTCCGGTACGGCGGTGACGGCGACGTCGCCCCCATCGACTCCGGCGAGTTCGTCGCGCCGATGGGGTACTTCGTGGTGGCCGAGGTCGACGAGGAGCCGGTCGCGATGGGTGGCTGGCGGCGCGGCGGCCCGGCCGGGGACAGCGACGCCGAGATCAAGCGCATGTACGTCGCGGAGTCCTGGCGCGGTCGCGGACTCTCACGCGTCGTGCTGGCGGACCTGGAGCGCAGCGCCTTGGAGGCAGGCGTCGCCCGGCTGGTGCTGGAGACCGGTCAGGCGCAGCCGGAGGCCATCGCCCTGTACCGCTCCAGCGGCTACGTCGACATCGAGCCGTTCGGCTTCTACGTCGACTCGCCGCTGAGCGTCCATCTCGCCAAGCGGCTGCGGCGGTAGACGGTCAGCGCCGGGCCGAACGCCGCGTGCCGAGGTGCCTGAGCCGGATCGTCTCCAGGCCCGAGGGGTCGTGCTGCTCGACCGCGGCGGCGTAGTGACCGACGAGCTCTGAGCACACCGGGCGCCAGCCGCGCAGCACGACCGAGCGTCGGGCCGCTCGCCCGAAGGCGGCACGCTTGTACTCATCGCCGGTCAGGTCCTTGACGTGGGCGACCATGGCCGTCAGGTCGCCGGGCTCGTACAGCCACCCGGTGCGGCTCTGGTCCACGAGGTCGACCGGCCCGCCGACGGCTGAGGCCACCACCGGGACCGCACTCGCCATGGCCTCCTGCACCACCTGGCAGAAGGTCTCGGTCTCGCTGGTGTTGACCAGCACGTCGAGCCCGGCCACGGCGCGCGCGAGGTCGTCGCCGTGCAACATCCCGGTGAAGTGCGCCTCGGGCAGCAGCTTCTGCAGACGGTGGCGCTCGGGCCCGTCGCCGATCACCACCAGCTTGATGCCCGGCACGTCACGCAGTGCGGCCAGGTCCTGCACCTGCTTCTCCGGGGCCAGACGTCCCACGAACCCGACCAGCTTCTCGCCGCCGGGCGCGATGCTGCGGCGCCAGGCGTGGGAGCGGTTGTCGGGGGTGAAGCGTTCGCTGTCGACCCCGCGCCGCCACATGCGGATGCGTCGGATGCCCTGCTCCTCCAGCTCACGCTGCGTGGCGGTGGAAGGGACGAGGTTGAGCGTGGCATGCCCGTGGATGTCACGCACGCGCCGCCAGAGCAGGGCGGCGGTGCCCTTGAGCCCGTAGCGGGAGGCGTATCCGGGGACGTCGGTCTGGAAGACGGCGACCACCGGCAGGTCCAGCGCCCGCGCGGCCAGGGCTGCGCGCCAGCCGAGGGCGAACGGGGAGGCCAGGTGCACGACGTCGGGGGCGAACTCGCGCAGGATCGCGGTGACCGGGGCGACTCGACCCGTGGCCACGCGGACGTCGGCGTAGCCGGGGAAGGACCACGCCGGGACGGTGGCCACGCGAGACCTGCTGACCGTCGCGGGAACGCCGCGGGCAGCCGGGGCGACGATGAGCACCTCGTCGCCGCGGCTCTCCAGGTGCTCGACCACCCGGAGGATCGTGTGCACGACACCGTTGGTCTGGGGGAGGAAGGATTCAGCGATGATGGCAACCTTCATGGCATCCACAGTCGTGATGCCGGGCGACCAGCCGTCCACCGTCAGGTGTCGAGTCGGCGATCAATGGGTATCCATCTGGCGACGCGGTGTGGGCGGGTCGACGCGGTGGGACGGCACCGTACGCTTCGGGGCATGACAGTGCGACGCGTGCAGGGCAGCGAGGTCGAGTACGGCATCGCCGTGCAGGGCCAGCCGACGGCCAACCCCATGGTGGCCGCCACGCACGTGGTCAACGCCTATGCCTCGGCCCACGGCCTGACGCGGCGAGCCCAGTGGGACTTCGAGGAGGAGAACCCACTGCGGGATGCCCGTGGGTTCGACCTCAGCCGAGATGCGGCGGACCCGACCCAGCTGACCGATGAGGATCTCGGCCTGGCCAACATCATCCTCGGCAACGGGGCCCGGCTGTACGTCGACCACGCCCACCCCGAGTACTCCACCCCGGAGGTCACGAGTCCACGGGACGTCGTCCTGTGGGAGCGCGCGGGGGAGCGGGTCATGCGTCGCGGCGCCGAGCTGGCAGCCCAGGTGCCCGAGGTGGCGCCGATCGTGCTGTACAAGAACAACATCGACAACAAGGGCGCCTCCTACGGCTCGCACGAGAACTACCTCATGCGTCGTGACGTCCCGTTCGAGTCGATCGTCCATCACTTGACGCCGTTCTTCGTCTCCCGGCAGGTCATCTGCGGTGCCGGCCGTGTGGGGCAGCAGCAGGACGGCAGCGTCCACGCCTTCCAGATCGGGCAGCGCGCCGACTACGTCGAGGTCGGGGTGGGGCTCGAGACCACCCTCAAACGCCCGATCATCAACACCCGCGACGAGCCGCATGCCGACCCCAAGAAGTATCGACGGCTGCACGTCATCATCGGCGACGCCAACTGCTCGGAGGTGGCGATCTACCTCAAGCACGGCACGACGTCGCTCGTGCTGGCGATGATCGAGGCGGACGCGCTGCCGGCCGACCTCACGCTCGCGCAGCCGGTCAAGGCCATGCACGACGTCTCACACGACCCGACGCTGACGCAGCTCGTGGAGCTGGACGACGGCCGCACGATGACGGCGCTGGACCTGCAGTGGCGCTATCTCGAGCACGCCCGGGAGTTCGTCGCGCGTGAAGGGTCGGACTTGCAGAGCGACGACGTCCTCGCGCGCTGGGAGAGCGTCCTGACCAGGCTGGGCCGCGACCCGCAGGAGTGCGTGCGTGAGCTCGACTGGGTGGCCAAGCTGTCGTTGCTGGAGCAGTACCGAGAGCGGGACGGCCTGGACTGGGACCACGCCAAACTGCACCTCGTGGACCTGCAGTACCACGACGTCCGGCCCGAGAAGGGCCTCTATCACCGCCTGGAGAAGGCCGGACGGATGGAGCGCATCGTCACCGACGAGGAGATCCGCGCCGCCGTCACCGCTCCACCGCGCGACACCAGGGCCTACTTCCGCGGCATGTGCCTGACCCGCTTCGCCTCGGACATCGCCGCCGCCTCCTGGGACTCGGTGATCTTCGACCTCCCGGGCCACGAGTCGCTGCAGCGCGTCCCCACGATGGAGCCGCTGCGCGGCACGGCCGAGCACGTCGAGGCCCTGTTCGAGCGGACCGAGACCGCCACCGAGCTGTTCCGCGCGATCACTGCTCGCTGAGTCCGGCCTTGTCAGTCTCGTGAGTGCTTGATGGTGAGTTTGGCGAGGGTGTGTTCCACCTGTGAGGGCGGCTCGCCTCTGATGTGGTGTTGGGTGGTGCTGGCGGGGATGGTGGTGCCGGAGGGCAGGACCCATCGCAGGACCTGGTGTCCTTTCAGGGTGTGATGCCTGCGGCACAGTGGCCAGAGGTTGCGCCCGCTGGTTTCTCCGGCGGGCCAGGGTTCTCGATGGTCGGCGTCGCACTCATCGGCTGGTTTCATGCAGCCGGGGGCGCGGCAGATGCCGTCGCGGAAGGCGATGGCTTTGGTGAGGATCTCTGGTGAGAACCGGCCGACGTACTCGTGGGCGAGGACGTCGTGCGTGATGGGGTCCTTGAGCATGCGGTGCCAGAAGGCGGCGCCGTCGTCGGTGGTGATCTTGTGGAGGATCCAGGAGGCGGGCACGGCCCAGGACCCGTCGGCTGCTTCGGCGAACCCATCAACCGAGCCAGTGAGGGCGTCGGCCTCGAGGACCACGGCGATGTCAGCAACAGTCGTGGTGTCGGTGGCCTGGTTGGTGGTGAGCCAGGACGTGAAGAGGTCGGCCATTCGCTGGCCCCTGGTCCGATCGTCGTTGGCGCCGAGGGCCTTGGCTTCGCGGCGCAGGCGCTTGGCGATGGCCGCGGCCGCATGGGAGGGCAGGTAGGCGTTGATCCAGGACATGCCGTCGTCGCCGTGGGTGACCTCGACGGTGCGGTGCTCACGTTCGGCCTCGGCACGCTGCAGGGCGAGGTCGGCCTCGACGCGGGTGACGAAGCGGCGCAGCCAGGCGCGCAGCTCCGCCGGGGTGTGGCACTCGGCATAGGCCACCACCGTCTGGTCGAGCCGTAGCCACGACTCTGTGCGTTCCAGCCGGTCCAACGTGCGGGAGATGTCGCGGACCCGGACGCCGTCGATCCGTCCGGCGCAGAACGCCAACCACGTGGCCGGGGCACACTCACGCACCCGATCAGCCACCGCAAGACGCGCGTACGTCTGGGCTTCTGACAGACCCACCGCCTGGGCGATCTCCAACACCAGGCCCGCACGCTCGGTGGCCTGCTGCAACGACGACCCCAGTGCGTCGATCCGCGCCGTCTCGGCATCGCGGTAGGACATCATCGCACTCCACGCCGCCGCCTCGGCCTGCGCCTGAGCCCGCGTCAGAACAGCCAACCGTACCGGCGAGGTGACCGTGTCGACGTCCATAAATCAAACATACTAGCGACCACCGACATCGATCCCACGCCTGGAATGGGTGATGTCTCGGAACATCGGTGACAGTTCTGCACCAGGACATCGGCGACTGTTGATGTGTCAGGACATCGGTGACAGTCCTGCCAGCGGGACCACCCGATTCCCGGGACGCTGCGCGACTCAAGCGCCTACGATGTCCCATGCCGACAGGAGCCAGCCGATCTCTCGCTGCCCGCGCCAGGGCACTCACGATCCTGGCGGTCATCATCTTCGTGTCGGTGTTCATGGTTCGGATCGTCAGCGGATGGATCGCCGACGCCACGGGTCACCACCTTGCCATCGACGAGGTTCCAGGCATCGGCCTGGTGGGAGCGGCCCTGTTCGCCTTCGTGGTGCTGAGCGCCGCCCTCTGGATCGGTGCCAGCGCGGTGTCGATGGCGCGCCGCGACTGACCCTCGTGCGAGGGGCCGTTGGTACTTCTAGCCCCTCAAGCGTCGATGACCAGGTCCTCGCACGGCGTGGAGCAGCAGAGCAGGATCTTGCCCTCGTCGATCTCCCGCGGCCTGATGCCGCCGGCGTGCTGCATGTCCACGGAACCGGAGAGCAAGCCGCTCTTGCAGGTGCCACACAGACCCTCGGCGCAGGAGGACGGCAACGTCACGCCGGCGCGTGAGGCGGCTGTGAGCACGGGCGTGTTCTCGTCGCAGTCGAGGACCACGCCGCTACGGCGGAGCTCCACCCGGTGAGCCACACCCGTCGGTGCCGCTGTGGAATCCTGTGCCGACCCTCCGAGGTCGAACGACTCCTCGTGGCAGCGCACCGGATCGACGCCGAGCAGCCCGAGCATCTCGCGGACCGACGCCATGAACGCCGGCGGCCCACAGGTGAAGATCTCCCGGTCCAGCAGGTCGGGCACGTGAGTCAGCAGGGTGGCCAGACTCAACCGGCCGCGTGGTCCGTGCCAGGTCTCGTCGGCAGAGTCCGACTCGCACACCATCGGGACGTTCACGCCGTGACGGCCGGCCAGCTCGTCGAGCTCATCGCGGAAGATGATGTCCGCTGGTGTGCGGGCGCAGTGGACGAAGGCGATGTCGGACGTGGGGCCGTCGTCACGTGCTGTCCGCAGCATCGACATCGCCGGAGTGATGCCACTGCCGGCCGTCAGGAACAGGTACCGATCGGCAGGATGGAACGCCGACGTGAACCGGCCGAGCGGCCCGCTCGCCGAGACCATGTCCCCGACGCGGAGCCTGTCGTGGAGCCAGCTGGAGACCGGCCCACCGGGCACTCGTTTCACGGTGATGGTCAGCCGGTCGGCACGAGTCGCGGCCGAGGAGATGGTGTAGCAGCGCTCCACTGCCACGCCGTCGACGTCGAGCCGGAAGGTCAGGTACTGCCCGGGGAGGAAGCGCAGCCACGCGCCCGAGGTCAACGTGAAGGTGAAGCTCTTCACGTCATGGGTCACGTCGATGATCTCGGTGCAGAGCAGAGGAGCGTCGACGTCGTCGACCCACCGTGGTCCGGGGGCGGTCAGGGGTGCGGCACGAGCCAGCAGGTCGGTCATGGCGTCACGTACTCCCTCACTCGGTCCAGGTACCAGGTCACGAAGGCGTCCACCTGGTACTCGTTCGGGGCGTAGGGGCCGGGTTCGTAGGCGGGGCTGGCCACGCCCGCCTGGGCGCGGGAGACGAGCTCCGCATCCTGCTCGTTGGTCGCCCGCCACACCTCGGTGAGCGTCTCGACGTCGTAGTCGACGCCCTCCACGGCGTCCTCGTGTACCAGCCACGTGGTCCTGACCACGGTGCGATCGGCCGCCAGCGGCAGGGCAGAGAACGTGACTGCGTGGTCGCCGAGGAAGTGGAACCACGAGTTCGGCTGGTGGTGCAGGGTGAGCCGTCCCAGCCTGGGTGTGTCCAGCTCGCCCAGCAGCTTGCGGCAGGCGGCCCGACCGTCCCGCGTGTAGGACTCGCCGGCGCCGTCCAGGGCCTCCCGAGCGATCCGGAAGGCCGACGGGCGGCCGTGCAGCTCCTCGATGAGCTCATGCGGGAGCCCGCGCTCGTCGCAGGTCCGCCGGAGCTCCGCCTCGGCCCGGACGTAGCGCGCGTGGGCCGGCACCAGTCGTGGCGGGATGTCCTCGACCGCGTAGCCGTAGGTCGGGAAGAACGTGCACGTCAGCTCGGGGTGGCCCGCCTCGCAGTGGTAGCACTCCCGGTTGTTCTCCATCACCAGCTTCCAGTTGGCGGGTTCGACGAGGTCCACCTGGGTGGCGACCTTGGCACGGTCCAGGCCGTGCGGAGCCAGGTAGGGCCTGATGCGATCGGCGACCTCGTCGAAGTCCGCCGGAGGCTCGTCGGCCAGGCAGATGTGGATCAGCCCGGCGACGCACCGCACGGCCACCTTCTTGAGCCCGAAGCAGCTCTTGTCGAACCCGGGCGCCTGCTGTCCGGCATGCAGCAGCCGGCCGTCCTGGGCGTAGGTCCACTGGTGGTACCCGCACACCAGGTTCCCGGTCGAGCCGCGGGACTCCGCGAGCACCCGTGAACCACGGTGCCGGCAGACGTTGTGCAGCGCATTGATCGTGCCGTCGTCGTCGCGCAGCAGGATCACCGACCAGCGCCCGACCTCGACGGTCAGGTAGTCGCCCGGTTCGCGGATCTCCGCCTCGGTCGCCACGAAGAGCCACTGCCGCGCGAAGATCGCTGCCAGGTCGAACTCGTGGACCTCAGGATCGAGGTAGTACGGCGCGGTGAGTGCATGACCGGCCGTCCGGCCGGGCTCGAGGATCACCGTCATGGGTGTCCCTCCTTTCGGGTCAGAACGGGTGACAGAGTCGGAGTGCGTCGTAGAGGGCCGCATGGATGTTGCGGCTCGCGACCGCGTCCCCGATCCGGAACAGCTGGTAGCTGCCGTCGGGGTTGGTCCGGACCGCCTGGGGGCGGCCGGCGAGCAGGGCGTCGTGGTCGACCTCGCCGAGGTTTACCGAGCCGTCGACGAGCGCCAGGTACAGCTCGTCATTGGGCAGGGTCCCGTGCTCCACGACCACCCGGTCCACGACGCGCTCGACGGTCCGGTCGGCATACTCGTGACGCAGCGTGGCGACCAGACGAGCGTCGCGGCGCGCCACGCAGACCAGACGGCTGGCGAGCCGCACGTCCACGTCGTGCTCGGCGAAGGCCTGCAGGTAGGCCGGGGAGTTCATCGCACCGACCGAGGGGCCGACGGTGCGCTCCGGGGTGACGTACTCGACCCGGCTGCCACCTCGTGCCAGGACCTCGGTGGCATCGAGAGCGGGCTCCGTGCCGTTGTCGTCGTAGACCAGGACGTCGCCGCCCGGCCGCAGCGACCCGTCCATGACGTCCCACGTGTCGTTGACGAGACCGTGACCCTCGGTGAGGAACGATCGGTTGGGAGTGCCGCCCGTGGCGATCACGACGAGGTCCGGACCATCGGCCAGCACGTCGTCAGGCTCGGCATAGACGTCGAAGGCGAACTTCACGCCAGCGTGCTCGGCCTCGGCGACCCGCCAGTCGACGATGCCGATCAGGTCACGGCGCCGGGGGGAGGAGGCCGCGAGGCGGACCTGTCCGCCGGGCCGGTCGGCCGCCTCCAGCACGGTCACCTGGTGGCCGCGCTCGCCGAGCACCCGGGCCGCCTCCAGCCCCGCCGGTCCGGCGCCCACGACGACGGCGCGACGTCCGCCGTGACCAGAGGCGATCACCTGCGGCAGGTGCAGCTCACGGCCGGTGGCCGGGTTGTGGATGCACTTGGCGTCGCCGGACTCGTAGATCGCGTCCAGGCAGTAGTTGGCTCCCACGCACGGACGGATCCGGTCCTCCTGGCCGGCGGCGATCTTGGACACGAGGTACGGATCGGCGAGCTGCGCCCTGGTCATGCCCACCAGGTCCAGGAGGCCGTCAGCAATGGCGTGCCGTGCAGTGGCGACGTCGGCGATGCGGGAGGCATGCATGACGGGGATGTCCACGGCGCGGCGGATCTCGCCGGCGAACTCCAGGAACGGCGCGGACGGCGTGCCCATCGAGGGAATCACCTTGGCCAGGGTGGCGTCGCTATCGATCGTGCCCTTGATGACGCTGACGAAGTCGATGCCGTCGGCGGCGTAGCGTCGCAGCGCCTCCAGGGTCTCCTCGGTGTGCAGCCCGTCCTCACGGTCCTCATCCATCGACATCCGGATCCCGACGATGAACTCGGGGCCGACCGCCTTGCGCACGGCGCTGATGACGCGGCGTGGGAACTCCATCCGGTGCTCGAGATCGCCGCCGTAGGCATCGGTCCGATGGTTGGTGGCGGGGGAGAGGAAGGCGTCGAGGAGGTGTCCGTAGGCCTGCAGCTCGATGCCGTCGAGACCGGCCGCGGCGCAGCGGGCTGCGGCGTCGGCGTACTGGTCGACGATGCGATCGAGGTCCCAGCACTCGGCCACCTTGGGGAACGAGCGGTGGGCGGGCTCGCGCAACGACGACGGGTACACCAGCGGGAGCCAGTCGCCGGAGAAGTTGCTGCTCCGCCGGCCCAGGTGGGTCACCTGGGTCATGACGGCGGCGCCGTGCTCGTGCACCTCGTCGGTGAGCCGGCGCAGCCACGGCACGATCTCGTCGCGGTGCAGCTCCAGGTTGCCGAACGCCGGCGGACTGTCCGGGGCGACGACTGCCGAGCCGCCGATCATCGTCAGCCCGACGCCTCCGCGCGCCTTCTCCACGTGGTACTCCCGGTACCGGTCCTTGGGCATCCCGTCCTCGGCGTACGCCGGCTCGTGGGAGGTGCTCACGACGCGGTTGCGCAGCCTCAGGTGCCGCAGCTGGTACGGCGTGAGGAGTGGATCGGTGAGCGGCATGCTCTGATTGTGGGCGCCAGGACCCGTGAGGAGAAGCAAACAATTATGCAAGGAAATGTGTGATGATCTTGCATGATCGATCACCGGATCCAGGTGCTCAGGGTGGTGGCCGCACGTGGCACGGTCACCGCGGCCGCCCAGGCCCTGAACTACACACCGTCGGCCGTCTCGCACCAGCTCCGCGCGCTGGCCAGGGACCTCGACGTGACCCTGCTCGAACCGGCCGGCCGCGGCATCCGGCTCACCGGTGCGGCGCAGGTCCTGCTGCGTCGAGCCGATGAGCTGTCCGCGCGCTGGGAGGAGATCCGTGCCGAACTGGCGGAGGTGGAGCAGGAAGCGAGTGGGACGTTGCGGCTGTGCGGCTTCTCCACCGCCGCTGCCGCACTCCTGCCGCGCACGGCCTCCACGGTGCGACAGGCGTTCCCACGCTGCACGGTGAGGATCATCGAGGCCGACCCGGAGGACTGCTTCGACCTCCTGCTGACCGAGCGAGCCGACCTCGCCGTGGCGGTCACGACGTCCTCGCTCCCGCCGAGCGCCGACCCTCGGTTCGAGCAGCGACCTCTGCTGGACGACCCGCTCGACCTCCTGGTCCACGAGGGGCACCACCTCGCCGGTCGGCCGTCGATCGCGCTCAGCGAGGCCGCCGACGACGAATGGATCCTCGACCGTCCCGGTCGACCGCACCACGGGCTGGTGCTCGCCGCGTGCGCGCAGGCCGGGTTCACGCCCTCCGTCGCGCACGAGGCCGCCGAGTGGCAGACCGGTGCTGCACTGGTCGGGGCCGGCCTGGGAGTGTCGCTGATCCCACGCCTCGCGCGGCTGCCCGACGGCTACCGCATCGTGCGCGTGCCCCTGCGCGGCGACCCCACCCCGTCGCGACACGTGCTCACCGCCATGCGCCGCGGGAGCCACGGCCAGCCGACGATCGCCGCCGCGCTGCAGGCCCTCGAGGAGATCGCGGGGGAGCCGCGCCCCGGGTGGGGCTAGGGTTGAGACATGGCCGAGCAACAGCACAAGAGCACCAGGAAGTCCACGGAGGACGAGGAGCAGGTCGAGTCCACGGAGGTCGACCCGGTCGACGCCGAGCGCAAGGAGAAGCTCGACGTCGACGTCGACTCGATCCTCGGTGACATCGACGACGTGCTGGAGGAGAACGCAGAGGAGTTCGTCCGCAGCTTCGTGCAGAAGGGCGGCCAATGATCAACTCTGCGATGCTGCCGGAGGGTTTCCGCTCCGTGGGTGGCACCTCCTTCGCCGACTTCCTCGCCAGCCAGGCGCCCGAGACGCTTCCCGGTGCCGGACAGTCCACCTCCGGTGAGCTCGCCGGCGTCACCCACGGCACCACGATCGTCGCGGCGACGTTCGACGGCGGCGTCGTGATGGCCGGCGACCGACGAGCCACGATGGGCAACGTCATCGCCCAGCGCGACATCCAGAAGGTCTTTCCCACCGACGAGTACTCCTGTGTGGGCATCGCCGGCACTGCAGGTATCGCGGTGGAGATGACCCGGCTGTTCCAGGTGGAGCTGGAGCACTATGAGAAGCTCGAGGGCACGACGCTGTCCACCGACGGCAAGGCCAACCGGCTGGCCACGCTGATCCGGGGCAACCTCGGCCTGGCCATGCAGGGACTCGCCGTGGTGCCGCTCTTCGCCGCCTACGACCTCAACTCCGGTTCCGGACGCATCTTCGCCTTCGACGTCACCGGCAACAAGAACGAGGAGCGCACCTTCCACTCCGTCGGTTCCGGCTCCACGTTCGCGCGTGGCTCGTTGAAGAAGCTCTACTCCGAGGACATGGACGAGCGTTCGGCGGTCACGGCCGTCGTCCAGGCGCTCTACGACGCTGCCGACGACGACACCGCCACCGGCGGACCGGACCTCACGCGGCGCATCTTCCCGCTCGTCTCGGTCATCACCGCCGACGGCTACCGCAGCTGGGACGAGGACGAGACCGCGGCGCTCGCCGATGAGGTCATCGCCGGCCGCATGAACCGACCCGATGGCCCCCCGGCATCGCTACTCTGACCCCCCTGACGTGAGGAGCCAGTCATGACTGCACCGTTCTACGTCTCGCCCGAACAGCTCATGAAGGACCGGGCGGACTTCGCCCGCAAGGGCATCGCCCGAGGCCGCAGTGTCGTGGTCATGCAGTACGTCGACGGGATCCTCTTCGTCGCCGAGAACCCCTCCCGGGCGCTGCACAAGATCAGCGAGATCTATGACCGCATCGGCTTCGCCGCGGTCGGGCGGTACAACGAGTTCGAGAACCTGCGGATCGCCGGGGTGCGTCTGGCCGACCTGCGCGGCTACTCCTACGACCGGCGCGACGTCACCGGGCGAGGCTTGGCCAACGCATATGCCCAGACGCTCGGCACCATCTTCTCCTCCGGTGGCGAGAAGCCGTGGGAGGTCGAGCTGTTCGTCGCCGAGCTGGGCGACGAGGCCCGCGGGGACCAGATCTACCGCCTCATGTACGACGGCTCCGTCGCCGACATCCAGGGTCATGCCGTGATGGGCGGGCAGAGCGAGCAGGTCGACGCCCATCTCACCGAGCACCACCGTGACGGGCTCTCCCTCGACGAGGCGCTCGCCCTCGCGGTGCGTGCGCTCGGGCAGGACGCCAGCCCGGCCCGGACGATCGCCGCGGCCGATCTCGAGGTTGCCACGCTGGACCGCACCCGCTCGCAGCCGCGCAAGTTCAAACGGCTCGGCGACGACGTCGTCAACGCAGCGCTGCAGACCTGAGGGACGCCACGCCCCGAGAACGCGCGCGATGCTGTGCCGCCCGCACTAGGCTGGCGGCATGGACCGGCGGATCATGGGCATCGAGAACGAGTACGGCGTCACGTGCTCGTTCAAGGGCCAGCGCCGCCTCTCCCCGGACGAGGTGGCCCGCTACCTGTTCCGTCGTGTCGTCTCGTGGGGTCGCAGCAGCAACGTCTTCCTGCGCAACGGTGCCCGCCTGTACCTCGACGTCGGCAGCCACCCGGAGTACGCGACGCCGGAGTGCGACGACATCGTCGACCTCGTCACGCACGACCGGGCGGGGGAGCGGATCCTGGAGGGTCTGCTGATCGACGCACAGGCTCGTCTGGCCGACGACGGCGTCGAGGGCGACATCTACCTGTTCAAGAACAACACGGACTCCGCGGGCAACTCCTACGGCTGCCACGAGAACTACCTGGTCGGTCGCGGAGGGGAGTTCTCCCGGCTCGCCGACGTGCTCATCCCGTTCCTGGTGTCACGTCAGATCATCTGCGGCGCAGGCAAGGTGCAGCAGACACCACGCGGCACCATCTACTCGGTGAGCCAGCGTGCCGAGCACATCTGGGAGGGCGTCTCCAGCGCCACCACGCGCTCGCGGCCCATCATCAACACCCGCGACGAGCCGCACGCCGACGCCGAGCGGTTCCGCCGGTTGCACGTCATCGTCGGCGACTCCAACATGAGTGAGACCACGACGCTGCTCAAGGTCGCCACCACCGACCTCGTGCTGCGGATGATCGAGGCCGGCGTCACGATGCGTGACCTCACGCTCGACAACCCGATCCGGGCCATCCGGGAGATCTCGCACGACATGACCGGGCGACGCAAGGTGCTGCTGGCCAACGGCCGGGAGATGTCGGCCCTGGAGATCCAGGCCGAGTACTTCGGCAAGGCCGCGGAGTTCGTCGACCGCCACGGCCTGCACACGCCCACGATCGACCGGGCGATGGACCTGTGGGAACGCTGCCTGAAGGCCGTGGAGTCCGAGGACCTGTCGATCGTCGAACGGGAGATCGACTGGGTCATCAAGTTCCGGCTCCTGGACCGCTACCGCACCACCCACGGACTCAGCTGGGCCGATCCGCGCATCGCACAGCTCGACCTCGCCTACCACGACATCCGACGCGACCGTGGTGTCTTCTACCTCCTGGAGAACCGCGGCTCCGTCGCACGCATCACTCGCGACCTCGACGTCTTCGCCGCCAAGTCCGTGCCGCCGCAGACGACCCGCGCACGGCTGCGGGGCGAGTTCATCAAGCGCGCACAGGAGCGTCGGCGGGACTTCACCGTCGACTGGGTGCACCTGAAGCTCAACGACCAGGCCCAGCGCACCGTGCTCTGCAAGGACCCGTTCCGCTCCCGCGACGAGCGGGTGCAGCGCCTCATCGACGGGATGTGAGCACCCCCGGGCGACACTCAGTCTCCTCTTGGCCGCCGAGGCTAGGGTGAGCGAGGTTCCCGTCCCTCGTCGAAAGTCAACGCTGTGCGCCGTCTCGCGGTCATCACCATGGCCAGTACGCTCCTCCTGACCGGGTGCTCCGGCGCCGGTGCCCTCGACGACGTCAAGATCGGCAAGGGCGCCAACCCGTCCGTGGAGGTGCCGGAGGGCTTTGAGACCTCCTCCACCGAGACCCGCGTGATCGAGGACGGGGCCGGTGAGGAGCTCGCCGAGGGTGACTCGGTCAAGGTCAACTACGTCGCCGTCAACGGACGCACCGGCGAGCAGTTCGACAACTCCTTCTCCGGTGAGTCCGCACCCACCGTCCCGCTCGTCGAGGGCAGCGTGCTGCCGGGCTTCATCAAGGGTCTGGCCGGACAGAAGGTCGGTAGCCGGGTGCTGGTGGCGATGGCTCCCGAGGACGGCTTCGGTGACGCACAGGAGCAGCTCGACCTGGAGGCCGACGACTCCCTCGTCTTCCTGTTCGACATCGTCTCCAAGGTTCCCCAGGAGGCCGCCGGCGAGGAGAAGGACGTGCCGTCCTCCGTCCCGCAGCTCTCCCTCGACGACGACGGTGTGCCGCAGGAGTTCGAGGACGGCACGAAGGTGGTCGACGACCCGCAGGAGCCTTCGATCCACGTCGCCATCGAGGGCGACGGGGACGAGATCGAGCAGGGCGCATCGGTCACGGCGCACTATGTCGGACAGATCTACCCCGACGGCGATATCTTCGACGGCAGCTGGGAGCGCGGCTCACCGTCGTCGTTCAGCCTCGAGGGGGTCGTCCCGTGCTGGAAGGACCTGATCCCGGGACAGCAGGTCGGCAGCAGGGTCATCGTCATCTGCCCGGGGGAGAGCGGCTACGGCGACTCACCTCCGGAGGGCAGCGGGATCGAACCCGGCGACACGCTGGTCTTCGCGATCGACTTGCTCGACGCCTCCTGACATTGTTGCCCCGTGGCTGACCGCAAGACCGAGAGGTTGATGAACCTCATCTTCGCGTTGCTCTCGACGCGCCAGTTCCTGTCCAAGGAACAGATCCGCCAGGCGATCGCGGACTACCGTGAATCCGCGCCGCAGGCCTTCGAGCGCAAGTTCGAGCGCGACAAGGAGGAGCTCCGCGAGCTGGGCATCACCGTGGAGATGGGCAGCAACGACAAGTACTTCGACGACGAGCCCGGCTACCGGATCCATCGCGACGACGTCGAGCTGCCCGACCTCGACCTGACCCGCGAGGAGGCCGCCGTCCTGGGCCTCGCCGCGCAGGTGTGGGAGCACGCCCAGCTGGCGCAGGACTCCACCACGGCCCTGCTCAAGCTCAAGGCGGCCGGCATCACCGTCGATCCTGACGTGGTCCGCATGGCCGAGCCCAAGCTCTCCGCGCACGAGCCGGCCTTCGACACCATCTGGACCGCCTCCACGTCGCGGATCCCGGTGGCCTTCGACTACCAGCGCCCGGGGCACGAGCCGGCCCGCCGGCACGTCCAGCCCTGGGGGATCATCTCCTGGCGAGGACGCTGGTACCTCGCCGGCTTCGACACCGACCGCGACGCGCAGCGGGTCTTCCGGCTCTCCCGGATGATCGGTGAGGTCGAGCTGGCCGGCGAGGCGGGCTCCTACACCGTGCCCGAGGGCACCGACCTCAACGACGTCGCGGCCGCCCTGTTCCCCGCCGAGCCGGACCGCACGGCGGTGCTGCGGGTACGTCGGGGTCGTGGCCAGTCGCTGCGCCGCTCGGCCACCGCGACCCGTGAGCTCGCCGGCGACCACGACGAGCTCGAGCTGCCCTACGCCTACACCTGGGACCTTGCGGCCGAGATCGCCTCCTACGGTGCCGACGTCGTCGTGCTGGAGCCGCAGGACCTGCGCGAGGCCGTCATCGCGCGGCTGCGGGCCGCCCTGGGTGAGGCGTCATGAGCCCTGCGATGAACCGCTCGGCGCAGCAGGTGCTGCGCATGCTGGCGCTCGTGCCCTACCTGCAGGGCAACGAGGGCGTCCCCGTGGCGCAGGTCGCGCGGGAGTTCGGGGTGCGGCCCAAGCAGATCCGCGACGACCTGAAGCTGCTCATGTTCACCGGCGTGGGGGAGTACGCCGGTGAGCTCATCGACTTCGACCTGGGCGCCCTGGACGAGGACGACACCGTCTTCATCCGCGACGCCGACTTCATGCAGCGCCCGCTGCGCCTCACCCCCGGTGAGGGCATCGCGCTCATCGTCGCGTTGCGCACGCTGCGGGCCTCGGCCGTCGGTGCCCAGCTGACCGTCGTCGACAGCGCTCTCGCCAAGCTGGAGAGCGCTGTCGAGGGTGAGGTCGTCGCTCCCGTCGACGTACACCTGGACGAGGACGACCCGACCATCCGCGCGGTACTCGTGGATGCCGTGGCGGCCTCGCGCCGGGTGCGCATCGAGTACGCCGTCGCCTCACGGGACGAGCACTCCGTCCGTGACGTCGATCCGCGCCGTGTCTTCACACAGCAGGGACACCGCTATCTGGAGGCGTGGTGCCTCAAGGCCCAGGACCTGCGCTTCTTCCGTCTCGACCGGGTCCTGTCGGCCACGCCCACCGGTGAGCCGGCCGACGAGCACGACGCCGCACCACGCGCGCTCGGAGAGAGCCTGTTCACCGTCGGCGAGGACGCTCCGTCGGCCGTGCTCGACCTCGAGCCGGCCGCGCACTGGCTCGCCGAGTACTACCAGGTCGAGGAGCTGGGTCGGCCCGACGGTCTGCAGCGGGTGCGGATGTACGCCAGCGACGAGGCCTGGCTGCGGCGTCTGGTGCTGCGCAACGCCGGCACCGTCCACGTCGTCGAGCCTGCCTCCCTGCGTGAGGACGTGACGCGAGCCGCGCGTTCTGCGTTGTCCGCGTACGATGGATGAGATCCCCCTTCCTCAGGAGTGACGATGTTCCGACAGATCGGCCCGATGGAGATCTTCATCATCCTCGGCGTGGTGCTGCTTCTCTTCGGCGGCCGCAAGCTGCCCGAGCTGGCCCGTGGCTCCGGCCGCGCGCTGCGCATCTTCAAGTCAGAGGTGCAGGAGCTGCACGGCGAGGAGGAGACGACGGCCGACAGCGACGACGACCCCGACGTCAGCAGCACGGCCCAGAAGCGGGACACCCAACCAGAGCAGGGTTGACTTGGCGCTTCGCCGTGCCCCCAAGCCACCGCGGGCCCCGGGGGGCACGATGCCGCTCGTGGAGCACCTGCGAGAGCTCCGCGGACGACTCACCAAGGCGGTCCTGGCGATCATCGCCGGGGCCGTTCTCGCTGCCGTCTTCTATGCGCCGATCCTGGAGCTCCTGACCCAGCCGTACTACGCCATGCAGCCGATCCTGGAGGCTGAGGGGATCGAGAGCGAGCTGGTCATCACCGGCGTCGGTGGCGCCTTCCAGTTCGCGCTCAAGATCTGCCTCGTGGTCGGACTGATCGTGGCCAGCCCGTTCTGGCTCTGGCAGCTGTGGGCGTTCATCCTGCCGGCCATGCACCGCCACGAGAAGAAGTGGGCACTCATCCTGGCCGCCACGGGCGCGCCGTTGTTCATCGGTGGCGCCGTGCTGGCCTACGTCGTGCTGCCCAAGGCCATGGAGATCCTCATCGGGTTCGTGCCCGAGGGCTTCGGCAGCCTCGTCACCGGGGCCGAGTACTTCGACTTCATCATCAAGATGCTGCTCGTCTTCGGCGTCGCGGCCGAGATCCCGCTCGTCGTGGTGATGCTCAACCGCCTGAACATCGTCTCCGCCAAGCAGCTGGCCCACGCCCGACCGTGGATCATCGTCAGCCTGTTCGTCTTCGCCGCGCTCGCGACCCCCACGACAGACCCGCTCACGATGCTCTTCCTCGCCGGGCCGATGACCGCGCTCTACTTCATCTCCGAGCTCATCGCCAAGGTGACCGACCATCGCCGCGCCAAGCGTGCGGCCAACGCCGTCTCCGACGACGAGGCATCACCGCTGGAGTGATCCACCCGTAGGCTGGGGACATGACCAGCCCGGCCGAGCAGTACTCACGCGCCCGGGCCAACCGGGAACATCCGCACCTCGCGGAGTTCCGTGGGCTCCACGGCTTCCAGCTCGACGACTTCCAGGTGCAGGCCTGTCGCGAGGTCGAGGACGGGCGTGGGGTGCTCGTGGCCGCTCCCACCGGCTCCGGCAAGACGGTCGTGGGGGAGTTCGCGGTGCACGTCGCGCTCGCCACGGACCGCAAGTGCTTCTACACGACACCGATCAAGGCCCTGTCCAACCAGAAGTTCGGCGACCTGGTGGAGCGCTACGGCGCCGACCAGGTGGGGCTGCTGACCGGTGACAACACCATCAACGGCGACGCCCCCATCGTCGTCATGACCACCGAGGTCCTGCGCAACATGCTCTACGCGGGTTCGCGCACCCTCGACGGACTCGGGTTCGTGGTCATGGACGAGGTGCACTACCTCGCCGACCGGTTCCGTGGTGCCGTCTGGGAGGAGGTCATCATCGGCCTCCCGGAGTCCGTCGCCGTCGTCTCGCTGTCAGCCACGGTCTCCAACGCCGAGGAGTTCGGCGACTGGCTCACCGAGGTGCGCGGCCACACGGTCACCATCGTGGAGGAGCGGCGCCCGGTGCCGCTGCACCAGCACGTGCTCGTCGGACGACGTCTGTACCCGCTCTTTGAGGACGGACTCAGCAGCCCGGCAGGGGTGCCGGGCCCTGGGCGGCGAGATGACACCGACGGGGCACCGGTGGTCAACCGGCAGCTCGAGCGCCTGGCGCGCGAGGACTGGCAGCTGAACCGCCGCAAGGGTGGCCGCGGACGCCCGCGGGGCGGACGGCGCCCGCGGACGCAGCACCGCACGCCCAGCCGGGTCGAGGTCATCAGCAAGCTCGAGGCCGAGGGGCTGCTCCCGGCCATCTGCTTCATCTTCAGCCGTGCCGGGTGCGCTGCCGCGGTGCAGCAGCTCCTGGACGCCCGCGTCATGCTCACCACGCCCGAGGAACGGGCCGAGATCGAGGACGCGGTGGACGCCGCATGCGCCCACCTGCCCGAGGAGGACCTGCACGTCCTCGGGTACCACGACTTCCGTGAGGCCCTGGGGCGCGGAGTCGCCGCCCACCACGCGGGCATGCTCCCGACCTTCAAGGAGGTCGTCGAGCGGCTCTTCAGCGCCGGTCTGGTCCGCGTGGTCTTCGCCACCGAGACGCTCGCGCTCGGCATCAACATGCCGGCACGTTCGGTCGTGGTCGAGCGGCTGTCCAAGTGGAACGGCGAGGCTCACGTCGACGTCACGCCGGGGGAGTACACTCAGCTGACCGGCCGCGCCGGACGTCGCGGCATCGACGTGGAGGGCCACGGCGTCGTCCTGTGGCAGGCCGGGCTCGATCCCCGGCAGCTGGCCGGGCTGGCCTCCACCCGGACCTATCCGCTCAACTCCTCGTTCCGGCCGTCGTACAACATGGCCGTCAACCTCGTCGACCAGGTGGGACGTGAGCGCTCCCGCGAGCTGCTCGAGCAGTCGTTCGCGCAGTTCCAGGCAGATCGTGCGGTCGTCGGCCTGGCCCGACAGATCCACAAGGCCGATGAGGCGCTCGAGGACTATCTGAAGTCCGCCGAGTGCGAGCTCGGTGACTTCATGGAGTACGCACGCCTGCGGCGCGAGCTCAGCGACATCGAGGCCTCGGGCAAGAAGGCGCGCAAGGCGGCCGTCCGCGAGGAAGTCATCGACTCGCTGATGGAGCTGAAGGTCGGTGACGTCATCGACGTCCCGGCCGGACGCTGGGCCGGCCTGGCCGTCGTCCTCGACCCTGGCAAGGCCACCCCGGAGGCACCTCGCCCCTTCGTGCTCACGGCGGGACGTCACGCCCGCCGCCTCGGCGTCGTCGACTTCCCGACGCCCGTGCAGCCCATCACGCGCATGCGGATCCCCAAGGCGTTCAGCTCCCGCAACCCGCAGGCACGGCGCGACCTCGCCTCGTCACTGCGCAACCGTGTTCCCGACAGCGCGTGGCAGCGAGACAAGCCCTACCGCGAGGACAGCGGCCACGGACCCACGCACGAGGATCCCCGGATCGCCGAGATCCGGCGCAAGCTCAAGGCGCACCCGTGTCACGCCTGCCCGGAGCGTGAGTCGCACGCGCGCTGGGCGGAGCGCTACCTGAAGCTCCAGAAGGACACCCGCAACCAGCGCGGCCGCATCGAGCAGCGCACCAACACGGTGGCCCGCCAGTTCGACCACGTCTGCGAGGTCCTCGACGTGCTCGGGTACCTCGACGGCGACACCGTGACCGACGACGGCCTACGCCTGCAGCGGCTCTACAGCGAGCTCGACCTGCTGGTCAGTGAGTGTCTGCGCCGCGGGGTCTGGGACTCGCTGGACCCGGCCGAGCTCGCCGCCGTCATCAGCGGACTGAGCTTCGAGACCCGCAATCCCGACGATGCGCCCACCCCCGTCATGCCCAACGGGCGGGTGCTGGAGGTGGCCGAGGAGATGGATCGGCTGTGCGTGGACCTGCAGCACCTCGAGCGCGAGCATCGCGTGCGGTTCCTGCGGTCACCGGACTTCGGCTTCGCCAACGCGGCCTGGTCGTGGGTGCAGGGTGCCTCGCTCGACGACGTCCTGCAGGAGACAGAGCTCGCCGCAGGAGACTTCGTGCGCACGATGAAGCAGCTCATCGACGTCACTGCTCAGATCGCCCAGGCCGCCGGGCCGGGAGACCTGCGCACGACCGCCCGCAAGAGTCTGGACGGTCTGCGACGCGGCGTCGTGGAGTACAGCTCGATCTCCACCTGAGCCCGGCTCAGGAGCCCAGTGCCTCCACCAGCCGGCCGGTGACCCCGCCGAGTCCCCAACGGTCGCCGAACGCCTCCAGGTCGACGCGCTGCGTCGTGGAGAGTGGCCGGCGGGGCACGACGACCGAGAGGTCGCAGGTGTCCTCGCGGACCCTGATCACGGTCCGCATGACGTCGATGAGCTCGGCGGACTCCAGCAGGGAGGTGCGCTGACGCGGTTTGAGGCTGCTGCTCTCATCCGACGCGGCGGCCACGATCGCGTCCAGATCGCCGTGCTCGCGCAGCAGCGATGCGGCTCCCTTCTCCCCGATGCCCTTGACACCGGGGATCCCGTCGGACGCGTCGCCGCGCATGGTCGCGAAGTCGACGTACTGCGAGGGGTCGATGCCATACTTGTCACGAATCCAGGCTGCATCCACGACGTCGGCCCGCGAGACGCCTCTGACGGTGTACAGCACGCGTACCTGGGCGGCGTCGTCGACGAGCTGGAAGAGGTCACGGTCACCGGTCACCACGTCCACCGGGCCGTCCCAGAGGCGGGCGAGCGTGCCGATGACGTCGTCGGCCTCGGCGCCAGGAGCCCCGACGACCGGGATGCCGAGCAGCCCCAGTGCCTGGGCGATCAGGGGTACCTGTGGGGTGAGCAGGTCAGGGGAGTCCTCGGCCACCACCTCACCGTCCGCCACGGCCTGCGGGTCGGCGAGCCGGTGGGTCTTGTAGGACGGCAGCAGGTCCACACGCCACTGCGGCCGCCAGTCGTCGTCCCAGCACGCGACGACAGCGGCGGGGGAGTGCTGGGTCGTGAGCGTCGCGACGAAGTCGAGCAGGCCCCGTAGGGCGTTCACCACCGTGCCGTCGGGCGCCTTGAAGGAGTCAGGCACCCCGTAGAAGGCTCGAAAGTACAGACTGGCTGAGTCGAGTAGAAGCAGGCGGCCGGAGTTCGTCACCCGCTCACCCTACGAGCATCAGCGATCGGATCCCGGGCATGACGACCGACGCCGGCACCTGTTCGGGTACCGACGTCGGTCGTGGGTCGTGCTCAGCGCAGCGCCAGGTCTCCCTGGTAGTCCTTCTGCTGTGCCAGCTGGGTCCGGGCCGTGGTGCGTGCGTTGTCGCCGTACAGGCCTTGTTTCGACAGGCCCATCGTCCCCACGGCGAACGCAGCGCCGTCGGACAGCTGCTGCAGCACCGTGGTGTTGACGTTGGTGATGTCGTCCTCGGGTGTGTGGTAGTTCGGGTCGAGGATCTCACCGGCGGTCCCGCCGTAGATCTCGGCCTGCTCCTCGGTCTTCACGTCGTCGGCCCCGCTGAAGAGCCCGCCAGCCGGGATGCCGTACTCGATGAACGGCCCGTAGTCCGAACGTCCGTCGAACGCGGTCGGGTCAGTCTCGAGGCCCTGGTCCTCGAAGTAGTCGAGGAAGAGGTCCTCGATCTCACCGGAACCGGCAGGGCCGGCCAGTCCGAACGCCGAGCCGTCACCGTCGTAGACGAGCCGGACGAAGTTCGGCGACCCGAGCATGTCGAAGTTGAGGTTGGCGTAGAGGTCACCGCGCTCCTCATCGGTCAGCGTGTCGACGTAGTGCTGCGAACCGATCAGGCCGAGCTCCTCGGCGCCCCAGAAGGCGAAACGCACCGGCCGCTGCTGCTTGCGCACCAGCTTGGTGTCGGCGTACTGCTTGGCGATCTCCAGGACTGCCGCCGAGCCCGAGCCGTTGTCGTTGATGCCTGGGCCCTCGGTCACGGAGTCCAGGTGCGCACCCACCACGACGACCTCGTCGTCGTTCTTGGTGGTGCCGGGCCACTCGGCGAGCAGGTTCTGGGTCTCGCGCTCGAGGTCGGTCTCGGTCTCGGTGGCGACCGTGGCGGTGACGTCGTCGGCCTCGACCAGGTCGACGGCGTCGTCGTAGGACAGGCCCACCACGGGGATGTCGCTCGGCTCGCCGAGGGTGCCCACCGCGAGCTCGGTGCGCTCGGGATTGCCCTCGTTGAAGATGATGACCGCGTCGTAACCGGCCTCCTGGGCGTTGGCGGCCTTGAGACCGAAGTCGCACGTGCCGCGCTGGACCAGGGCGATCGCGTCCTCCTCGGGCGCCGGCTCGTAGTCAGAGACCGCGCAGCCGGCGTCGCTGCCTGGCTCGGGAGGTGCCGGGATGACGTTGTTGTTCGCCGGGATCACGGGGCCCGTGACCGAGCCCGAGCCGGAGTAGGTGAAGACGGCCGTCTCCAGGTCCCGCTCCTCGGGTGTGAGCTGTGTCAGCTCGGCCGGACTGAGCTCCCGGAAGAACGGGAACTCGAAGGTCTGCCGGGTCACGTCGTACCCCGCCTTGTCCAGCACGCTCTCCACGTAGTCGACGGACGCGTCGTAACCCGGGAGACCGGACGCGCGATTGCCCTCGTGCCGGTTGGCGATGGTCTGGAACTGCCGCAGGTGCCGCAGCACCCCGTTGACCTTGACGGCCTTGGTGAGCCTGTCGGCGTCCGCCGGCGCGTGCTTGCCTCCGGGCCCGTGTCCCTTGCCGTTGCCGTGGCTGTCAGCCAGTGCCGGTGTGGCGCTGATGAGGCCGACGGACAAAACGGCCGCCGCGGTGGCGGCGATCATTCTGCGCATGTGATTCCCCGATCATGAGTGTGAGTTGGATCGCATCACCATAGGCGACGCGGCCGCTCGCGGCCAGAGCGACGTCGGCGCGGCAGGGCCGCCCGTTAGGCTCAGAGGGTGACTGATCGACTCGCCCGCGCCCGTCAGCAGATGGCCGAACGCGGCCTCTCCTCGCTGCTCATCACACCCGGTGCCGACCTGCGCTACCTGACGGGCTACCACGCCAAGCCCTTGGAACGGCTGACCTGTCTGGTCCTGCCCGTCGACGGGGAGCCGACCCTCGTGGCGCCCGCCTTGGAGAAGGCCGCGGCACAGGCGGCCGGGCTCACGATCGACATCGCGACGTGGGGCGAGAACGACGACCCGTTCTCCCTCGTCGCCGACCTCCTCAGCGAGGGAACGATCGGCGTCGACAACCAGATGTGGGCCGAGCGGGTCCTGACGCTGCAGGAGCGGCTCCCGGGCTCACACCTCACGCTCGCCGGTCCCGTGGTCAACGAGCTGCGGATGCGCAAGGAACCCGCCGAGATCGACGCGCTGCGTGAGGCCAGCGCCTCGATCGATCGCGTGCACGCTCGCATGGGCGAGTGGCTGCGGACCGGCCGCACCGAGCGCGAGGTCGGAGCGGACATCGCCCGCGCCATCGTGGAGGAGGGACACGAGGCCGTCGACTTCGTGATCGTGGGCTCGGGCCCGAACGGCTCCTCGCCGCACCATGAGGTCTCCGACCGCGTCATCGAGGCGGGCGAGCCCGTGGTCGTGGACATCGGTGGCACCACACCAGCCGGATACTGCTCGGACTCCACCCGCAACTACGTGGTGGGCTCCCAGCCGCCCGATGACTACCTAGCCGCGTACGCGGCGCTGGAGCAGGCCCAGGCCGCACAGCGCGCCCACGCGCGACCCGGTGTGAGCGCTGAGTCCGTGGACGCCGTGGGGCGCAACCTGCTGGCCGAGGCCGGCTACGCCGACCTGTTCATCCACCGCACCGGGCATGGCATCGGCCAGGAGACCCACGAGGAGCCCTACATCATCGCGGGCAACGACCTCGTCCTCGAGCCCGGCATGGCCTTCTCCATCGAGCCCGGCTGCTACGCACAGGGACGGTGGGGAGCACGCATCGAGGACATCGCGGTCTGCACCGATGAGGGCCTGGAGGTTCTCAACCAGCGTCCGCGCGAGCTCGTCGTCCTGTGACGAGACCCGCGTGAGGGCCCGTGGGGCCGTGCCGTCGGCGGTCCTGGCCGGGCTGCTGTCGGCAGCGGCGTTCGACCCGTTCAACCTGCCGTACGCCATGGTGCTGGGCGTGGCCGTCCTCGTGGTCGTGCTGCGACGGCTCACGGCGGCGAGGGTCCGACTGGTGCTCGCCGTCGGCGCCATGTACGGGCTGTCCTTCATGGTGGTGCTCATCTGGTGGATGAACGCGGTCAGCCTGGCGGCCTACATCGCGCTGGTCGCCGCCCAGGTGGTGATCTTCGCCCTGATCGCCGTGCCGTTGCGTGCAGCCTTGCGGCTCAGCTGGTGGCCGCTGTGGGGGGCTGCGGTGTGGGTCGCCGGGGAGTGGTTCCGCAGCTCGTTCCCGCTCTCCGGCTTCCCGTGGGGACGGCTGGGCCACACCGCGGTCGACACCCCCTTCGAGGCGTGGGTGCGGCTGGGCGGCATGCCGTGGCTGTCCCTCGTCATGTTCCTGCTGGCCGCGAGCCTGGTGGTCCTGGTCGGTGGGGCGGTCCGCCACCGTGCGCTGGCCGCCGCCACCGTCCTCGGCACACTGCTGGTCGGCACCGTCCTGCCCACGGGTGTCGTGGGGGAGCGTGGCACCACCGACGTCGCCCTCGTGCAGGGCGACGTCCCGGGAGCCTTTCTCACCTGGCCCCGTGGCGAGGTCTTCGCCTTGCACATCGCGGAGAACCGGCGCCTGGCCGCTGCCGTGGAGGCCGGTGAGGTGCCGCAGCCCGACGTCGTGATCTGGCCTGAGGGTGCGGTTGACATCGATCCGTACGCCAACCCCGCGGTGGCCGAGGAGCTGCGACGCGCATCGGTGACCGTCGACGCACCGATCCTCGTGGGCGGCATCTTCGACGGCCCGACCCCCGAGACTGCCTACAACGAGAGCACCGTGTGGAACGCCGACGGGCCCGGGGACCGCTACGTCAAGCGCAAGCTGGTGCCCTATGGCGAGTACGTGCCGTTCCGGCAGAGGCTGGGCGACGCTGCACCGCAGGTGGCCCGGATGTCGCGCGACGTCCCGCGCGACATGCTGGCCGGCGACTCCTCGGAGCCGTTGGAGGTGGCTGGGCTGCTCATCGGCGGATCGATCTGCTGGGACCTCGCGTACGACGAGATCATCCGTGACGCCGCCAGGGCGGAGACCGACTTCCTGTCCGGACAGACCAGCAACGCGGCCTTCACTGGAACCGCCCAGCCCGAGCAGCAGTGGAAGATCTCCCGGCTGAGGGCGCTGGAGACGGGGCGCTGGATGCTGGTGCCCTCGACGAACGGCATCAGCGGGGTCGCCGACGCGCACGGCGACGTCGTGGAGCGTGCGCCGATGCACGAGGCTGCCACCATCTCGGTGGAGGTTCCCCGGGCGTCGGGACGGACTCCCGCCCTCATGCTGGGCCCCTGGGTGCAGTGGGCCCTGGTCGGGCTCGGGCTCCTCGGATGGTTCCTCGGATGGCGCAGGAGGAGCCCGTGAGCCGGGTCCTCGTGGTGGTCCCCACCTACGAGGAGGCCGCGAGCCTGCCGGTGCTCCTGCCCCGGATCCTCGAGGCGGTGCCGCAGGCCGATGTGCTGGTCGTCGACGATGCCTCACCCGACGGCACCGGGGACATCGCTGAGGAGCTGGCGCGCACCGAGACACGACTGCACGTCATGCACCGCACCGCCAAGGACGGTCTCGGCGCCGCGTATCGCGCGGGCTTCCGGTGGGCGCTGCAGCGTGACTACGACGTGCTCGTGGAGATGGATGCCGACGGGTCGCACCTTCCCGAGCAGCTGTCACGTCTGCTGGTGGCGCTCGAGGATGCTGACCAGGTGATCGGCTCACGCTGGGTCCCTGGCGGTGCGGTCGTGAACTGGCCCTGGTGCCGGCGGCTCATCTCGCGTGGCGGTACCGCGTATGCCCGTCTGATGCTGGGGTTGTCGGTGCGTGACACCACCGCCGGCTACCGCGCCCTGCGCCGCGGGACGCTGGAGGCGATCGACTACAGCTCGGTGGCGTCTGCGGGGTACTGCTTCCAGATCGACCTGACCCGACGCGTCGCCGCAGCGGGCCTGCGGACCGTGGAGGTACCCGTGACGTTCCACGAGCGCGAGCACGGTCGTTCCAAGATGAGTGGCGCGATCGTGCGCGAGGCGCTGTGGCGGGTCACCTGGTGGGGTCTGCAGCGGATGCTGCGGCGACGCCAGGGACGTTCAGGTCGTGGATGAGCGAGCGGTCAGGCGCTCTTCTTCTTGCGGCGGTGAAGGTGCGGCGGGCCGATCTCACCGGAGCGCAACAGCTCCAGACGCTCGGTGAGGATGTCCTCGAGCTCGGCCTCCGAGCGCCGCTCCAGGAGCATGTCCCAGTGTGTCCGGGCCGGCTTCTCCTCCTTCTTGACCGGCTCCTCGCCGTCGAGGTGTCGGCCGATCTGGCCGGACTTGGGGTCCTCCCACTCGGCCGGGATCTCGGCCTCGTCGGCCATCGTGACGGTGAAGGTGCTGCCATCGTCCAGGACGTACTCGATCTCCTGGCGGGGAGCCATCTCGACGCCGCGCTCGTCCTCGAAGCTCTGGGCGCCCAGTCGCGCCCCACGCAGTGCTCGTTCAGCCATGGTGACTCCTCTCTCTATCAGTGCACAACGTATGGCATTGGCATGAGATTCCCCTGAGCGGCAGCTCATTTGTGATGGAGCGCGTCAGTTCCTTGGTGACAGCGCGCGTCGGCTCACGGCACATCGAGTGCGCGGTCCCGGATGCGTGCCGGTACCACGAGCAGGGCGGCGAGGCCGGCGGAGAGCACCAGCATGATGCCGACGATGCCCCAGCGATCGTCGCCGCCGATGAACACGGCCAGGGCGAAGAGCGCGGGGGACAGGAAGGACACCGCACGTCCGGTCATCGCATACAGGCCGAAGATCTGACCCTCCTTGCCGACCGGCGTCATCCGGATCAGGTAGGTCCGTGACGCGGACTGGGCCGGCCCGACGAACAGGCAGAGGATGAGCCCGAAGATCCAGAACATGGTCGGGCCGGAGACGAACAACAGCACCAGGCCGGACAGGATCATCGCCACCAGGGAGAACACGATGACCGCACGCGGGCCGGTGTGGTCGTCGATCCGGCCGGCGAGGATCGCTCCGGCCGCCGCGACGATGTTCGCCACGACCCCGAAGATGATCACCCCGTCCGGCTCGAACCCGTAGACGGAGACAGCGATGACGGCACCGAAGGTGAACACGCCGGCGAGCCCGTCGCGAAACAGGGCGCTGGCGCCGAGGAACAGCAGTGTGGGTCGTTCGGCACGCCACATCTGGCGGAGCTCGGCGAAGAGCTGACGGTAGGAGTCGACGAACGACGTCTTCTCCAGCGGGCTGGCCGCCGCCGGCAGCTCTGGCACGGCGAACAGCACCGGCAGGGCGAAGGCGAAGAACCACACCGCGGCGAGCACGGCGACGAGCCGGATGTTCAGGCCGTCCTCGGTGGGCAGGCCGAACACCCCTCCGTCGCCGGTTACGAAGCCGAAGAAGCAGATGAGCAGCAGCACGATGCCGCCGAGGTAGCCGAATCCCCAGCCGATGCCGGAGACCCGGCCGACGGTCGCCGGTGTGGAGACCTGGCGCAGCATGGCGAAGTACGGGACCTGGGCCAGCTCGAACAGCACGGTCCCGACGGCGATGAGCACCAGTCCGAGCCAGAGGTAGTGGTAGTCGTCCTTGACGAAGAACAGCGCGGCCATGACGACGATGACGCTGCCGGTCAGCATGGCCAACGACCACTTGCGTCGCCCTCCCGCGTCGGAGCGCTGGCCGAGCACCGGGGCGAGCACGGCCAGGACGAGGCTCGCGGCGGCGATCGAGAGGCCGAGCCAGGTGCTGGCCGAGATCGGGCCCGGCAGGTCCTTGCCGACGGAGTCTGTGAGGTAGACCGAGAAGATGAAGGTCACGATCACGGCGTTGAAGGCTGCTGAACCCCAGTCCCACAGCGACCATGCCAGGACCTGCCCAGCCCGCCGCTGGTGTCCCACCGCCACGTCTGTCATGCGTCTCTCCAGTCCCCAGCCTCGATGAGCACGTCCTTGAGCACGTCAGGTCGGTCGGTCACGATCCCGTCGACGCCCATCTGGAGCAAGGATCGCATCTCGTGCGGGTCGTCGACGGTCCACACGTGCACCTGCATGCCGAGGTCGTGGGCTCGTGAGACGAAGGTCCGCGAGACGACGGTGACCGGCCCGTGGCGGACGGGCACCTGCAGGCACTGCGCGCCGGCGCGCACGGCTCGCGCCCGCAGACGGCGGGTGGGTCCGAGGCGTACGGCCGCGACCTCGGCCGGCCCGGTGGACGTGGCGACCTGCGGCACCAGCTCTCGGATACGTCGGAGCCGACGTCCGGAAAAGCTCGCGAGGCACACCCGCTCCAGCGCGTCGCACTCGTGCAGGGTGCGCACCGTCGGCTCGACGGCCTCGTCGCTCTTGACGTCGATGTTGAGACGTGCGTGTGGCAGCTCTTGCAGGAGCGTGGTGAGTCGGGGAATCGGCTCGACGTCACCGAGACGCACCGCATCGACCTGGGAGGACTCCAGCGTGGCGATGGCGTCGGAGGAGCCGGTCAGGCGCGCGAGGTCGAGGTCGTGGAAGGCGTAGACCACGCCGTCACGCGAGGCGTGGACGTCGGTCTCCAGGTACGTGTAGCCGAGCTCGACCGCCGCCCGGAAGGCGGCCATCGTGTTCTCCAGCTGCTCCAGCCCGGGTAGCTTGGCGCCACCGCGATGCGCGATCGGCAGGGGAGTGGGGTGCTCGAAGTAGCGGTACCTTGACAGATCGGCCTTCACAGGCCTCCTCAGATGTCTCGGAAGGTCTCGATCTGCGCGCCGAGGGCGTTGAGGCGCTCGGCGAGGTCCTCGTAGCCGCGGTTGATGACGTAGACGCTGCGCAACACCGAAGTGCCCTTGGCGGCCAGCATCGCGATCAGGATGACGACGGCCGGGCGCAGAGCCGGAGGGCAGACCAGCTCCGTGCCGCTCCAGTGTGTCGGCCCCTCGACGAGCACCCGGTGCGGGTCGAGCAGCTTGACCCGGGCACCGAGCTTGTTGAGCTCGGTGAGGTAGATGGCCCGATTCTCATAGACCCAGTCGTGCAGCAACGTCTGGCCGTCGGCCATCGCGGCGATCACGGCGAAGAACGGCAGGTTGTCGATGTTGAGACCCGGGAAGGGCATCGGGTGGATCTTGTCGATCGGCGCTCGAAGCGTCGAGGGGTGCGTGGTGATGTCGGCCAGACGGGTTTGGCCGTTCTCCGCGGCGTACTCCGCACTGCGCTCGTAGGAGAAGCCCATCTCCTCCAGCAGGGCCAGCTCGATCTCCATGAACTCGATCGGCACCCGGCGCACCGTGATGCTGGACTGCGTCACGATGGCCGCCGAGATGAGGCTCATGGCCTCGATCGGGTCCTCGCTGGGGGCGTAGTCGACGTCGGTGTTGATGGTGGCTGTGCCGGTGACCCGCAGCGTCGTGGTGCCGATGCCCTCGATCTGCACACCGAGCTTCTCCAGGAAGAAGCACAGGTCCTGGACCATGTAGTTGGGGCTCGCGTTGCGGATGACGGTGACGCCGTCATAGCGAGCGGCGGCCAGCAGCGCGTTCTCGGTGACGGTGTCGCCGCGCTCGGTGAGCACGATGGGACGTTCCGGCGCGACGCCGGCACCGGCGGTGGCGTGGTAGCTGCCCTCGGTGGCCACGACCTTCAGCCCGAACGGTCGCAGCGCCGTCATGTGCGGCTCGACGGTCCGGGTGCCGAGGTCGCACCCCCCGGCGTAGGGCAGCTCGAAGGTGTCGACACGGTGCATCAGCGGGCCGAGGAACATGATGATGCTGCGGGTGCGTCGCGCGGCGTCGGCGTCCATGGACGCGAGGTCGAGGTCGCGGGGGACGACGAGCTCCAGGTCGTTCTCGCCGTTGAGCCACCGGGTCTTGACACCGATCGACTCCAGCACCTCCAGGAGACGGTTGACCTCCTCGATGCGTGCCACCTTGCGCAGGATCGTGGTGCCTTCGTTGAGCAGGGAGGCGCACAGCAGGGCGACGCCGGCGTTCTTGCTCGACTTGACGTCGATGGCGCCCGACAGCGTCGTGCCACCCTTGACCCGCAGGTGACTGGGGCCGGACGTGCCCATCGAGACGATCTCGGAGTCGAGCGCGGTGCCGATGCGCGCGAGCATCTCCAGGGTGAGGTTCTGCTGACCCTTCTCGATGCGGTTGACGGCACTCTGGCTGGTCTTGAGCTCCTCGGCCAGCTCTGACTGCGTCAGGCTGCTGTGCTGTCGGGCGTCACGGATGAGGGTGCCGATCCGGGAGAGGTAGTCCTGCTGGTCACTCATGAGAATCATCCTATCTCAGATATGAGATAAAGCTTCAAGCGGCGTTGATCACGATGTCGGTCCACAGGACCGGGGTGCACGTGCCGGGCGAACAGCACCCCGAAGATGGCTAGCCCCCCGGCCACCATGCCGACGATACCGAGCCCTGTGTGACGCCTGGGTGCGGCGCTCACGCGGTGGTCAGCGTCTCGCCCGGCGCGATGCGACGCGCGTCGGCCACCCCGGCATGGTTCACGACATGGTTCCAGTAGATCCCATACGCACGATCGGAGACGACGGCGTCGTGGATGGGGAACAGGGTCGCGGGGCTGACGCGAGCAGCGAAGTCCACCGTCTCGCTCACCTTGGCCCACGGAGCCGTGAGCGGCAGCGCCAGGACGTCGACCCCTGGCGGCGCGTGGGTGTAGGAGTCGCCCGGATGGAACAGGGTGGCGGCGCCGTCGCCGACCAGCACACCGACGTTGGCGACGGTGGGGATGCTGGGGAGGATCTCGGCATGGACCGCACCGACTCCACGCAGCTGCAGGTCGCCGACGCGATGCTCCAGGGCGTCGACATGCTCCACCCACCGGCCGTCCGGCTGCAGGGAGCGGGTCTCGGGATCGCACAGCAACAGCGCGTCCGGGTTCGCCCGCAGCAGCGCCGGCGCGCGGTCGGGGTCGAGATGGTCCGGGTGCTGGTGGGAGACGACGATGGCGTCGAGGGCGGTGAGCTCGAACGTCTCGGGCAGGCTGAAGGAGCCGGGGTCGATCAGGATCCGCGTGTCATCGGTCGCCACGAGAAGGGTCGCGTGGCCCAGCCGGGTGATGTCCATGGGCCCATGATGCCTCGCGGGGGCCCGGTGGCCGGTGGTGCCAGGCCGGGAGGACCCGCCCCGGACGGCGGCTGGTCACCCGCCCCGCTTCTGCCGTGTGGCAGGCACGGCCAGCGCTGAGGGAACCAGCAGCACGGCGACGACGAGCAGGGCGTCCAGCGTCCCGACACGCTCGGCCACGAACCCGATCAGCGGGGGACCGGCCAGGAAGGCCGTGTACCCGATGGTGGAGACCACGCTCACGCGAGCGGCCGCGCGGCGCGGATCGTCCGCCGCGGCGCTCATGCCGACGGGGAACCCCAGTGACGCGCCGAGGCCCCAGACGAGGGCGCCGACCAGGCCGAGCCAGAGGCTGCCCCCGAGCACCGTGAGCAGCACACCCGTGCCGGCGAGCGCCATGGTCGCCCACAGCACGGGGACTCGACCGTGACGATCGAGCAGCATCGGGCCGAGGATCCGGCCGAGCGTCATCGAGCTCACGAAGACGGCGAATCCCGCCGCCCCGGCCCAGTCCGGGAGGTCGTAGCCGTCGACGAGGGCAACGGCGAGCCAGTCGTTGGCAGTGCCCTCGGTCAGTGCGAGCGCCAGGACCATCAGGCCGATCAGCAGCGTCCTGGGCTCCAGCCAGGCCGATGCGGGACTCGCGTCGGCCTGGACCTCGGGTCGCGGCTCGTGGCTCGAGCCGAGGAAGGCGCGCCCCCCGGCCAGCGCGACCACCAAGGCGATGATCGCCGCGACCAGCAGGTGCAGCACCACGGTGACGGCGAGGGCGGCTGCCAGGGCGCCACCGGCGGCGCCGATCACCGTGCCGAGGCTGAAACCTGCGTGGAACCGCGGCATGATCGTGCGTCCGATCAGCCGCTCCACCCGCGCCCCCTCGAGGTTCATCGCGACGTCCCACACACCGACGCCGAACCCCATGACGGCGAGCGAAGCCGCCGCCCACGGCACCACGCCGGCCTGGGCGGCGAGACCGGCCGAGACGACGCCGGTCGTCATCAGCAGGGCGCCGGCCTGCACGACGCGCCGCTCACCCCACCGCTGCACGAACCAGCCGGCCGTCGGCAGGCCGCACAGCGATCCGACGGACAGCGCGAGCAGCAGCAGACCGAGGCCACCGGGCGAGAGGTCCAGCAGGTCGCGGATCGCAGGGATGCGCGACATCCAGGAGGCAAAGAGGAAGCCGTTGGCCATGAACACGGTGGCCACGGCCACCTTGGCGCGCCCGGCGGTGCCGTTCAGGAGTGCCACCGTGACATGCCGACGTCGTGGTCACGGCCGGAGCGGAAGACCAGCACCAGCAGGCGTGCCCCCAGGACGAAGGCGAAGAGCACGAGGACCCCACCGAGGTAGGCGCCGAGCGTCAGCTGGTCGGTGAGCTCCGGCCCCCGGTCGACCATGAGCAGCAAGATGCCGCTGAGGGCCGCGGTGGCCGCGAGGATCGCCGTGACCACCTGCTGCACGAGACCACTGAGGAAGCGTCGCTCCGCAGGGTCCTGGAAGGTGCGCAAGGTGACGGTCAGCCGTCCGCCCTCGACATCCTCCAGGATCGAGGAGAGGCGGTGCGGCAGGCGTTGCAGCGTCGGCAGGAGGGTGACCAGCTGGTCCTCGATCTCCTCCTTCACGCCGCCCGGCCCGATGCGTCGGGTCACCACCGACCGCCCGCGTTCGCGCGCCGCGGCCACGAGGTCCACCTCGGGATCAAGCGTCTGCAGCGTGCCTTCCAACGCGCCCAATGCGCGCAGGGCCGCAGCCAGTGACGGCGGGATGGACAGGCCGTGCCGCAGGACGACGCGCAGCAGCTGCACGAACAGGTCACTCGTGCGCCCCGCACTGGAGCCGAAGCGCATGATCAGCTGGGCGAGATCGCGCTCGAGGGCACGGGAGTCGAGCGACGGAGGGTGGTCGAGGACGTCACACAGGGCTCGCGTGGCGGCAGCGGCGTCCTGTCGGTCGATCGCCAGCAACAGCAGCCCCAGGGAGAGTCGCGCTCCGCGATCGAGCCGACCCACCGACCCGAAGTCAAGCAGTGAGAGTCCACCGTCAGCGTCGATGAGCACGTTGCCCGGATGCAGGTCAGCGTGGAAGATCCCGGACTCCAGCATCTGCTCCAGGACGGTCGTCAGCAGGGCGTCGGCGTGAGAGCGCCGCACGTCATCCGGCAGGGCAGCCAACAGGTCGGCGGCGCCGGACAGAGGGGTGCCGGCCAGCTCCTCCATGATGAGGACACGTGCCGTGCTGCGATGCACTGCCGGCACCGACACAGGGGGCTCGGCGCGGCTGCCCACACCTCGGACGGCCTCCACGTTCTCCGCCTCCACCCGGTGGTCCAGCTCCTCCTCCAGCGAGGCGGCGAAGCCCTCGGCGAGGTCACGGACACCGAGGTCACGTGCCCACGGCTGCGTGCGGTCGAGCCAGCGGGCGAGTCGCCCGATGATGTCGAGGTCCGCCGTGACCTGCGCGCGGGCGTCGCTGCGTTGCACCTTGACCACGACGCGCTCGCCGCCGACGAGCTGTGCGCGATGCACCTGACCGATGGAGGCTGCGGCCAAGGGCTCGGGATCGACGTGGGTGAAGATGGCGTCGAGGCTGCCGAGCTCCTGCTCGAGCGTCCCGCGCACGGTGGACCACGGTTGCGCGGCGACGTCGGACTGCAGCCGGGAGAGCTCCTGCACGAACTCGGGCCGCACCAGGTCAGGTCGGCTCGAGAGCATCTGCCCGAGCTTGACGAAGGTGACGCCGGCGTCGGTGAGGGCGAGCCGCAGGGCCCGTGCCGTGGACGACGTGCTGGTCTCGACGCCGTGACGTGTGCCGCGCGTGGTCAGGAAGCCGCCGAGACCATGGCGAGTGGCGATGGCCACGATCCGTGCGTAGCGCTGTCCGCGGCGCGAGCGGGCGGGCAACGACTGAAGGAACGGGACCGGGCCGAGCAGGCTGCCCGTGGGCACGAGGGCCTCCAGCAGGACGAGGAGACCGACCTCGAGGGCGATCAGCCAGGCGATCGTCAGCACCGCGATGGCCATCACGACGGCAGCGTCCTGCCCGGAGGTGGGGTCGAGCCGTGCGCCGAGGGCGTCAAGGATCCAGGTGACGAGCGGAACGGCCACCGCATTGAGCAGGAGGCTGAGCACGATCGTGCGTGGCCAACCGACGGGGACACCGAGGAGTCGCCGTGCGACGACCGCTATGAAGAACGCGTTGACGAGAGCTGAGATCAGGACGAGAGAGGAGCCCACACCCTGACTCTATGCGTTCTGCTGCCGTGCTCGGAGCGGACCAGGCTGCACGCCCGTAGGGTCGGCTGCATGCCCACGCCGCAGGAGATCACCACGTTCACCGACGCCGAACCGCCACCGGGCGTGTCGCCGTGGGTCGATGGCGCCGGGCCGCTGACCGGCATCGAGGTTGTGGATCCTGACCCCGCATGGCCGCAGATCTACGCATTCCTCGACGCGCGCATCCGCGAGGCACTCGGCGACCTCGTGGTGGACCTGGCACACGTCGGCTCCACCGCGGTGCCCGGCCTCGCCGCCAAGCCGGTGATCGACATCGACCTCCTTGTGGAGCAACCGGCCGCGGAGGGCAGCTACGTGCCCGCGCTGTGCTCGCTCGGGTTCACGTTGGTGGTCCGCGAGCCATGGTGGTCCGATCACCGGTGCCTGCGGTCGGTGGACCCGATGGCGAACCTGCATGTCTTCGGTCCGGACAGTCCCGAGCCGGTGCGACACCGCATCCTTCGCGACCACCTCCGCACATCTGCCGACGACCGCGATCTCTACGCCGCCGCCAAGCGTGACGCCGCAGCCCGGGCGAACGCCGAGGGGGAGCACGTCATGCAGTACAACGCCCGCAAGGAGCCGGTGGTCCGTGAGATCTACTCCCGAGCCTTTGCCGCGGCGGGTCTCCTCGGCGCCCGAGGAGGCATCTAGAGTGAGAGACGTGGACGACGCCGCACTGCACAGCTCCGTCATCGGCGACTCGGGCGCGACCGTGGTGTTCCTGCACGGTCTGTTCGGCCAGGGCAAGAACTTCACCCAGATCGCCAAGGCGCTCGTGCCGGACTTCCGTTCCTTGCTCGTGGACCTGCCAGACCATGGTCGTTCGCCCTGGACGGAGAGATTTGGCTACGAGCAGTACGCCGACGCCGTCGCGGATCTGCTGGGGTCCGGCGTCGCCCGGGGCGGCCCCGTTCACGTGGTCGGGCACTCGATGGGTGGCAAGGTGGCGATGCTGCTGGCCCTGCGTCACCCCGAGCTCGTCGACCGCCTCGTCGTCGCCGACATCTCACCGGCCGCGAGCGACGGCTCCGATGAGTTCGAGCACCTGCTCGGCAGCCTCGCGCAGCTTGACCTGTCGAGCCTGGAGACCAGGGGAGAGGCCGACGCGCAGCTGGCGGAGCCCATTGCCAGTGCCACCGTGCGCGGGTTCCTGCTGCAGAACCTGCGCCGGGCATCGGACGGTTTCCACTGGCAGGCCAACCTCGATCTGCTGCGCCGGGACCTCGCCGACATCGGTGACTGGCCGGCCGTTGACAGCTCGTTCGATCATCCCGTGCTCTGGGTCGCAGGGGAGCGATCCCACTACGTCCGCGACGAGCACGACGAGACGATGCGGCGGCTCTTCCCGCAGACCCGGCTCGTCACCATCAAGGGCGCGGGGCACTGGGTGCACTCCGAGCAGCCAGAGGCCTTCGCGTCCGCACTGAAGGTCTTCCTGGCCGGCTGACCTGTTCGTCAGAGTCGGTGCTCGGCCAGGAACGAGCGGACCGCGCTGGACAGGAGCTGCTCGCACACGGGAGGATCAGGACGGTGGGGAGCCCCTCTGATGACCGTCTGCGCGAGCTCGTGCTCATGCGCCGAGTGCGCGACCGCATCGACCGCGACTACGCCCAGCCGCTGGACGTAGCTGAGCTGGCACGCGACGTGCACGTCTCGGCCGGACACCTCAGCCGACGATTCAAGGCGGCCTTTGGTGAGTCGCCGTACTCCTACCTCATGACGCGACGCATCGAACGTGCCATGACCTTTCTGCGCTCGACGGATATCTCGGTCACCGACATCTGCTTCACCGTCGGCTTCTCCTCGCTCGGTACCTTCAGCACACGCTTCGCCGAGCTGGTGGGGGTCTCGCCCAGTGAGTACCGCAGATCCTGCGGCGATCAGGTCAGCGAGCTGGTTCCGTGCGTGGCGCGCAAGGTGACCAGGCCGATCAGGAATCGAGAAGCGTCCCGCACGCGGCAGGACCTAGTCTCACCAGCATGAACCTCACCATCCACGCCAGCTTCCTACCCCACTCCGATCCCGACGCCTCATTGGCCTTCTACCGCGACGTCCTCGGCTTCGAGGTCCGCAATGACGTGGGCTATCAAGACATGCGGTGGATCACGGTCGGCCCGGCCGACCAACCAGAGACCGCCATCGTCCTTCACCCTCCGACGGCCACACCGGGCCTGACGGAGGAAGAGTCCCGGGTCATCACCGAGCTGGTCGCCAAGGGGACGTACTTCGGCATCGCCCTGGCCACGCCGGACGTGGACGCGACGTTCGATGACCTGGTGGGCAAGGGTGCCGAGGTCGTCCAGGAACCCACCGATCAGCCCTATGGTGCTCGTGACTGTGCCGTGCGCGACCCCGCCGGCAACGACATCCGCATCCAGCAGTTCACCTGAGCCCCGGTACCGAGCCCGGCGCCCCACACACCGAACTGCTTGAGCCAACTGGGAGACGCGGTCACGCGCTCCCGTCCGGCATCGTCGTCGATTGACGGTTTGTGATGCCTACGCTCAGGTCTCCATAGAGTTCGGGCCGACGGTCCTGGAAGCGCGGCAGGAACAGGCGCTGAGCCACTAGGTCCGCAGAGACGAGTGTGGCTCGCGCACTACCGGGGCCACCGCCAGCGGTTGCCAGCAAAGAACCGTCGGGGCCAGCGATGCAGGTCTCCTCCGTCAGCGCGAGTTCTCCTTGGGACCCACACGCCTGGGATGCGACCACGAAGCATTGATTCTCAAAAGCACGCGTCACGGCGATCGCGCGATACAGGTCCGGACTGGTCTGGCGGGGAGCCATATAGCTGACACAGAGAATGTCGATACCGCGCAGTGCCAGTACGCGAGCAGGCTCGGGAAAGGAATTGTCGGCGCAGGTGAGAAGGCCGAGGCGGCCCACCGGAGTGTCGGCGACCACGAGAGCTGATCCAAGCGCGAAGTATTGCTTCTCCAGCCGTGGCAGATGGGTTTTGGGTGCAACGACACGGGAACCGTCGGGTGCAAGGACCACCGCAGCATTGATCAGGACCCCGGCGACGGTGTGATGGTGCAGCGCGAGTCCTGCAACGACCGTCATGCCATGAGTGGTCGCAAGGTTCTGGAGCGTGTCGAGAAAACCCTGATCAGAGCTCGCGGCCGCATGGTAGTACTCGTGGCGGTCCTGTGCCGCGTCAGATCTTGGGTACCCAACGTTGGTCAGTTCTGGCAGGACCACCAGATCGGCGCCTTCGGCCGCCGCCTGGGTGACGACCTGTTCCGCACGTTGGGAATTGACGGCCACGTTCAAGTAGTCAACGGGGTACTGGGCGGCAACGACGTCGACGGTCTCTGGCATGTGGACACGCGGCACGGTCGCTCCGTGGGAACCGGGGTCAATCGTCATAGACCGAAAACTGATCAAGGATGCGCTCGTCCGTCAGGAGTTCGTCGCGACTGCGGGTTCCATTGCGGATTCCGACCGCCGTCGCGAGCGCCTGAACGAGTGAGATGAAGGCTGAGATCGACTTCAAGATGGTGACACCGTCGCAGTCCACTATGTAGTGGATGTCAGCCGACTTGGCCAACGGCGACGCTGCGCTGTCGGTGAGAGCAACAGTGTGGAGACCAGCATCTCGTGCGTAGTCCAGCGCTGTGACGGTGTCAGACGTGTACCGGTAGAGCGACACGGCGATGAAGACCTCGCCGGGGCGAAGCGCCCGTAGGTCGTCCACCAGCATGCCAGTAACCGGCGCGACCAGCCGGACATCTGGCCGGACCAAGCTCAAAAGATAGGTCAACAGCTGGGCGACCGGCAGGCACTTGCGTAGGCCCATCACGTGCACACGATCAGCAGCGGAGACCAGGTTGACGGTCTCGTCCCACTGCTGGGAGGTGATCCGCGTAAAGGTGCGTACGAGGTTCTCCTGCTCGTGGCCGACCGTCTCCTGCAGCAGTTGGCCCGAATCATGGTGGCGTTCGGCATTCAAGAACCGGCTGACGAGATGCGCTTCGGCCGCGAGCCGATCGCGGCACAGCGCGACCAGGCTGGGGTATCCCTTCAGGCCTAGGGTCGACGCGAATCGGACCAGCGAGGATTGGTGCACCCCGGCCAGCTCAGCCGTTTGACCGATGGTGCGGAATGCCGTTCCCTGGGGGTCGGTGAGTAGCAGACGGGCTATCCTCTGCTGGCCCGGCGCGAACGACTCGACGCGGTCTTGGAGTACCTGGCGGAGCTCATCGTAGGTTTGAGGACCCGGTCCGGCGGCTGGCTTGTCCCGTGGCATGACGCTCTACCGTCCCTTGGTGAGATAGACACTGTCGTGGAGGTCGATCGTGCGATAGGGGATGCCCTTCTCCGCGACCGCGCCCCTACCTCGCTCGGTTGTGATGACCCTACCCCCGGTCGCGACCGATCGACGGTTCTCGGCGATGACTCGACCGGCAGCGATCGTGACGGAGGCGGTCCGATGAAGCGGATCGACGACGACGATGTCGGCGTCGGCTCCGGGGGTAAAGTGCCCTTTGGAGTGCAGTCCGAACATCTGCGCAGGTCGCAGACTGGTCTTGGCGGCGAACTGCAACCACGACAGCGCGCCGAACTGTACGAGCAGGACACCTTGGTCCAAGATCAGGTTTCGCCAGCCTCCTCCGTCGGAGGAGATGGCGTCGACGACGAACGAACCAGGGCCCTCATAGGTCAGCGAGCCCGCAGAGGAGACCCGCGCGCAGGCCTGATGGAAGGCAGTCAGTCGTCGATTCACCTCAAAGGAGAGGAGCGGGTCGCGGAGCTCGCGCCACAGTTGAAAGCCGTGCGATCCCGTCACAGGCTCATCGACCTCGGGCGCATGCACGAAGACGTATCCGGTCTCGAACGCCTCGCGCAGTCCGTCGGGTGTCGGGTCCAGCCCTCGCAGACGTAGGCAGTTGTGCGCGATGTGATCGGTGAGTTGTCCGTCGTTCAGTGCGCCGAAGGCAACGTTGAGGGGAGCCAGATGTGACTCCGAAACGACGCGTGGATGTTCGAGGAGAAGATCCAGGGCGCGCCGGTTCTCTGTCTCGAGCTCGTCGGTCGCCCCGCGGAGGTACGCGTTCGTGTGCGCGAGGTGCATCGGGTGTCCGTCTGCCAAGGCCAGGGCCTCTTGCATGCCGTCCAAGTCACTACCGTGGTGCGTCGTCCCAGCATGGAATGCGGCGTAGAGGCCACGTTCGGCGCACTGTTCGATGGTCAGTGCGCTGGCCTCGGGCGTGCTAGGGAAGTGCCCGCCGAGGAGCTTTACTCCGACGGCGCCGGATCGCTCGGCGGCGTCGATGTCTGCGGCGATCTGCTCGCGGCTCGGCGTGCGCTCATAAGCAGGCATGGCTTCGAGACCGAGGAGCGTCAGGCCGGCGCTCGCTTCGTGCCATTCCTCCACGACTTGTGAGAAGCGGGCGAACTCCACAGCAGTGGTGACACCGGCCACGGCGAGCCGCCGGTGGGAATCAGGTCGACCGGAGGGGGAGAAGACGCTCGGCAGATGGACATGACTGTCGACGATGCCCGGGAGGACAACCTGACCGTCGGCCTTGATGGTCCGAGTTGCTCCGGTGGACTCAATGGTGGGCGCTACATCCGCGATCGCCGTTCCCGTGATGCCGATATCGGCGATGTCGTCGAGTCCGTGGACAGGGTCCACGACCCGTCCGCCGCGGATCACCAGATCGAAGTCCTGAGCACTCACCGTGAGTCCTTTCGTTGAAGATCACCTTGACATAGCAAAGTTGCTTCAGCAAGATAGCGCACAATTCTAGTTGCATAGACGGCTCAGAGACTCGGCCCTGAGCCTCCTTTCTCGCCTACGGAAGGAATCCGCCATGCGCGGCAGAAAAGTCATCGTGTTGTGCATTGTCGGCGCCATGTTCTTGTTGGTTGCTTGTTCACCCGACAACGGTGCTGGTGACGCACAGACGCTGAGGGTCGCCACCGACGCTGAGCCCGGCACCTTCGACTGGCATCAGTCGACGTCGGGCGCAACCCAGTCAGCGACGATCCAGGTGCTCGAGACCTTGTACAGCCTCGATGAGAACTACGCGCCTGTCCCCATGCTGGCCGAGTCGGAACCGCAGGTCACCAACGGCGGGCTGACCTACGTCATCCCCGTCCGCGACGACGTGACCTTTCACGACGGGACTTCGCTGGACGCTCAGGATGTCGCCGCCTCACTTGAACGATGGGGCGAGGTATCAAGCAACGGCCGATCCATGTTCGCCCAGGTGGACGAGGTGACGGCCACCGACGATCATGAGGTCACCATCGTCCTCAGCGAACCGTACGACGTGGTGCGTGCTCTGGCGGTTCCGATCGCCGCAGCTGCGATCATGCCCCGCGACATTGTTGAGCAGTACGGCTCCGACGTCATCGAGGACGTCACCGATCTGGTGGGGTCAGGTCCGTACCGCATGGTGGAGTGGGCGAAAGGCCGCCATTACACAATGGAGCGATTCGATGACTACACACCCGCCGACAACGGCGCCGACGGTGGGCTCGCGGCAGCTCGGCCTGCGACGTACGAGCGAGTTGAAGTCGCACTCGTCCAAGACGCCAGCACCCGCTACCAGAGCACGTCTTCCGGGCAGTACGACGTTGCGCTGAATCTGCCGGGTGACATCTACGATGAGGTTGAGGCCTCCGGGCTGACCACCCGAGTCGTATCGCCCTACTACTCCCAGTACCTGCTGCTCGATACGTCTGAGCCGCCTTTCGACGATCCAGAAGTACGCCGGGCTGTAGCGCTCGCCCTGGACGAACCGTCCTTGGCGATGGCCGCCTACGGCCATGAGGACCTCTTCGAGCTCAACGGGGCTATCTACCCCGTGGACATGGGCGTGCTGAGCACCGAGGCTGGAATTGACAAGTACGGGGAGCAGAACACTGATGAAGCTAGCGCTCTTCTAGAGGCCTCAGATTATGACGGAGAGCCGGTCGTCTGGATGACTTCCCAGGCCTTGGCACCGATCTATAACTTCTCGATCGCAGCCGGGGAACAGCTGGAAGCCGTCGGATTCAATGTTGAGATCGACGTCACTGAATGGGCGGCGATGAATGACCGGTATACCCAGCCCGAGACCTGGGACATGTTCAGCACAGCGTTCGGGGTCGGCTATGCGATGCCGTCCTTTCACCTCCTGCTCAACGGACAGTTCCCCTATGAGGACTGGTATGCCTATGACGACGAGATGGCGGACCTGCTTACTGCATGGCACACGGCTGAGTCCGAGTCCGAGCAGAGCGCGGTGATGGCTCAGATTCAGACTCAGTTCTATGGAGACCGCCCCGCGATCAAGCTCGCGGATTATGCCGCGGTGAACGGCATCTCGCCTGACGTCTCACTGGAGGATCAGGGTTTCTACCTGCCGTTGTGGTGGAACGCTGAGCCGGCCTGATCCACCTCGCCTGACGTTCTGAACCCGAACCGATCCCGACAGGAGCGAGATGTCCGGAACCCCGACGACCTCGCTGCCACGTTTCGTGGCACAGCGTGCACTCCTGGCGGTACCGGTGCTCGCGGTGATCGCTGTACTGACGTTCACGCTCTCCCGACTCGCACCGGGAACGCCGGCCACCCTGATGCTTGGTGAAGGGGCCAGCGAAGAGCAAGTGCGCCATCTGACCGAACGCTGGGGCCTGGACGAGCCGATCTACATCCAATTCGGCCTTTGGTTGAGAAATCTGCTCCAAGGCGATCTGGGGGAGTCAATCCGTTTCGGTGGACCAGTCCTGGAGATGATCGGCCAACACATCGGTCCGACCATCAGTATCGCGCTTCTCGGCCTGCTGATCGTGATCGTGATCGGAATCCCGTTCGGACTCCTGGCGGGTCACTTCCGTGGCACAGTGCTCGATCGAGGGTTGATGGGCAGCACCTTCGTCGGCATGTCGGTGCCCGAGTTCTGGCTGGCGATGCTCTTGGTTCTGGGCGGCGGCGTGCATCTGGGCTGGTTCCCTGTGTCCGGGTACACCTCGCCGGGCGAATCCATCACCGGTTGGCTGATGGCCATCATCCTTCCGGCGATTGCTCTGTCCATCGATCAGGTCGCGCTCGTTGCACGGATGGTGCGCGACTCGGTGGTCACGACGAGCAACGAACCCTGGGTGACGTCGCTACGTGCGCGAGGTCTGGCCTCATCCTCTGTAGTCGGTCGCCACCAGCTGAAGAGCGCGCTGGTGACTGCTATCACGGTGATCGGCAATGCCTTCGGAGGATTCATCACAGCGGCCGTCGTGGTGGAGATCGTGTTCAACATCTCCGGATTCGGGTGGCTCACCGTCGAAGCAGCACTGCAGCGCGACTACCCACTGCTGCTGGGCGTCGTCCTGGTCGCGGCGTTCGCCTATGTGCTGGTGAACCTGGTGGTCGATGCTCTCTACGCCGTGATCGATCCGCGGATTCGCGCGTGAAGGGACGAGGATGACCACAGAACTGACGGGCCCGCGGCGGTCACGCCGTCGCCGTCGAGCGCTCGACTTAGTGACGTTGCTCTGTCTCGGGTGGCTGGTCGTGGTCCTCATCGCCGCGTTGCTCGACGAACGGCTGACCCGGTACGGAGCCACGGTCGCGGTCGGCGACCATCGACTGGTGCCGCCATCGGCTGAGCATCTCCTGGGGACGGACAACTTCTCACGCGACACCCTGGATCGACTCATCGTCGCCGCGCGCTCATCTCTCATGATCGGGTTCTCCGTCGCGATCGCCAGTAGCGTGATCGGGGGAGTTCTCGGTGCTGTCGTTGTGATCTGGCGCTCCGTGGACAACGTCATCATGCGCATCCTGGATGGGCTGATCGCCTTCCCTTCCATCGTCCTGGCGATCCTGCTGGTCGCAGCCTTCGGTGGCGGGCATTGGCAGGTCATCGTGGCCCTGACGCTGGTGTACTTCCCGCGCATTGCGCGTGTCGTACGCGGGATCGGCCTATCACTCATAGCATCCCCCTTCGTCGAAGCTGCATACGTCGCCGGGGGCAGCCGCTGGTGGGTGATGCGTCACCATGTCATCCCCAACCTGTTCGGGCCGATCGGCGTGCAGGGGACCTACGTCATGTCGCGGGCCATCGTCATCGATGCCGGCCTCAGTTTCCTCGGCCTCAGCGTCCCACCGCCGACACCGACCTGGGGAAACATGCTCGGCGATGCCCGCCTGTTCATGGATCAAGCCTGGTGGATGGTGGTACTTCCCGGCTTGTGCATCGTGTTCACGGCATTGGCAGTCAACTACGTCGGCGACTGGCTGCGCGATATCACCGACAAGAAGCTGGGAGCGAACCGATGAACACCGTGCCCGACCCTCTCGTTGAGGTCGAGGGTCTCTCGCTCGCGACCCATAACCAAGACGAGGAACTTACGCTGCTGGAGGATCTGTCCGTGGCCGTGGAGCCCGGTGAGGCACTGGGGATCATCGGCGAGTCCGGTTCGGGAAAGTCATTGCTCGTCCGGTCGCTGGTTGGTCTGCTGCCCCGAGGTGTCCACCACACTGCCGGGACCGTCCGGGTTGACGGCATCGACGTCACCACCGCCTCGCAGCGGCGGCTGCGAGGATTGCGCGGCGCGAGGGTCGGCATGGTGTTCCAAGACTCCATCGGCAGCCTGGACCCCCTGTTCACGGTCGGCAAGCAACTTGTGGAGGCCATGCGAGTCCACCGCAAGATCAGTACCCGCTCCGCGCGGGCCGAAGCGCTACGGCTGCTGGACGAAGTTGGCATTGCCGAGCCCGAGTCACGGCTGCGGTCCTACCCGCATGAGTTGTCTGGCGGAATGGCCCAGAGAGTCGCTATCGCGATCGCCATCGCGAATTCACCGAGGTTGCTGATTGCCGACGAGGCAACGACCGCGCTCGACGTGACCGTCCAGCGGCAGGTCGTCGGACTGATCAATCGGATCCGAACCGAACATGAGTGCTCGGTGATCTTCGTGAGCCATGACCTGGCGATCGTCGCGTCACTCGTCGATCGAGTCGCCGTGATGTATGCCGGCCGGATCGTCGAGCTCGGTCCCACCGACCAGGTACTCAACGCACCTCGCCATCCCTACACTGCCGGCCTGTTGCGGAGTCGGCCGCAACTCGACGTCGTTGCTCAGGAAGTCCTCACGATCCCCGGGGCGGTTCCACTGCCAGGGGAGTGGCCGGCGGGCTGCCTATTCCATCCCCGTTGCCCGCGAAGCGACGACGACCGGTGCGTACGTGAAGAACCGACGCTGGAAGGCAGGAAGCACGTTTCGGCCTGCCACTACCCACTGATCGATGGCGCGGACCGCTCCACTCTCGACGAAGCACCAGGAGCCTCGCGATGAACACTCGGCAGACCGGCGCACACGATGACTGGTCCTCGGCGTCACCGTTGCTGTCCGTTCGGGGACTCACCAAGGACTTTGGCGGACGAGGCCGGCGGAGTTCTGCGACAAGAGCGCTCCAGGATGTGAGCTTCGACGTACAACCCGGGGAGTGGCTCGGTGTGGTGGGCGAATCCGGCTCGGGCAAGTCCACCCTCGCCCGCATCATCGCCCGTCTCGAGACTCCGACCGAGGGCACGGTGTGGTTGGAGGACACCGACATCGGCGACAGAGCGCTGGGACGCAAAGCTTTCGCCCGGCGTGTGCAGTTCATGTACCAGAACTCCTTCAGTGCCATGAACCCCCGGTTGACCATTGCCGAGGTCGTGGCCGAGCCGTTGATCCTGCACGGCCTGGCGCGCGGCAAGGCGGAACGTGAAGCGATGGTGGTCTCGCTGCTACGTGACGTCGGCCTGGACCCGTCGATCCGAGAGAAGCGGCCGGGCGAACTCTCCGGTGGTCAGTGCCAACGGGCAGCCATCGCTCGTGCACTCGCCTTGGAGCCCGAGATTCTGCTGCTCGACGAACCGACGTCCGCACTCGATGTCTCAGTTCAGGCTCAGATCATCCGGTTGCTGCGCCAGATCGAACAAACCCGCGAGCTGACGGTGGTGATGATCTCCCATGACCTAGCCCTGGTCTCTCAGACGTGCCACCGGATCTGTGTGCTCTATCGCGGCGACCTCGTCGAGATCGGTCCCACGGAGAACATCGTAGGCAAGCCACAGCATCCGTACACCGTGACTCTTCTCGAGTCGGTGCCCACCATTCCAGCGGTGTCCGATGGAAGATGACCGCCGCTTCACCACAGTTCTCCGCGACCCCCGTGGAGAAGAACGCCATTCGGAGACGAAGGACCAACCGATGCTTTTATCACCCACCCTGGCCATCAACCAAGAGATCGATCGTCGCCGCCGGGCCGGACTTCCCGTGGTCGCTCTTGGCTTTGGAGAGGCAAACATCCCGGTTCATCCGATGTTGACCGCCGCGCTCGGTGAACATGCGGGCCGTGCCGGATATGGCCCAGTCCAGGGACTGCCCGAACTCCTCGACGAAGCCGCAGAATACTGGGTCCGACGCAAGGTGCCGACCCGTGCCGAGCACGTCGTTGTGGGACCGGGAAGCAAGGCCCTGTTGTTCGCCGTGTTTGAGGCGCTCGGGGGCCCCGTTCTGCTTCCGGGACCCAGCTGGGTGAGCTATGCGGCCCAGAACCGGATCCTGGGACAACAGGTGGTCACCGTTCCCGCGCCGACCGGTCAGGGCGGACTTCCTGATCCCGAGGCGCTCCGGGACGCTGCGACTCGCCTGCACGCGGACGGGGCCCCGGCTGCCGCCGTCCTCATGACGATCCCGGACAATCCCACCGGCACCGTGGCCTCACCGGATCAGGTCCGCGCCGTATGTTCGGTCGCCGAGGACTTCGACCTGACGATCATCTCCGATGAGATCTATCTCGACCTGGTGCATGACCCGAAGCGAGATGTCCTCACTCCTGCCCAGATCATGCCCGATCGCACGATCATCACGACGGGCCTGAGCAAGAGTCTGGCATTGGGCGGCTGGCGACTGGGCGTATCCAGGATTCCAGATCACGGCCCGCTGCGCGCCGTCCGAGAGCGCGTCGTCGGAGTGGCCAGCGAGATCTGGTCGGCTGCGGCGCAGCCCGTCCAGCGGGTGGCGGCCCTGGCCTTCAGCGAACCCCCCGAGCTGGTGGATCGGATCGCGCAGAGTCGCCGCCTTCACAGCCGATTGGCCCGTACCGTCGCAGAGATCTTCGCCGCAGCGGGCGCGAACGTCGCTCAGCCTGAAGGAGGGTTCTATGTGTACCCGGACTTCGAACCGATCCGTGGCCAACTGGCGGCGCAGGGCGCTATGACTAGTCGAGACCTGGCTCACCTCCTGCTGGAGGAGGAAGGCATCGCAACATTGCCGGGTGTGGCCTTCGGGGACGACCTCGCGCGGTTGGCCCTGCGGGTCGCGGTTCCGATGTTGTATGGGACCGACGACGATCAGCGCATGGAAGCGCTGGAAGCCGAGTCACCAGAAACACTTCCGTGGATCACCCAGAGCCTAGACGTCCTCCACGCGGGGCTGAGCCGCCTGGCCGGTTCCAGCACGATGCCCAACACCACACCTGTCACGTAGCACCCCAGGTAGATGCGGACCGGATCGGGTGCCAACGCGAGATGCCGTTCTGCATCATGCGCGGGCGATTGAGCCGGTCAGGAATCGAGAAGAATCCCGCCCAGCACCGTGTGTAACGTGACCGCCATGGATACCAGCCTCGTTCCCCAACCTCCCCGACCTCCAGATGCTGCAGGGGGCTGGTCCAGCTCGGCGACGAGGTTCGCGACTACGCCGTCCACGACCTCGCCGGCAGCCTCGTGAGGATGAACCAGCTGACGCACGCCGCCGACGACCACGACCTCATCAAGGTGCAGGGGGCGCGCGAGAACAACCTGAAGGACGTCAGCGTCGAGCTGCCCAAACGACGCCTCACGGTGTTCACCGGGGTGTCCGGGTCCGGCAAGAGCTCGCTCGTCTTCGCCACGGTGGCGGCCGAGTCGCAACGCCTCATCAACGAGACCTACAGCGCGTTCCTGCAGGGATTCATGCCCACGCTGGCCAGGCCGGACGTCGACGTCCTGGAGGGGCTCACGACGGCGATCATCGTCGACCAGGAGCGTCTGGGGGCCAACCCTCGCTCGACGGTCGGCACCGTGACCGACGCCTACGCGATGCTGCGCATCCTGTTCAGCCGGCTGGGCGAGCCCTACGTCGGCCCCCAGACGGCGTTCTCCTTCAACATTCCCACCCGGAAGGCGAGCGGGATCATGACCACTGAGAAGGGTGGTCGCACCGAGAAGAAGGTGGCCCGCAACGAGGTGTACCTGGGCGGCATGTGCCCGCGGTGCGAGGGGAGGGGCAGCGTCTCCGACGTCGATCTGAGCGAGCTGTACGACGCAGGCAAGTCGCTCAACGAGGGACCGTTCACCATTCCCGGCTACAACGCAGACGGCTGGAACGTGCGCATCTTCACAGCGTCGGGACTCTTCGACCCTGACAAGCCGATCAAGGACTACGACGAGGCAGAGCTGCACGACCTGCTCCACAAGGAGCCGACCAAGATCAAGTTCGAGAACATGAACCTCACCTACGAGGGACTCATCCCCAAGGTGCAGAAGTCCTTCCTGTCCAAGGACGTCGACGCCGTCCAGCCGCACGTGCGCGCCTTCATCGAGCGGGTCGCCACCTTTGCGCCCTGTCCTGACTGCGACGGCACCCGTCTCACCGAGGCCGCGCGGTCGTCGAAGATCAACGGCGTGAACATCGCCGACGTCTCGGCGATGCAGATCACCGACCTCGCCGACTGGGCCCGTGACCTCGACACGCCCGAGGCTGCACCGCTGCTGAGGAGCCTGCGGCACACGCTGGACTCCTTCGTGGCGCTCGGGCTGGGCTACCTGAGCCTCGACCGGCCGTCAGGGACGCTGTCCGGTGGTGAGTCGCAGCGCATCAAGATGCTGCGTCACCTCGGATCGTCCCTGACCGACGTGACCTACGTGTTCGACGAGCCGACCATCGGACTGCACCCGCACGACATCCAGCGCATGAACAACCTGCTGGTCCAGCTGAGGGACAAGGGCAACACGGTGCTCGTCGTGGAGCACAAGCCCGAGACGATCGCCATCGGCGACCACGTCGTCGACCTCGGCCCAGGCGCAGGCAGCGGGGGAGGGCAGATCGTCTTCGAGGGCACGGTTGAGGGCCTGCGCGACAGTGACACCCTCACCGGGCGGCACCTGCACTATCGCGCCTCGCTCAAGGACGAGGTGCGAGAGCCGCGGGGGAGCCTGCAGGTCAGGGGAGCCTCGGCGCACAACCTGCAGGACGTCGACGTCGACGTGCCTCTCGGTGTGCTCACCGTTGTCACCGGAGTGGCCGGCTCCGGCAAGAGCTCGCTGATCCTCGGCTCCGTGGCGCCGATGGATGGCGTCGTGGCAATTGACCAGAGCGCCATCAAGGGATCGCGGCGCAGCAACCCGGCCACCTACTCCGGTGTGCTGGAGCCGATCCGCAAGGCGTTCGCGAAGGCCAACGGCGTCAAGCCGGCGTTGTTCTCGGCCAACTCCGAGGGCGCCTGCCCGACCTGCAAGGGCAACGGTGTCGTGTACACGGAGCTGGGCTTCATGGAGACGGTCTCCACGCCGTGCGAGGACTGCGGTGGGCGGCGTTTCCAAGCGTCCGTCCTGGAGTACCAGCTCGGAGGCAAGGACATCAGCGAGGTCTTCGAGCTGTCCGTGTCAGAGGCGGAGACGTTCTTCGGGGAGGGCGAGTCCAAGGTTCCGGCCGCACACAAGATCCTGGCCCGGCTCGACGACGTCGGACTCGGTTATGTCAAGCTCGGGCAGCCGTTGACCACTCTCTCGGGAGGGGAGCGGCAACGGCTCAAGCTGGCTGCGCAGATGGGAGAGAAGGCCGACGTCTACATCCTGGACGAGCCGACATCCGGCCTGCACCTCGCCGACGTCGAAAACCTCTTGGGCCTGCTGGACCGGCTGGTCGACTCCGGCAGGAGCGTCATCGTCATCGAGCACCACCAAGCGGTCATGGCGCACGCCGACTGGATCATCGACCTCGGTCCGGGAGCTGGTCACGATGGCGGTCAGGTGGTGTTCGAGGGCGCGCCGGCCGACCTGGTGGCGGATCGCTCGACGCTGACGGGCAAGCACCTCGCGGAGTACGTCAGCGACTGACCACGACCGGTTGGCGAGCATCTGGTGCAGGTTCGTTGTTTGTGACGAGTGTCGAGGCAGATGTTCTCTGGCGCTCCAGCGAACGATCAGCTCGACAGCTTCGGCAATGTCCTTCGTGTCACGTGAGACTCGCCGCTGTCCGGGTGTGGCGTGGCACGGTGATCCGGAAGGCTTCGCCTACCGTGACAGTGAGCCAGGACTTCCGGCCTTTTAGCCCCTCTTCCCACGCTTCCTTTCATGGCCGATAATGCACATTATGTCAAGTTAGGTCTGTGCATCACAGGGCACGCCCTGCATCATCGGTACTCCCCCCGGGCCAGTATCGCCAGAGAGGTGGGGTCGACATCATGGTTCTCGACATACTCCTGGATCTCTGGGAGTTGTGTGCTGTCCGATGTGCACGTGGACAGATCGATCTCCTGTAGCCACGTGGATGTTCCGTCTGACAGCAGCAGGTGGAGCTTCCCGGCAGTCCATGAGGCGACTGCTGAGGTGGCTCTGATCGTCTTCTCGTCCAGCTGACAGAGTTCCTCCGCTTCTGCGGTCCGGGCTGACGCGCTCATCACCTGCCCCGAGGAACTGATCCACTGCAGGTTTCCGTCGTCGTTGAACGCGGCCACTGCTGCTCTGGCGACCGGGACCCACTGATCGTCCGTCGTGGCGATCCGGTCTGCCTCCTTGATCGCTGTCACGAAGCGGGAGTCGTAGTTCCCGGTGGTGAGGTCGAGTGAGCCGATCCGGATCTGGGAGCGGTGAACACCGTCGAACTTCAACGGCGTCTCGTCGTCGTCCATCTGGACGAGGCCCTCGAGGAAGTAGAGCTTGTCGTCCTCGCGGAAGAGGCCGGACGTGAAGACGGCGGCCCAGCCGTCTTGGTGTCCCCAGTGCTTCCATTCATACGTCCGCTCTTTCGAGCCGTGGTCGAGGGGCACCGCGAGGATCTGCCGGCCTGACTCGTGGTAGTCGTCGGGTCCCTTGATGTACAGGTGCTCGACGTCGTGGCCGAAGCTGTCCGGCACGATGTTCGCCGAGACGTTCTCCGTGCCCTGGTCGACTGAGCTTGCCCAACTGCTGCCGAGGCGGGTTTCATGCTCCTCGACGATCGGGCGTCCGTCGTCGAGCAGGTAGGTGTGTTCTCCCGTGGGGATCAGCAACGCGCCGCGCTCGTTGAAGGCCAGCTGTCCGTTCTGCGTGGGGTCGACCTCGACGATCTCGGTCGTACCGTCCGCGGCGGTGACGGCCACTGCTGAGGTGCCGGTGCCGTCGTCCTCACCGACTGCGGACAGGAAAATCGCCGCGCGGATCGACTCGTTGGGGCCGGTTGGCAGTGCCCCCGAGACGTCACCGGTTGAGCAGCCGCCGAGGACGAACGCCAGGACGACGACTGTGGCCGTCCGCTGCGTGCCAACTGTTGGCATCTTCTGGGAAGTCGATTCTGTCGTGGGTGAGAGTGTGATGAGACTTCCAGATCCCCTATGGCGTGGCGTAGCTGAGCTCTTGCTCCCCTTACTTCCTTGTGCAACCCCGCGTGTTACAACCCGCGTGCCCACTGTCAGTCGACGACAGCGGGTCTCATCGCCCCTACCCTACTGGCCCTTGCGGGGCGCAGCAGTCAAGCTCGGCCCGGGTCGATGCCAGTCCCCTGTCCCCTGGCTTGTCGACGCCACTCCCCTGCTCTGCAGCTCACCGACCGGTCCCCCAGTCGAAGCGCGCCGTCGTCAGGGAGCGCCCGGGCCGGACTGGCCTGATACCCTAAGGGGGTATAGGCTTCAGTTTCACAACACGAGAGGACGATGACCATGAGCACCACGCAGACCTACACCGTGACCGGGATGAGTTGTGGACACTGCGAGTCCGCAGTCCGTTCCGAGGTCTCCCAGATCCCCGGGGTCGACCACATCGAGGTCAGTGCCTCGACCGGCCGGCTCGCCGTCACGACTGAGGCGCCCGTCGAGGACGCCGCGGTGATCACGGCGGTCGACGAAGCCGGGTACCAGGCGGTGCGTACCTGAGATGGGCGCCCCAGCCAGGCTCGGCCTGTACGGAGCGGTCCTGCTGACCGTGTTCGCCGTGGCCTTCGTCACGGCGAACACAGTCGTCCCGGAGTCGACCGTGCAGTCCTGGTCGGAGGAGACTGCCGACCACACAGAGGATCACGGCATGAGCACCGGGAAGCACCAAGGTGCCGCGACCGGACTGACGCTCGAGTCGAGCGGCTACCGCCTCACCGACGTCACCGCACCGACCAAGACCGATGAAGAGGGCGACCTCGCCCTCACCGTGCAGGGCCCGGACGGCGAGCCGGTGACGGACTTCGAGGTGTCCCACGAGAAGGAGCTGCACCTGATCGTGGTGCGGACCGACGGCACCGGCTTCCGTCACGTCCACCCCGAACGCGACACTGCCGGTCGGTGGTCGATCCCGTGGACGTGGCAGGAGGCCGGCAGCTACCGCGTGTACGCCGAGTTCGTCCCCGCGGACACCGGCAACGACATCACGCTCTCCGCGGTGGTGCACGTCGGCGGCAACCTCACCCCCTCGACTCCGTCCGAGGCGGTCACCGCGACCGAGACCGACGGATACGAGGTGAGCGTCGACGGCGACCTGGTGGCCGGTGAGGTCTCCACCCTGACCGTCAGCGTCGCCCGCGACGGTGAGCCGGTCACCACCCTGGAGCCCTACCTGGGTGCCTACGGGCACCTCGTGGCCCTGCGCGACGGCGACCTGGCCTACCTGCACGTGCACCCACACGGCGCCGAGCCCCGGGGCAGCGAGACCTCCGGGCCGGACGTGGTCTTCGAGGTCACGACCCCCACCCCCGGCCGGTACCTGCTCTACCTGGACTTCCAGGTCGCAGGTGAGGTGCACACCGCCGAGCTCGTCCTCGAGACCACCGCGACCGCCCTCCACTCGCCGGCCTCCCATGACGGCGATGGCGCCGCCGAACACGGAAAGCGAGACAGCCATGACCACGACGAGTGAGCCCACTCCTGCGGCATCGAGCGTCGAGCTGCAGATCACAGGCATGACCTGTGCCTCGTGCGCCAACCGGATCGAGAAGAAGCTCAACAAGCTTGACGGCGTCACCGCCAGCGTCAACTACGCCACCGAGAAGGCCTCGGTCTCCGGCCCTGTCGGCCTGGACCCACAGGCCCTGATCGCCGAGGTCGAGAAGACCGGCTACTCCGCTGCCCTGCCCACCCCGCCACAGGGCGACGGCCGGCAGGACCATGCTGACGACCAGCCAGCCGATGATGCTGAGCTGCGCACCCTGCGTCAGCGCCTCATCGGCTCGGCGGTCCTGGCGGTGCCGGTCATCGCGATGGCGATGATTCCCGCCTTGCAGTTCGACTACTGGGGCTTCGCCTCCCTCACGCTGGCCGCACCGGTCGTCCTGTGGGCCGGCTGGCCATTCCACCGCGCAGCAGCCATGAATCTGCGCCACGGGACGGCGACGATGGACACGCTGATCTCGGTCGGCACCAGCGCGGCGCTGCTGTGGTCGATCGTGGCACTGTTCTTCGGAACCGCTGGACAGCCCGGCGTGGTCCATCCCTTCGAGCTGACGATCTCCCGCTCCGACGGCCTGGGACACATCTATCTCGAGGTCGCTGCCGGCGTCATCACCTTCGTGCTCATGGGCCGGTACTTCGAGAAACGCTCCAAGCGCCGCGCAGGCGCCGCCCTGCGGGCCTTGCTCGAGCTCGGCGCCAAGGAAGTCGCCGTCCTGCGCGACGGGCGCGAGGAGCGGGTTCCGATCGAGGAGCTGTCGGTCGGAGACGAGTTCGTCGTGCGGCCCGGTGAGAAGGTCGCCACCGACGGCATCATCACGTCCGGGACGAGCGCCATCGACGCCTCCATGCTCACCGGAGAGTCGGTGCCGGTGGAGGTCGTCACCGGCGATCCGGTCACCGGTGCCACCGTGAACGCCGGTGGTCGGCTGGTGGTCCGGGCCACTCGCGTGGGAGCCGACACCCAGCTGGCGCAGATGGCCAGGCTCGTGGAGGACGCCCAGTCCGGCAAGGCAGAGATTCAGCGTCTGGCCGACCGGGTCTCCGGCGTCTTCGTGCCGATCGCGATCGCGATCGCCGTGGCCACCCTGGGTGCGTGGATGGGTGCTGGATTCCCCGTGGCTGCGGGGTTCACCGCCGCGGTCGCGGTGCTGATCATCGCGTGCCCCTGCGCGCTCGGCCTGGCCACGCCCACCGCACTGCTGGTGGGCACTGGTCGCGGTGCTCAGATGGGCGTGCTCATCAAGGGGCCCGAGGTGCTCGAGTCCACCAAGACGATCGACACGATCGTGCTGGACAAGACCGGCACTGTCACGACAGGCAGGATGACCCTTCTTGAGGCCATCCCCGCTGCGGGGGTGGACCGCGGGAAGCTGCTCCGCCTGGCCGGTGCCGTGGAGGACGCGTCGGAGCACCCGATCGCCCAGGCCATCGCCACCGGCGCCACCACCGAGGTAGGTGACCTTCCCACGCCGGAGTCGTTCGAGAACATCGAGGGCCGCGGAGTCCAGGGCATCGTGGACGGCCACGCCGTCCTGGTCGGGCGCGAGACGCTGCTGGCCGAATGGTCCCAGCATCTCGGCGAGGACCTGCAGGCAGCCAAGAACGAGGCCGAGGCCCAGGGCAAGACCGCGGTCGCGGTCGGCTGGGACGGTCGCGCGCGGGGCATCCTCGTGATCGCCGACGAGGTCAAGCCCACCAGCGCCCAGGCCATCGCGCAGTTCAAGGACCTGGGGCTCAGCCCGGTGCTGCTGACCGGTGACAACCAGACGGTGGCTGAACAGGTCGCCTCCGTGGTCGGTGTCACTCAGGTCATCGCCGAGGTGCTCCCGAAGGACAAGGTCGACGTCGTCGCCCGACTCCAGGACGAGGGCAGGACGGTGGCGATGGTCGGCGACGGGGTCAACGACGCGCCCGCCCTGGCCCAGGCCAACCTCGGGCTGGCGATGGGCACCGGCACCGACGTGGCGATCGAGGCTGCGGACATCACCCTGGTACGCGGCGACCTGCGGGCGGCTGCCGATGCGATCCGGCTTTCGCGGCGGACCTTGCGGACCATCAAGACGAACCTGTTCTGGGCCTTTGCCTACAACACCGCGGCCATCCCCCTGGCCGCGTTCGGGCTCCTCAATCCGATGCTCGCCGGTGCGGCGATGGCCTTCTCCAGCGTCTTCGTCGTCTCCAACAGCCTTCGCCTGCGCACCTTCGCCTCTCGTGCGGACGAAGCACCGGAACGCGCGACGCGAGGCGAGCATGATGTGGCACCTGCATGAGCCGGTCGCGCGCTGTGGCAGCCGTTGAGAAATACCCATACGGGGTATAGATTGAGTGCATGAGCATGCACCGCGCCGACCAGGAGGTCTCAGGCTCACACACGCTCGAGGAGCATGCCGGTCACCACGAAGCGGGTGCACACGGGCAGCATCACGACGCCGACCACGGCGGTCACGGCGGACATGGCGGACATGGCGACCACGTGGGGCAGTTCCGGCGTCTGTTCTGGATCATGCTGGCCCTGGCGGTCCCCGTGGTGGGGTTCAACGAGATGTTCGCCACTCTGGTGGGATATCAGCTACCAGAGGCTGAGTGGGTGTGGTGGGTCTCCCCTGTCGTGGGCACCGTCGTGTACTTCTGGGGCGGCTGGCCGTTCCTGACGGGCGCGATCTCAGAACTCAGCAGCCGCAGGCCCGGCATGATGCTGCTCATCGGCCTGGCCATCTCCGTGGCGTTCGTCGCCTCGTGGGGCGCGAGCCTGCGTGTGCTGGACCATGAGCTGAACTTCTGGTGGGAGCTGGCCCTGCTGGTGGTCATCATGCTCCTCGGGCACTGGATCGAGATGCGATCCCTGGCCCAGACGACCTCCGCCCTGGACTCCCTCGCCGCGCTGCTGCCGGACGAGGCCGAGAAGCTCGACGGTGACGAGGTCGTGACGGTCGCCCCCGCTGACCTGGCGGTCGGCGACGTGGTCATCGTCCGCCCGGGCTCGGCGGTGCCGTCCGACGGGCGGATCGTCGACGGCTCGGCCAGCATGGACGAGTCGATGGTGACCGGCGAGTCCAAGACCGTCCGCCGGGAGAAGGGCGAGATCGTGGTGGCAGGCACCGTGGCCACCGACTCCGGACTGCGCGTGGAAGTGACCGCCATCGGTGAGGACACCGCACTGGCGGGCATCCAGAAGCTTGTCGCCGACGCCCAGGCGTCCTCCTCACGTGCTCAGCGGATCGCCGACACCGCAGCCGGCTGGCTGTTCTGGTTCGCCCTCGGTGCCGCTGCGGTCACCGCCCTCGTCTGGTCGGTGCTGGGTATGCCCGAGAGCGCCGTCGTGCGCACCATCACCGTCCTGGTGATCGCCTGCCCGCACGCTCTGGGCCTGGCGATCCCGCTCGTGGTGTCGATCGCCACCGAGCGCGCGGCCCGAGGCGGTGTGCTCGTGAAGGACCGTCTTGCGCTGGAGTCGATGCGGACCGTGGATGTGATCCTGTTCGACAAGACAGGAACCCTCACCAAGGGTGAGCCGACCGTCACCGGGATCGAACCGACCCCGGGCTACCCCGAGGACGCAGTCCTGGCGCTGGCCGCGGCCGCGGAGTCCGACAGCGAGCACCCCCTCGCGCGAGCCATCGTCGGTGCAGCACGGTCCCGTGAGCTGGAGGTGTCCGAGCCGACCGACTTCTCCTCCTCCCCCGCCGTGGGCGTCAAGGCCACCGTGGACGAGACCCTGATCGAGGTCGGCGGCCCCCATCTGCTCCAGCAGCACGGCCTCGAGGAGCTGAGCGTGGATGGCTGGCGCGCCGAGGGCGCGATCATTCTCCATGTCCTGGCCGACGGTCAGGTGATCGGAGCACTGCGGCTCGCTGATGAGATCCGGCCCGAGTCCCGTGACGCCGTCGACGCCTTGCATGCTGCCGGTGCGCAGGTGGTGATGATCACCGGTGACGCCCAGGCGGTCGCCGACACGGTCGCCCAGGAGCTGGGGGTCGACCGGGTCTTCGCCGGGGTCCGTCCGCAGGACAAGGCAGCCAAGGTCGTCGAGCTCCAGCACGAGGGCAAGAAGGTGGCCATGGTCGGTGACGGCGTCAACGACGCGCCGGCCCTCGCCCAGGCAGACGTCGGCGTCGCCATCGGAGCCGGCACCGATGTGGCGATCGGCTCCGCCGGGGTGATCCTCGCCTCGTCCGATCCGCGATCCGTGCTGTCGATCATTGAGCTGTCGCGGGCGAGCTACCGCAAGATGAAGCAGAACCTGTGGTGGGCGGGCGGCTACAACCTGCTCTCGGTGCCCCTGGCCGCTGGTGTGCTCGCGCCCATCGGGTTCGTGCTGCCGATGAGCGTCGGCGCGATTCTCATGTCCGCGTCCACGGTGGTCGTCGCCCTCAATGCGCAGCTGCTCCGGCGGCTGGACCTGACCCCGGCACACAGCACGAGCACGTTCCTCGACCGCGACACGTCCGACTGATGCGCGGACACCTCCATCATCGAGTCCCACACCACGACACAGGAGCAGCCACGATGGCCAACAAGCCCAACTCCCCGACCGGAGCAGCTCACGGCTACATCAGCGACAAGGATCGCTACCTCGCTCGTCTCAAGCGGATTGAGGGTCAGGCGCGCGGCATCCACCGGATGGTGGATGAGGACACCTACTGCATCGACATCCTCACGCAGATCAGCGCGCTCACGAGCGCGTTGGAGAAGGTCGCCCTTGGTCTGCTCGACGACCACCTCAAGCACTGTGTGGTCGATGCTGCCAAGGAGGGCGGCCCCGAGGCGGAGGAGAAGATCAAGGAGGCCTCCGACGCGATCGCCCGACTCGTCAGGTCCTGATCGGTCCTGCACCGGCCGCCACGAAGCTCAGGCCACTACGCTTCGGGTGTCCCAGATCGTTCGAGACAAGGAGACAGTTCTGATGGCCGAGCCACTGGGCCTGCAGACGGCTGAGTCCGTACTGGCCAGCCAGCCGTTCAATGACGTCGTCGGCGCGCGGATCACCGAGTTCGGCGGTGGCGCTGCCACGCTTGAGCTCGACATCGAGCCGCACCACCTCCAGCAGTACGGCGTGGTGCACGGCGGCGTGTACGCCTACCTCGCCGACAACGTCCTGACCTTCGCGGCCGGCAGCCGCGTCGGGGCGAGTGTCATCACTGCTGGGTTCAGCGTCAGCTACGTACGCAGCGCCCGCGCGGGAACCCTGTCCGCGCGGGGCGTCGTCTCGCACGCCGACGACCGGCAGGCCGTCTGCACCGCAGAGATCCATGCAGTCTCACCCGAGGGCGAGACTTGGTTGTGTGCCGTCGCCCAGGGCACGATCATGCGCACCGCCGACCGCAGCGGCTCGGTTGCCGAGTCCTGACGTTCCCACTCCCCCGGCGCTTCACACCCGTACGCGCCGTGAGTCCGAGCCTGGGGGCCGCACCGGGGCCCGTCGGACGGCGAGCATGAGCACGCCGGCGGCCCCCGCGAACCCCACCGCACCCACCAGGAGGCCGGCCGGTGTCGATGCGCCGTCGGCCAGCTTTCCGAGCCCGATGTTCGCCAGCGCCGCGGTGCTGAGGAAGGCCATCGACGTGATGGACAGTGCCGTGGCGCGTCGACGGCTGTCGACGCGCTCGTGCACGAGCGCGTTGAAGACGGCGCCGAACGCGGTGTGCACCAGGTAGGCCGTCCAGAACCCTGCCACCAGCACCGTGGGCCCCATGGCCACAGCCATGGTGAGCAGACCCACCATCTGCACCAGCGGGAGGACGACCGCCACGGGCCCTGGGCCGCGATGACGCAGGATGCGAGCCACGACGAATGCGCCCATGGATGCGAGCGCCCACGCTCCGGCAGAGATCACCCCCATGGCGGCTGCGGCGGCCGTCTCCTCGGCCGAGAACTCCTGCAGACGCACCGGCATCAGCAGCTCCAGCGCCGCCACCCCGACGGCCGCGCACATGATCGCGACGACGAACCACCGCACTGCCGGCCCCATGACCAGCCCCAGGCCGCCACGCATCGCCCCGGTCCACGAGAGCCTGCCCTCGGCGTGAGCCAGCGTCGACTCGTGCATGAGCAGCGACGCGCACACCATCACCAGCGCCGTCACGGCAGCGGCCGCCACGTACGGGGCTGCCAGCGTGACCGCAGCCGGCCAGGGCGCGAGGTGCAGCAGGGCAGCCGACGACAGTGACCCGACGGCGATCGCAGCTGCGATGACTCCCCCGGAGGCGGCCAGACCGGACGGAACCTGCTGCTCCTGCCCCGCGGCATGCTCCGCGTCGACGAACCATGCCTCCAACGCACCGCTGTCCAGGGCGCGATAGAGGCCCATCACGGCAAAGGCCACGGCGAAGGCCGTGACGGACTGGGCGAGATAGGTCAGCGAGTAGGCGATGAGTACGAAGGCGTTGGCCAGCAGGAAGACCCGACGCCGCCCCCAGGCGTCGGTGAGCCCCCCGCTCGGGATCTCCATCAGGAGCACCACGACACCCTGCGCGGCCAGTGCGACAGCCACCTCGGTCACCGAGAGCCCCCGTGAGAGCGGCAGGAGCAGGACCACCGGTATGACGAGGCCGGTGGACAGCCAGCGCAAACCCAGCAACAGCAGGAATCGCGCGCGGATGCTCACGGCTTCACCGTGGGCGCCGCGACGACGTGCACGGCCACCTGGTGCGCTCCGCGACGCTCGCGATACCGAACGATCACGGCGTCAAGCTCTGCGGTGAGCTCGTCCAGGTCCTCGACGTCCAGGTGCAGCAGGTAGTCCGAGTGGGAGGTGGGACCGGTCGGTTCGCCCTGCGCGGCTCGCAGCTGCTCCAGCAGCTCGCGCTGCTGCACGCCCTTGACCACATCGAGCGCGGCGCGGCCCTCCGGTGTCTCGGCGAGGCCTCGCGGCAGCTGCGTCGCCTCGTGCACCGCTCGCCAGCGCCGCTCGCGGCCGTCGCGGTGGACGTCGTCGGCGACGAAACCGTACCGCTCCAGCTGTCGTAGGTGGTAGGACAGCGAACCGCTCGACTCCCCCAGCGCCCTGCCCAGCTCGCTCGCAGTGGCGGGCCCGTTCTTGCGCAGCTCCCCCATGGCGCTCAGCCGCAACGGGTGCGCCAGGGCCTTGAGTGTTCCGAGGTCCTCGACCACCATCTTCTGCATTTCGCAAAGCTATCTTTGCAAAGAGATGTTGTCAATGTGCGGTCCGCGGGGTCGGGGTCGTACTAGGCTGTCGACCATGGCCGAAAGCCCGGTGATCCTGCTGGTCTCCCATGAGCACCGCCGCACCGTGGAGTCGGAGTTCGGCAGTCGGTACGACCGTGACTACGAGCTACACGTCGTCGCCTCTGCCGGCGATGCACGCGAGCGCGTGCGATCGCTCACCGATGAGCGCCGGCCGGTGGCGCTCATCGCCGCCGAGGTCGAGCTCCAGGACGGGTCCGGGATCGACCTGCTGCGCGAGCTGCACGCCACCGTCCCCACCGCGGTACGGATCCTGCTCATCGGCATCGGGGACTTCCGTGGCCGCCTCGACGAGCTCCGCGACGCTCTCGCCGCACGGTACTTCGACACCTTCTTGGGCATTCCCCGCGGCGCGCGCGACGAGGAGTTCCATGTTGCCGTGACCGAGCTGCTCTCGGAGTGGGGCGCATCGGTCGCGCCACCTGTGGTCGCCGCGCTCACGATCGTCACCGACGCCGAGTCGCGACAGGTCGCCGAGATCCGCGACGTCGGCGCGCGGATGGGCCTGCAGAGCGAGACGCACTCTCCCGAGTCCGCCGTGGGCCGGCAGGTCCGCGAGCAGGCCGGCGACGACGAGCGCTATCCGATGGTCCGGACCGTCGACGGGCGCGTCATCCCGGGCGCGCGGGCGAACACCGTCACCCAGGCCATGTTCGGTGCACCGGACTCGATCCCCGAGGGCACCATCGCCGATGTGGTCGTCATCGGCGGTGGGCCAGCAGGCCTCGCGGCCGCGATGTACTCGGCATCAGAGGGCTTGGGCACGGTCATCATCGAGAGCGAGGCCATCGGCGGCCAGGCCGGGACGAGCTCGATGATCCGCAACTACCTGGGATTTCCGCGTGGCATCTCCGGCATGAGACTGGCCCACCGGGCCCGCGTGCAGGCCACCCGCTTCGGCGCACGCGCCTTCACCGGCCGGCCGGCCACCCACGTGGAACGAGGACCGGCGGACCAGCCGGAGCACCACCACGTGCACGTCGACGGCGCGGTGCTGTGCGCACGCACGGTCGTGATCGCCACTGGGGTCGCCTACCGCACTCTGGGCATCCCCGCGCTGGAGGAGCTCGTCGGCACCGGGGTGCACTACGGAGCGGCGACCACCGTCGCGCGGGAGATGAAGGACCGACGGGTCTTCGTCGTCGGTGCAGGGAACTCGGCCGGTCAGGCGGCGGTCCACCTCGCACGCTTCGCCCGGCAGGTCACCATTGTGGCTCGCCGTCCCGATATTGCCGAGACGATGTCGGACTATCTTGTCCGTGAGATCGCCGCGACGCCGACCATCGACGTCCGCGCGGGATCGACCATCACCGCCGGCGGCGGACAGAACCAGCTGGAGTGGCTCGACGTGTCGTCCTCCATCACCGGCGCGACGGCGCGTGAAGGGGCCGACGGCCTCTTCCTCATGCTCGGCGCAGCACCGCACTGCGACTGGCTCCCCGAGGACATCGCACGGGACGGCAGCGGATTCCTCCTCACCGGGCGGGACGTCCCGCACGACGCCTGGATGGACGATGTTCCCCCCGCCAGTCTGGAGACCACGGTGCGTGGCATCTTCGCGATCGGCGACGTCCGCTCGGGCTCGATGAAGCGGGTCGCCTCAGCCAGCGGCGAAGGTGCCTCCGTGGTGCCGCTCATCCACGCACACCTCGCCTGGCTGCGGGAACAGCAGTTCACTGCCCTGCACTGAACACTGCGGTGTCGACGTCGTACATCACCGACACCAGCCCGCCGGTGAACCGGGTCACTGATCGCACGCTCAGCCCTGCACGGGCGCTGGGATGCCTGCGCCCCTCACCGAGCATCACCGGGCAGGTCTCTAGCCAGAGCCGATCCACGGCGCCGGCAGCGAGCAGGTCGGCCACGAGGGTGAGGCTTCCCCAGACGATGGCGGTGGAGCTCCCGACGGCCTCGAGCAGGCTCGGCACCCCACCGGAGATCACCTCCGCCGACCGATTCCCGCCCCACGGAGCATGACCGAGCGTGTCACTCACGACAAGGCGTGGGGTCCGGTTGATGAAGTCCGCCAGCGGCCCCGAGGCGTCCGGCCAGTGCACGACGAACATCTCGTACGTCCGGCGTCCCAGGACGATCGCGTCCACCTCCTCCAGCACGGACAGGTTGTGCTCGTCACGCTCGTCGAGCGTCGTGGAGGCCAGGACGAAATCCACCGTTCCGGCAGAGTCGGCCGCGAATCCGTCCGCCGTCACCATGTTCTGGACAATCAGCACAGGTCCACCTCGCAAGGCTCAACATTATTCCGAATCGGAATACTAGTCGGCTGTCATCCGTGGGCGTCGGCCGGCCCACGAGAACCCGCCCCCGACGACTGCCTGGTGGCGCGTGGAAGCACCAATCACCGTGTCCACGCGTCGTTTCCTGGTCGATTGGGCACTGCCCGGCAGCCAGCGGGAGTCGTGGGCGTTCGCGACCCAGCCTCCTCACCGGTGTCGTCGGTGCGAGTGATGGTGGCCTCGTGCATGTCGTCGGCGGGTGCCAGACGGCCCGTGTCGGGGAGCGGTCGGATCCGCGACGGCGGTCTCCGCGGCGACAGCGAGCGAACCGGCCAGTGCCAGTGCACAGACACTCGCGAGGGGACGTCGAACCCGAGACATGAGGACCTTTCGCCGCCAAGAAGTTGGAATAACGTCCCAGTTTCACCGTCGGGCCGATCCTGGCTCGTAGGCTGGGCTCGAGGTGAATGGGCGTGACGCAGGATTCTGAGGAGCAGCAGGCGCGTGACCGGCGGGTCGGTCAACAGGCGCGGTGGGTCGACCTCGAGGTGCAACGAGCGATCGCCCGCGGCGACTTCGACGACCTCCCCGGCGCGGGCCGGCCCATCGAGGACCTCGGAGACGAGCACGACCCCGACTGGTGGCTCAAGCGGCTCATCGAGCGGGAACGGATCAGCGTCCTCCCGCCGGCACTCGCCCTGCGCACCGAGGACGCCCGGCTCAGGGATGAGCTTGACGCACTCGGCTCGGCCGAACAGGTCCGAGAGGCGGTGGAGGACTTCAACCAGCGAGTCATCGAGGCGCGGCGGCAGCTGCAGGGCGGGCCACCGGTGGTCACGGCGCTTCGCGACGTCGAGGCGGAGGTGTCCTTGTGGCGGGAGCGGGGTGAGGAACGTCGACGCTCCCGGCAGCGGGAGCGCGACGACCCCACGCGGCGCCGACGGCCGCGAGGGTTCCTGCGCCGGACCCGACGAGCAGACTGACCCCATGCAGCTGAGCCGGCGCCTGGACACGTCCGAACCGGTCTCGATCGCGCTGTCGCTCGCTCCCCTGCGCCGCGGCCCCGCAGACCCCGCCGTGGTCGTTGACGACGGCCGCTGGTGGCTCGGCACCCGCATGGCCACGGGAGCAGCGACGCTGTGCCTGCAGCAGGTCGGGACCCAGGTCATCGAGGCACACGCCTGGGGCCCGGGCGCTGAGGAGAGACTGGCGTCCCTGCCCGATCTCCTCGGAGCGCACCAGTCCCCCGGACAGTTCCCCGGCGGCCACCCCCACGTCGTCGACGCCGCACGACGATTCCCGGGCCTTCGCATCCCGGCCACGGGGCGGGTGCTCGAGGCGCTCGTGCCCGCCGTCCTGGAGCAGCGGGTGCTGGGGGTTGACGCGTTCGCGTCCTGGCGGCGCCTGCTCACGGCTCACGGCGGACCGGCTCCCGGACCGGCCCCGTCGCGCCTACGCGTGCCGCCCTCGGGCGAACAGTGGGCGGGGCTCGCGTCCTGGCAGTGGCATCGTGCCGGAGTGGACCCGCAGCGCTACCGCACGGCGCAGCGATGTGCCCGCGTCGCGCCCCAGCTCGAACGGGTCGCGGCACGTGGCGACCACGAGGCCACCTACCGGGCACTGCGCAGCATCGCGGGAGTCGGGGTGTGGACCGCTGCCGAAGTGGGAGGCCGCGCGCTCGGCGACACCGACGCCGTACCGTTCGGCGACTACCATCTCGGCCACCTGGTCGGCTCGGCGCTACTGGGCCAGCGCCTGCACGTCGACGACCACGCCGGGATCGCCGAAGCCCTGGAGCACTCCCGGCCGCACCGGCTGGTCGCGCTGAGACTGCTCGAGCTGAGCCCCCACGTCACTCTCGAGCGTCGCGGACCACGACGCAGCCGCATGGACCACCGGGCCCATTGATCCGTCCAGAGATCAGCTGGAGGCCCAGACTCTCCGACACGTGGAGCCACGGCGCTTCCGTGCAGTTCGCTGCGATCACCCCTACCGTGAGTGACGTCAACATGTGATCCATCTCGGGGAGGAATTCTCATGATCGTCAAGCCCGCCGCAGTCGACTGGCAGACGGGCGTCGAAGACGCCTGGTCGTCCGTCGCGGCCTTCGCGCCGAAGCTGCTCGTCTTCCTGGTGATCCTGCTGATCGGCTGGATCATCGCCAAGGCAGTGTCCAAGACCTTGCAGGTCGTCCTGCAGAAGGTCGGGTTCGACAAGGTCCTGCAACGAGCAGGCGCCTCCGAGCTGCTGGGCCCCACAGGGATCAGCCCGCTCGGACTGTTCGGCAAGCTCGTGTACTACTTCATCCTGCTGATCGCGTTGCAGCTGGCGCTGTCCGCGTTCGGACCGACGAACCCGGTCAGTCAGATCGTCAACGACATCGTGGCGTTCCTGCCCAGGGTGTTCGTGGCCGTCGTGATCCTGGTGATCGTGGGTGCCATCGCCAATGCGGTGCGTGACATCCTCAGCGCCAGCACGGCCCGTCTGTCCTACGGTCCGTTGCTGACCAAGATCGTCAGCATCACGATCGTGGCGCTGGGTGTGATCGCGGCCGTCAACCAGGTCGGCATCGGCCTGTCGGTGACCCTGCCCGTCCTGATCGCAGTGCTCGCCACGGTCGGTGGCGTCATCGTCGTCGGCGTCGGCGGTGGGCTCATCGGCCCGATGCGCAGCCGCTGGGAAGGCTGGCTCTCCACCTTCGAGCAGGAGACCAGGGCCCAGAGGGGTCAGGAGGCACCAGCGCAGCACGTCGATCCCGCTCCGCCGAGCGATCCGGGACCGTCGCAGATCTGAGCACGGCTGCCACGACGGCGGGGCCGGCGAGCACCAGATGCTCGCCGGCCCCGCTCTTTCGTGCGCGCACACGGCCTGAGGCAGTGTCTGCCCAGTCCTGTCTGACTAGTCCACCTGCAACACCCTGTCGACGAACGAGTGGACACGCTCGAGGAGCTCGGGGATACGCTGATCGCCCCGGCCTGACACCGATATCTGGTGTGGCTTCAAGGGCTGGCGGGCCCGTTGCGAGCACGCGAAGTCCTCGCACACGTACACACCGACGGTGTCACCGGCGCGGCCGCGCGCACCCGCCCGCTGGGCCACCACAAGCCGAGCGCCACCGGGCGCGTCCGATGTCTGGCACCAGTCGCACATCGTCTGCCGTCCGGTCGCGGTGCCGGGCGGAAGCCTCAGCTCCACGGCGACCACCCGCTCGTACCTCCCCGCATCCACCACGAGGTACCCACGCCGGGGTGCCTTCGGATCGCTCCATCCGAGGAAGTCCCGGTCCTCCAAGCGCTCGGGCGGCCACGGTCTGGGGAAGGTCACAGCCGCGGCCCGGCTCCGTGAGCTGTTGACGAACGAACGTCGAATCTCCGACTGCTCGATGAGCTGCATGATGTCCCTCCGTGGTGTCCAGATCGACCGTACCTAATACATATAGGCAATCCAAATCAATGTGTAGGATGGTTGTCATGCCCCGCGTCGGACTGACCTCCACCAGATTGGCGACGGCGGGCGCTGAGGTGGCCGATGCCATGGGCTTCGATGCCGTCACGGTCTCCCGCGTCGCCCGCCACGTCGGCGTCAAGCCGGCCAGCCTCTACTCACACCTCACGGGATCTGACGATCTGCGAACCAAGGTGTGCCTGCTCGCCCTCAGCGAGATGGCCGAGGGCGCGGCGGACGCCCTCGCGGGGCGAGCGGGCCGGGAGGCGCTCGCCGCCTACGCCGAGAGCTTTCGCAGCTACGCCCGACGTCACCCGGGACGGTACGAGGCGAGTCATCGCAGGCTGGACCCCGCCACCGCCGAGGCGAGCGACGGACGACGACACACCGATCTTGCGGTGACGATCCTGCGAGGCTACGCGGTGCCGGAGTCCGAGCACGTCCACGCCGTCCGCCTGCTGGGGAGCAGCATCCACGGGTTCGTGAGCCTCGAGGCAGCCGGGGGGTTCAGTCACAGCGCTCCGGACGCAGAGGCGAGCTGGACGCGCGCCATCGATGCGCTCGACCACGTGCTGCGTGGGTGGCCCGCACCATGACTGTCGGGCATCTGAGACCCTGAGTGTGTGCCGCCGTGGATGCGGGCCGCGTTGGCCCTCTTTGCCGTCGGGTGGGGAGCCAACCAGTTCGCGGCGATCCTGCCCGTCTATGAGTCCCACGGTGCCAGCAGCGCAGAGGTCACGGCGCTCTTCGGCGCCTACGCCGCGGGACTCATCCCCGCACTGCTGATCGTGGCCCCGATCTCCGACCGACTCGGGCGCCGTCGTGTCCTGCGCCCCGTCCTGGTCCTGTCGTTCGTGGCCACGGTCGTGCTCATCCTCGGCCAGGACTCCTCGCTCCTCCTGCTCCTCGGACGGCTCCTCGCAGGGATCGCGTCCGGGGCCGCCTTCGCGCCGGGCACCGCATGGGTCAAGGAGCTCTCCGCCGCCGCGCCGGGTGTGGGCGCGCGGCGTGCCGCCATCGCCCTGACCGCCGGCTTCGGCACCGGTCCCCTCGTCGCCGGCGTCCTCGGCCAATGGGTCGCTCACCCGACGGTCGTGCCCTATGTCCCGCACCTGGTCCTGACCGTGCTGGTCTGGGCCGTCATGTGGCGTGCCCCGGAGCCTGCCGCCTCTGACGCGGGCCACGGCGACGACCTCGTGCGCGGCGTCCGCAGGGCGATCACCTCACGGCGTTTCCTCACCCAGGTCGTACCGACGGCACCGTGGGTCTTCGGCGGGGCGACGCTGGCGTTCGCCGCCATTCCGTCGATCGTCGCCGTGCCCGGGCCCCACATCGCCGTCGGCGGTGTCCTGGTCGCCACCACACTGGCTGCCGGGATCCTCCTGCAGCCCGTCGGGCGGCGCCTGTCGATCACCGCGACGCTGCTGACCGGTGGCGTCGCCGGAATCGCCGGGTTCCTCCTGGCCACGGCTGCGGCCGCCGCCGGTGTGGCGTGGCCCGTGCCGATCATCTGCGTGCTGCTCGGCGCGGCGTACGGGCTGATCCTCGTGGGGGGCCTGCGGACGGTCGAGGAGGTCGCACATCCAGGCGACCTGGCGAGCGTGAACGCGGTGTTCTACAGCCTCACCTACGTGGGCTTCGCTGCGCCGTACCTGGTCACGCTGCTGGTGGCTGCCGTGCCCGGCTACGTGGCGATGGTGATGGTGGCGGGCCTGCTGGCGACCAGTGTCGGTGTCGCCGTCGCGGGCCGCCGCCACGCCTCAGTCGGCTGAGCCGGACAGGATGGCCGCAGCCAGCTCCTCGGGACGGCTGAGCGCGTTGAGATGCCCGCCCGGCAGTGTCTGCACGGGCAGGCCCAGACGCTCCTGCGCCACTCGCCGCTGCATCTCCGGCGGAAAGAGCCTGTCGTCGTCGCCGACGAGCACCCGGGTCGCGACCTCGGGCCACGCCTCGAGCGGCCACGGATCGTTGAAGGCGCGCTCGGCCTGCTCACGCTCGTGCTCGAGTGCCGCGGCGACGAGCTGCGGCGAGAGGTCGTGGAAGAAGACGGTCTCGAGGCTGAATCCCGCATCGGGATCACGGCCCGCCGCCGCCTCGGCCTCCCGACGGGCGGCACGCTGACCGACCGCCTTCCACCACTGCGCGCCTGACTCACCGGGGAGCGGGATCATGGCGTTCACCAGGACCAGCTCGCGCACCTCGAGCCGCGGGACGGCCGCCGAGGCACTGAAGCCACCGAACGACTGCCCCACGAGCACGACCTCGCCACCGTCCCGCGCAGCAGAGACCACCCGGTCGACGGAGTCGAGCAGTGCCGCGTCCGGGTCGTTCCCGGGCAGGTCGACGGCCACGGCCCGACGCCCACCGGCCTGCAGCAGTGGCACGACGCGATGCCAGTACCACGCAGACCCGCCCGCTCCCGGGACGAGCACGATCAGCGGAGCACCCATGCTCAGAGGAACCGGGAGCTGTCGCCGGCGCCCTCGCGCACGACCTCCGCGGTCCCGTCGGCGAAGTCGATGACCGTCGTCGGGTCGGCCGTCACGTCACCGGACTCGACCACGGCATCCACCTGGTGGTTCAGCTCCTCCTTGACCAGCCAGCCCTCGGTCATGGCCTCCTCCTGCTCGGGGAGGATCAAGGTGCTGCTGAGCAGTGGCTCTCCCAACGAGGCCAGGAGCGCCTGGACGACGACGTGGTCGGGGATGCGGGCACCGACGGTCTTCTTCTTGGCGTGCAGCAGCCGGCGAGGCACCTCGCGTGTCGCCGGGAGGATGAACGTGTACGGCCCCGGCGTCGCGTTCTTGACAGCGCGGAAGATGGCATTGTCCACGTGCACGAACTGGCCCAGCTGGGCAAAGTCCTTGCACACCACCGTGAAGTGGTGCTTGTCGTCCAGCCTGCGGATCGCACGAATGCGCTCCAACGCGTCCTTGTTGCCCAGCTGCGCTCCGAGGGCGTACCCAGAGTCCGTCGGATAGGCCAGCAGCCCTCCGTCGAGCACGACCTGCATGGCCTGCTCGACTGCTCGCGGTTGGGGATTTTGCGGGTGGATGTCGATGAGGCGTGCCATGTCCGAAGCGTAGCGAAGGAGGCTGAGCGTCCCCGAGGGACGACGCGCGGGCAGGGCCCCGGAAACCGTCCACACACCGGTGTCCACCCAGTAGACATCGTCCGTCGAAGGGCCACAGGCAAATTACGCTGGCCATCGACCATGGGTTCGACCCCCATCCCACTTCGACCCCGCCCCATCACGTACCCGAGAGGAGCGCCATGAGTGACGCGACACCGACGCTGGCCGAGCGTCGCGAGCGACAGCTCGCGCACGATGCGGCGCGCGAGGAGCACCACCGCACCCGTGAGCAGGTGCTCGGACCCCGTCGCGGCACCGCGGAGCTGAAGGCACTGGCCGGGCAGGGCGCCGCCCTGCCCGCCGATGCTGACCACGACGCGGTCCTGGCCTGGGTGGCCGAGACGTTCGGCTACCGCACCGCCGTGGCCTGCTCGATGGCCGATGCCGTACTCCCCCACGTCGTCGCCCGACACCTGCCGTGGGTGGACACGCTGTTCCTCGAGACCGGCTACCACTTCGCCGAGACGATCGGCACCCGTGACGCCGTGGAGTCCTCCATGGAGCTGACCATCGTCGACGTCACCCCTGAACGCACGGTCGCCGAGCAGGACGCCGAGCACGGCAAGGACCTGTTCGCCCGCGACCCCGCGGCATGCTGCGCCATGCGCAAGGTCGAGCCCCTCACCCGGACCCTGGCCGAGTACGAGGTGTGGATCACCGGCGTGCGGCGCGACGAGGGTCCGACGCGTGCCGACACCCCGCTGGTCACGTGGGACGACAAGAACGGTCTCGTCAAGGTGAACCCACTGGCGGCCTGGACGTTCGACGACGTCCTCGCGTACGCCGACGACCACGACGTGATCGTCAATCCCCTCGTCCACGACGGTTACCCGTCGATCGGCTGCGCACCCTGCACACGGCGTGTCGCCCCCGGCGAGGACCCCCGAGCCGGCCGCTGGGCCGGTCTGGACAAGACCGAGTGCGGCCTGCACACCTGATGAGAAGGAACTCATGACCGTCACTGATGACGCGCGGCCGACGCGCCCGTCCTACCTCCTGGACCAGCTGGAGTGGCTGGAGTCCGAGGCGATCCACATCATCCGCGAGGTGCAGGCGGAGTTCGAGCGCCCGGCGCTGCTGTTCTCCGGCGGCAAGGACTCCGTCGTGATGCTGCACCTGGCCACCAAGGCGTTCTGGCCCGGCCCCGTGCCGTTCCCGGTCCTGCACGTCGACACCGGCCACAACTTCCCCGAGGTCCTGGCCTTCCGTGACGCCACCGTCGAGCGGCTCGGCCTGCGGCTCGTCGTGGCGAGCGTGCAGGACTACATCGACGACGGCCGGCTGCGCGAGCGTGCCGACGGCACCCGCAATCCCTTGCAGACCCAGCCGCTGCTCGACGCCATCGGGGAGCACCGGTTCGACGCCGTGTTCGGCGGCGGTCGGCGCGATGAGGAGAAGGCTCGCGCCAAGGAACGTGTCTTCTCGCTGCGCGACGAGTTCGGGCAGTGGGATCCGCGCAACCAACGTCCTGAGCTGTGGAACCTCTACAACGGCAGGCACCGGCCCGGCGAGCACGTCCGCGTCTTCCCGTTGAGCAACTGGACCGAGCTCGACGTGTGGCAGTACATCCGCCGGGAGGACATCGCGCTGCCGAGCCTGTACTACGCGCACGAGCGCGACGTCTTCGAGCGTGACGGCATGCTGCTGGCGGTCGGTGAGCACGCGGTTCCCAGGGAGTCCGAGCCGGTCTCCACCCAGCTGGTCCGCTACCGCACGGTCGGGGACATGTCGTGCACCGGCGCTGTTCGCAGCGATGCGGCGGACGTCGAGGCCGTCATCACGGAGGTGGCTGCGACCCGCGTCACCGAACGAGGCGCCACCCGCGCCGATGACCGGATCTCCGAGGCCGCCATGGAGGACCGCAAGAAGGAGGGCTACTTCTGATGAGCATGCCGACCTTGCTGCGGCTGGCCACGGCCGGCTCCGTCGACGACGGCAAGTCCACCCTCGTCGGACGGCTGCTGTACGACTCCAAGTCCGTGCTGGCCGACCAGTTCGACGCCGTCGAGCGGGTCAGCCGCGACCGCGGCATGGAGACCACCGACCTCGCGCTGCTGACCGACGGGCTGCGCTCCGAGCGTGAGCAGGGCATCACGATCGACGTCGCCTACCGGTACTTCGCCACGGCCGAGCGCTCCTTCATCCTGGCCGACTGCCCTGGGCACGTGCAGTACACGCGCAACACGGTCACCGGCGCCAGCACTGCCGACGTCGTGGTCGTGCTGGTGGACGTTCGCCAGGGTGTGCAGGAGCAGACCCGACGTCACCTCGCCGTGGCCTCGCTGCTGCGCGTGCCGCACGTGATCGTGGTGGTGAACAAGATCGACCTCGTCGACTACGACGAGCAGACCTATCGGAGCGTCGCCGCGGACGTGCTGAGCACCGCGGCCGGTCTGGGTCTGAGCGACGTCACCACCGTCCCGGTATCGGCTCTCGTGGGTGACAACGTCGTCGACACGTCCAGCCGGACGCCGTGGTACGACGGCCCCAGCGTGCTGGCCCTGCTGGAGACCATCTCACCGGTCGGTGCACCCCACTCCGAGCCGTTGCGCCTGCCCGTGCAGCTGGTGATCCGACCTCAGTCGGCTGCCGATGAGTCCTTCCGTGACTACCGCGGGTACGCCGGACAGATCGCCTCCGGGCTGGTGCGCGTGGGCGACCCGGTCACGGTGCAGCCAGGGGGCCGCACGAGCACCGTGGCAGGGATCGATGCCGCGGGCACCGAGCTCACGGAGGCCTTCGCGCCGCAGTCCGTGACGTTGCGGCTGAGCGACGACATCGACATCTCCCGCGGCGACCTCATCGTCACCTCTCGCAGCGTCCCGGCCGTGACGCAGGACATCGACGGCACGGTGGCCTGGCTCGTCGACCACGATCTGGTCCCCCGGACCAAGGTGTTGCTCAAGCACGGGACCAGGACCGTGCAGGCGATGGTCACCGAGATCGGCGGCCGGCTCGACCTCGACGCCGCCCGCCTGGAACCGTCCGAGACGCTCGGCCTGAACGACATCGGACATGTCCGGCTCCGGTTGGCATCGCCGATCCCGGCCGAGGAGTACCTGCACTCGCGGGCGGGCGGATCGTTCCTGCTGGTGGACGCCCAGGACGGCACGACGCTCGCGGCGGGCATGGTCGGCGATGCACTGTTGTCCACGGCGGGGGCGCCGGGCCACGGGCGGCAATCTGGCACAGCTGCGGTGTGAGCCGTCCATGACCGAGGGCAGCTTTCCCCTCACGCTCCGTCTGGCCGGTCGGCCGGTGGTGGTCGTGGGAGGGGGCCATGTGGCGACGCGTCGGGTACACGCCCTCGTCGACGCCGGTGCGGACATCACGGTGATCTCCCCCACGCTCACGGCGCGGCTCACCGAGCTGGCCGAGTCCGGTCGTCTCACGTGGCACGAACGTGGCTACGCAGACGGCGACCTGGAGGGCGCGTGGCTCGTGCAGACCGCCACCGGCGTGCCGGAGGTGGACGACCAGGTGGCCGCCGATGCCGAGCGGCAGCAGACCTGGTGCCTCAAGGGCGGTGACCCTGACCGGGCGACGGCCTGGGTCCCTGCGGTCGCCCGCGTCGACGACGTCATGGTGGCTGTCAGCGGCGGCGGTGACGCGGGACGCGCCGCACGGTTGCGAGATGCCGTCTCGGCGGCCCTGCAGGCTGGTGAGCTGCCGTTGCGGCACCGCACGCACCATCCCGAGGGCTTCGTCGCGCTGGTCGGGGGCGGCCCGGGGCACCCGGACCTGCTGACCGCCCGGGGGCGGCGCCTGCTGGCTGAGGCCGATGTCGTCGTCGTGGACCGGCTCGCCCCGACCTCAGTGCTCGCGGAGCTGGCGCCCGACGTCGAGGTCGTCGACGTCGGCAAGAAGCCCGACCACCACCCCGTTCCGCAGGAGGAGATCAACCGGCTGCTCGTCGAGCACGCACGGGCCGGCCGCGTCGTCGTGCGCCTCAAGGGTGGGGACCCCTACGTGCTCGGTCGCGGCGGCGAGGAACGCCAGGCCTGCGAGGCAGCAGGGGTCCCGGTCGAGGTCGTCCCCGGGGTCACCAGCGCCATCTCGGTGCCCGCGGCCGCGGGCATCCCCGTGACGCATCGGGGCCTCGCCACGGGGTTCAGCGTCGTCACGGGTCATGAGGAGCTGGACGCACTGCCCACGGGCGGTCAGCACACCCTGGTCCTGCTGATGGGGGTGAAGCGGCTCGCCGAGACCGCCGCCGAGCTCATCGCCTCCGGTCACTGCGGCGAGACCCCTGCGGCGGTGGTCGAGCGTGGATTCAGCGACACCCAGCACACCACGGTCGGCACGTTGCGGACCATTGCGGCCCGAGCGGAGGAGGCCGGAGCACGACCGCCGGCGATCACCGTCATCGGCGACGTCGTGCGCCTCAGCCCGCACTGGGACGGGTCCTCGTAGGCCGCTCGCCGGGGTGGGGCGCGAACTGTCGGCCGCGGTACGCCGGATGAGGGACCATGGAGCGTGCGCCCCACGCTCCCCGTGCTCGGACTCCTCCTCGGCGGCCTGCTGGCCGGCTGCTCACCGTCTGCGGAGACGACCGTGCTGCCGGAAGGCGTCACGCTGCACCTCGACCAGTCCCGCATGGAGCGGCAAGGTCGTGAGGTGTTTCTCCGGGTGACGAACCACGGCGACGAGCCGATGCACATCACCGGGTTCGTGCTCGAGTCGGACCGGTTCGAGCCGGTCGTCTGGGAGGGCGAGGAGACCGTCTCAGCGGGCTACGAGCGCGATCTGGAGTTCGAGCTGCCACCATCACGGTGCGGCGCCGAGCCCAACGCCAACGATCACCTCCGAGCCGACGTCGAGCTCACCTACCGGTTCGGCGACCAGGGGCGGACCTCACGTGGCACGGCCGTCGACCGCTACGGCGCCGTGACTCGCGCCATGGACGGTGACTGTGCGCGTCACACGCTGAAGGAAGCAGCCGACCTCACCGTCGGCGCACCGCAGGTCGTCCACCCTGACGCGCGTCCGGTCCTGGAGGTGCCCGTCACGCTCGCGCCGACCGGGCGGCGCGACGACGTCCGCTTCGGCGGATTCGAGCCCACGGTCCTGTTCACCACGATCGAGGACCCACACGACGACCTGGGCGTCAGGCTCGGACCGGACGACCCGGTGCTCCAGACAGCCTTGCGCGTCGTCCCCGCCCGGTGCGACGCGCACGCGCTCGCGGACGACAAGGTGGGCACCCTGTTCGGCGTGCGTGTGCTGGCCGACGACCTTCCTGACGGTGCCGCCTTCTCCCTGCCTCTGCCCGATGAGACCAGGACGGCGCTGAAGACGTACTTGCAGTCGGCCTGTGGGCTCGACTGAGCCCGCTCAGCGCTCCAGGTGGGCGCGCAGTCCGAGGCGTCCCCGACGCATCATGTGATGGTGGGCACCGATGAAGGCAGGCCGCAGCAGCGGCAGGGTCCGGCGCATCCACGGACGCCTCACCGTGACCGTCCAGTCGATCAGCGCACTGCTCGCGTCCGATCCGTGCTCGATCAGTGAGGCGGCCGCGCGTCCCCGGAGGTCTCCGTCGCACAGGAAGCTGATCTGCTCGGGAGCACTGGCCGTCAGGCCGTGCAACCGGAACCGGAGACGATATGCCAGGACGCTGCGGGCCTCGAGCTCGATCTCGTCCCCGTCACGATCGACCACGTGCAGGCCGGGCCACCAGATGAACGGGTCCGGCGCATCGACGAGCTCCTCGAAGACCTGCCACAGCTCGCGACGAGGGACGTCGAAGCGCCAGCTCGACCGGAAGTGCATGACCTCCCGGTCCGTGTCGCTACCCGGTTGCGCGTCCCGACCGGGATTCAATCGTCCTGTCCCCGCGCAGTATGGGTGCGCGGGGGCCTTTCTCCCCCGGTGCGACGCAACCACCACAGACCGAGCAGCGGTAGCACGAGTGGCACGTAGCCGTAGCCGGCGCCGAAGCCCGACCACACCGTGGCGTCCGGGAACAGCTCGCCGTCCACCACGGTCACCAGGCCCACCGCAAGCACTCCGAGCAGCTCGAATCCGATCGTCCACCCGGCCAGCGCACGCCGGTCGGTGGCCAGTGCCACCGTAGCCAACAGGTACACCAGACCTGCGACCGCGGACAGGGAGTAGGCCACCGGCGCCTCCCCTGCCTTGCTGAGGAGCTGGTAGGTCGAGCGTGCCGTCGCGGAGAGCGCGAAAACGGCGTACACCGCGACGAGCGCACGACCGAACCCGTGCTGGGTGGGCTCAGACAACGTTCCCCTCCCAGATCCCGTGGACACGCAGGACGAGTGCCGCGACCGTCACGAGAGCGACGACGACCACCCCGGTCCCCCACCTGCTCTTCTCCGAGATGCCCCAGATGAGCGCTGCGGGTGGGATCACGACGACCGTGACGAGGTAGGAGACGAACAGGACGCCGTCGACGTCGCGCGAGGTCTGTGCCAGGGCGACACATCCCCCGACGAGTGCGGCGAGGAGAGCGACCTCGAGCGCACTGAGGACATAGAACAGCGGATTGCTGAACGGTTCGCGTCGCCAGGTGTGCCACCCGGCGAGGACGGCGCCACCGAGGGAGAGCAGTACCAGAGCGATGGCGATCGGCTCGGTCACGACGGTCCTTGTGTCCAGTGGTCTCGGCAGCGATCCGGACGATCGCGGGTCGACGTCCCTGAGTCTTGCACGCATCACGGTGACCGATCCTCACAGGGTGCGGCCAGGCCCACATCACCCAGGTCCACGCGCAGTCCGACACCCGTCAGAGGCCGACGACGCACCTGCCATGATGTCGCGGTGACCGCACCGATCGTCATCACGTCAGCCGCGATGGCTGTCCCGTCCGGCTACTACCGTCCGCTGGAGGCTGCGTTCACCGCGCGGGGCTGGCAGGCCCGGACCCTGCCGACCTCCGGGTTCGAGCGCGGCGGCCCGACGGCCTCGCGCCGGCACGACTGGAGCTACGGCAGCGAGGTCGAGTCGATGCGGCGTGCCGTCGCCGAGGCCCGGCAGGAGGACCCCCGGCGGCCCGTCATCCTGCTCGGACACAGCCTCGGCGCCCAGCTCGGGGCGATGCACCAGATCCACCACCAGCCGGCCGACGGGTTCGTCACCGTCGGCGCGGGGGTGCCGCACTTTCGCAGCTACCCCTACGGCGGCCTCGGGGTCCTGTTCATGGGTCTCAGTGTGCCCGTCGCGACCAGGATCGTCGGCTACCTGCCACGTCCCTTCTTCGGTGCCCCCGGCGCCCGGACACTCATGCGTGAGTGGGCCCGGTTCGTCCGGACCGGGCGGCCGCCGTTCGAGGTGCCCCACCGGATCACCTCCCCCACCCTCGTGGTCAAGCTCCAGGGTGATGCGCTGGCAGTCTCCGCAGCCAACCACGCCTACGTCGACCTCTTCTTGGAGCCGGAGGCGACGACCCGCTGGACCTACCTCGCGGAGCACGCTCCCGCGGGCGCCACCACCGACCACGTCGGCTGGGTGAGGAGCCCCGAGGTCGTGGTGGAGCAGATCGTGCAGTGGTGGGCGGAGCAACAGTGAGCCGACCCCGTCAGGCGAACGCCTCCACCGGGGGGCACGAGCAAGCCAGGTTCCGGTCCCCGTAGGCCTGGTCGATGCGTCCGACGGGCGGCCAGTACTTGTCCTGCGTCTCCCCAGCCGGGAACACTCCGGTGGCCACCGGGTAGGCGTGCTGCCACTCCAGCAGCTCACGGCCGGCGTGCGGTGCCTGGGACAGCGGGTCGTCCCCCTCGGGGTACTCCCCCGCCGCCACCAGGTCGATCTCGGCGCGGATCGCCAGCATCGCGTCGCAGAAGCGGTCGAGCTCGGCCAGGTCCTCGGACTCCGTCGGCTCGACCATCAAGGTCCCGGCCACCGGGAAGCTCATGGTGGGCGCATGGAAACCGTGGTCGATGAGCCGCTTGGCGACGTCGTCCACGCTCACGCCGGTCTCCTTGGACAGACCACGCACGTCGAGGATGCACTCGTGGGCCACCAGGCCGCTCTCGCCGGTGTACAGGATCGGGAACGCCCCCTTGAGCCGCGCTGCGACGTAGTTGGCCGACAGCACCGCCACCGACGTCGCCTCGGTGAGCCCCTCGGCACCCATCATCGCGACGTAGGCGTACGGGATCGGCAGGATCCCCGCCGACCCGTAGGGGGCCGCGCTGATCGCCCCGATCCCCTCTCGACGTTCGGCCACAGGGTGCATGGGATGGCTGGGCAGGAACGGCTCCAGGTGGGCCGCCACGGCCACCGGGCCGACCCCGGGACCGCCTCCGCCGTGCGGGATGCAGAACGTCTTGTGCAGGTTGAGGTGCGAGACGTCGCCGCCGAAGCTGCCGGGCTCGGCATGGCCGAGCAGTGCGTTGAGGTTGGCGCCGTCGACGTAGACCTGTCCACCGGCGGCGTGCACGATGTCGCACAGCTCGCTGATGCCGTCCTCGTAGACGCCGTGGGTCGAGGGGTAGGTGACCATGATGGCCGCGAGATCGTCGGCGTGCTCGGTGCACTGGGCCCGTAGGTCGTCGAGGTCCACCTCGCCGCCCTCCGTCGCCTTGACGATGACCACCCGCATGCCGGCCATGATGGCCGAGGCCGCATTGGTTCCGTGGGCGGAGCTGGGGATCAGGCAGATGTCCCGGGCCTCGTCGCCGTTGCTGCGGTGCCACGCACGGATGGCCAGCAGCCCGGCGAGCTCGCCCTGGGAACCGGCGTTCGGCTGCACCGAGACGGCGGCGTAACCGGTGACCGTCGCCAGCCAGGACTCCAGCGTCTCGACGAGCTCGATCATGCCTGCGGCGTCCTCGGCCGGCACGAACGGGTGCAGGTCGGCGAAGCCCGGCCAGCTGATCGGCTCCATCTCTGCGGTGGCGTTGAGCTTCATCGTGCACGAGCCCAGCGGGATCATGCCGCGATCCAGGGCGTAGTCCCGATCACGCAGCTTGCGCAGGTAGCGCAGCAGCTGCGTCTCGCTGCGATGCTCGGTGAAGACCGGGTGGGTGAGGATGTCGTCCTCGCGCAGGAGCGCGTCGGGCAGTGCGGACGCCACGTCGTGAGGCACGGCCGTCTCGATGCCGAATGCCCGCCACACTGCCTGCAGGTGCGAGGTCGTCGTGACCTCCGACGTGCTCATCGCCACGTGGTCGGGGTCGACGAGGCGCAGGTGGATCCCGGCGGCCCGGGCACGGCCCACCACTGCCTCCGCCTCACCGGGCACTCGTGCGACGACCGTGTCGAAGAACGTCTCGCGGGTGACCTCGACCCCGGCACGGGTCAGGCCCTCGGCGAGCGTGGCCGCCGCGTGGTGGACGTTCGTGGCGATGCGCCGCAGCCCTTCAGCGCCGTGGTGGACCGCATACATCCCGGCCACCACCGCCAGCAGGACCTGGGCGGTGCAGATGTTGGACGTCGCCTTCTCACGCCTGATGTGCTGCTCGCGTGTCTGCAACGCCAGGCGGTACGCGGGCCGCCCGGCCTTGTCGACCGACACACCGACCAGCCGCCCCGGCAGGTGGCGCTCGAGGCCGTCACGTACTGCCATGAACCCGGCATGGGGTCCACCGTAGAACATCGGGACGCCGAAGCGCTGGCTGGAACCCACGACCACGTCAGCCCCCAGTGAACCCGGCGAACGCAGCAGCACCAGGGCGAGCGGATCGGCCACCACCACCGCCAGACCGCCGGCGGCGTGCACGGCCTCGATCACCGGTGCGGGGTCCGTGACGGCGCCGTCGGCAGCGGGATAGGCGATGATCGCACCCGCGACGTCGCCCGGGAGATCCTCGGCCCCGAGGTCCACCTCGAGCACGTCGATCGCCAGCGCCTCGGCGCGGGTCCGCACCACCGCGAGCGTCTGGGGCAGGAGCCGGGAGTCCAGGACGATGGGCCGCAGGTCCTTGCCACGGGCGACACGTCGCACCAGGGTCATGGCCTCGGCAGCCGCGGTGCCTTCGTCCAGCAGCGAGGCATTGGCCGTGGTGAGACCGCAGAGGTCGGCGATCATGGTCTGGAAGTTCAGGAGCGCCTCCAGGCGGCCCTGGGAGATCTCCGGCTGGTACGGCGTGTACGCGGTGTACCAGCCCGGGTCCTCCAGCACGTTGCGGCGGATGACACCCGGCGTGATCGTCGGGTGGTAGCCGAGCCCGATCATGGAGACTCCCGGGTTGTTGCGCTCCGCCAGTGCCCGCAGGTTGGCCAGAGCCTGCGGCTCGCTGGCCGGTGCGGGCAGTGTGAGCTCCTGCCCGGACCGGATGCCCTTCGGCACGGCAGCCTGCATCAGGGAGTCCAGCGAGTCATGGCCCACGTGGCGCAGCATCGACTCGATGTCGGCGGGCCGTGGGCCGATGTGACGGTCAGCGAAGACGTCCTCGCGGGCGGGCGGATCGAGCTGGGGCATCGGGACTCCGGTGGGTCGGCATCTGGTGTGTCTCCCCACCTGTCACCGCTGAGCTCCAGGGCGCCTCGTCCACGTGGTCCTTGGTGCCTGAGAGGTTCCGGGGAGGAATTGCCCCTTCGGCGCCGCCTGCGCGATCTCTCCCACGCGTGTCCGCAGCACCTTCAATCTACCAGCGTCCAACACGACTCACGCCCATCCCGCCCCGGTGCGGCCAATTCCCATGACGTCATGGGAATTGGCAGGTGGGGGGCTCAGCTGGAGAGGCGGGCGCGACGCCGGGCCGAGAGCTCGTCGTCGCTGTGGTCCTCGGCGATGGTCCGCTCGCTGGGCAGCTCGTGCAGGGAGCCCTCGATCTCCTTCCAGACACCGCCGATGGCGATCCCGAAGACACCCTGACCACCCTGCAGAAGGTCCACGACCTCCGTGGCCGATCGGCACTCGTACACGCTGGCACCGTCACTCATGAGGGTGACCTCGGTGAGGTCGTCGGTGCCGCGCTGACGCAGGTGGTCGACGGCGGTGCGGATCTGCTGCAGGGAGACGCCCGCATCGAGCAGACGCTTGATGATCTTGAGCAGCAGGATGTCCTTGAAGGAGTACAGCCTCTGCGTGCCCGACCCGGTGGCCGAGCGCACCGTCGGCTCCACGAGCTTGGTGCGCGCCCAGTAGTCCAGCTGCCGGTAGGTGATGCCCGCAGCGCTGCAGGCCGTGGGACCGCGAAAACCCGTGTCCTCCGGAAGGGGCGCGAGGTCGTCGTTGAACAACAGGCCCTGGTCTCCGGCCTGCTCCTCGAGGTGCGACTGCTCGTCCTCGCCCTGTCGCTCGATCATGCAAGTGCCTTCCAGAAGGTGATGTGGGGAAGACTACCCTGAAGGAACTACATCCGTGTCCTCAACCGGTAGCAGTCTCAAGGTAAGGCTGAGACTTTTCCCGGTCAACCACCGCAGGGGCGCGTCGCTCCACAAAGTCTCGACCTCGACTTGAGCCTCGGTGGATCAGGGTTCCTGCCCGGTCTCGAAGTCCTCCGGATCGATCGCATCGAGGAACTCGCGGAACCGTGCCACCTGCTCGTCCTCGTCCTGCGAGGACTGGATCCCCGCCGCATCCAGAACATCTTCGGAGCACAGGATCGGGCTGGCGGTACGCAGGGCGAGGGCGATGGAGTCAGACGGCCGCGCATCGACACTCGCGCCGGAGGAGAAGAGCAGGCTCGCGAAGAACACCCCGTCCTCGACGTCGGTGATGCGCACCTCCTGCAGCTCCTCCCCGAGGGCCTGCACGATGTGCTGCATGAGCTCGTGCGTCAACGGCCTGGGCGTCTGCGCGCCCTGCTGCGCGAAAGCAATCGCCGAGGCCTCCACGGCACCGATCCAGATCGGCAGGTAGCGCGAGCCCTCGGACTCGCGCAGCAGCACCAGCGGCTGGTTGGTGGGCATCTCCACCCGGACGCCGACGACCTCGACCTCCCGCACGACGATCAACCCCTGAGCCGCTCTCGGACCAGCACCGTCTGCAGACGCACCGCCAGGGCGGCGATCTCGGCGAAGGTCTCGGCCGGATCATTCTCACGTCCGCGGGGTCCGGCGGCCTGCTCGAACAGCGACGCCTGACGGTCCGCCGCGGTGGCGAAGTGACGCAGGTGCCGGGGCTCCAGCCCCCGGGCAGCGAACTCCTTGACCACTGAGGCGATCACCAGGTCGTCACCGTCGTAGTACCGCTGGCTGGGCCGACGCCGGATCAGCCCGTGCTCCTCCACCTGCTCCAGGAGGTCGCTGCTGATGCCGCTGGAGTCCAGCACCTCCTGACGACTCAGACGCAGCTGGCTACGCCCCTCCAGGAAGCTCTGCGGCGGCGGCAGGCCGTCGTCGTCGACGACCACCTCCGGGACACGCGTCACCGCATCCAGCTCGGTCTGCGGAACCAAGCCACGGTCCATGTCGTCCAGCAGCTGCCGGATGTTGCTGAGCGGCCAGAACTTCTTCTGCTGACGCAGGATGAACCGCAGCCGTTCGACGTCGTCGAAGGAGAACTTGCGATAGCCCGACGGTGTGCGCTCCGGCTCCAGCAGTCCCTCGTCCTCGAGGTAGCGGATCTTGCTGATCGTCAGTGTCGGGAACTCTGGACGAAGTTCCTCGAGCACCTTGCCGATGCCGAGGCGGGTGACCTTCGGCAGGGGCTCGGTCACGCGCGCCCCGCCACGGCGCCGGAGAAGTAGATCAGACGGTACTTGCCGAACTGCACCTCGTCACCGCCGGAGAGGGCGATGTCGCGCTCGATGCGGTCTCGGTTGACGTACGTGCCGTTGAGGCTGCCGAGGTCGGAGACGACGAACCCCTCATCACCGCGCGTGATGGTGGCGTGACGACGCGAGACGCTGATGTCGTCGAGGAAGATGTCGCTGTCGGGATGCCGCCCCACCGTGACGCTGTCGGTGTCCAGCAGGAACCGGGCGCCGGCTCCGGGACCACGCTGCACGAAGAGCATCGCGCTGCCGGCGGGGAGATTCTCCACGGCGTCGACGTCGGCAGCCGTCATCTCCTCGGTGTCGGCCTCGATGAGCGGGATGTGTGTCGTCTCGTCCGACGGCGGCACCTGCTGCTCGTCGTCACCGGTGGTCATCGGCTTTCACTCCTGGATCTGGGGAAGTCGCACTGGTCGGCTCGGCGTGCTCGTCGCCTGACCTCAACCTAGCACCCGCGCAGCGCGCAGGACCGTGCAAGAGCGGGAAGGTCAGGCGGAGACCAGGGCGGTGTACTGCTCAGGGGTGAGCAGGGCCTCGGACGGATCGTCCAGCGACGGCTTGACCTTGATCAGCCAGCCCTCTCCGTAAGGGTCGGAGTTGACCACCTCCGCTGCACCGTCCAGGGCCTCGTTGCGGGTGAGGACCTCGCCGGAGAGCGGGGAGAAGACGTCGCTGACCGACTTGGTGGACTCCAGCTCGCCGATGACCGTGCCGGCCTCGACCTGCTCACCCGCCTCGGGCAGGTCGACGTACACGATGTCGCCCAGCTGGTCCTGGGCGAAGTCGGTGATGCCGATGACGGCCACGCCGTCCTCGAGCCGCACCCACTCGTGCTCCTCGCTGTAGTGCAGGTCTTCAGGGATCACGGGCGCTCCTGGCGTCGGTTGATGGTCGTCATGGCGTCTGTGGCACATCGTCCTCACGGACGTCAGGACGAGCGTACTCGGGTGACTTCACGTCTGCGAGGGCGGTGATCGTGATCTTCTCAACAGCCGTCACCGAAGCCTTGGCGCCGCGCCCGGCGATGCGCTCGACCGTGCCTCCGCGGAAGGAGAGTGCCTCATCGAGCGTCGCCGGATCCCCGATCGCCTCGATGATGTACGGGGCCGTCACCTCGCGCCCGCCCACGCGCACGCTGCTCTCGTCGTCGAGGAAGTACGTCTGGGCGACCACCCGGGCCGAGCTGTTGATCACGATCGCCTCGGCGCCGGCAGCGCGCAGCTCCTCGACGGCATCCAGCAGGACACCGGAGTCGATGGTGCTGTCGGGGTCCTCGATCCGGAGCCGGACGCCCGGGCCCTCCGCGCCGACCGAGCCGGCCAGGATCGCCAGCTGCTCGGCACGCAGCTCGGCCTCACGCGTCGCGGTTTCCGAGCGATCCTGCGAGCTGAGCAGGTCCTCACGGGTCTGCGAGAGGTCCTCGACCTGTCCTGACAGGCGCTCGTTGGCCGCGTCGACGGACTTCAGGAGCTCGACCAGCTCCACGCCACGCATCGCTGAGTACCCGGACGCCTCCTCCTGGTCACGGAGCTGGACGGCGATGGTGAACCCGAGGACGCCCACCAGCAGGGCAACCATCAGCTGACTCCGCAGACGGGAGGAGCCACGCCACCTGGTCGTGCGTTCAGGCATGGAAGATCCTGCGGCGGATGGCCGCTGCGTTGGCGAAGATCCGGATGCCGAGGACGACGATGACCCCGGTGGACAGCTGTGAGCCGACGCCGAGCTGGTCCCCGAGGTAGACCATCGTGGAGGCGATCAGGACGTTGGAGACGAACGAGATGACGAACACGCGGTCGTCGAAGCGCCGCTCCCCCAGCGCCCGAGCACCACCGACGACGGCATCCAGCGCCGCGACGATCGCGATCGGCAGGTAGGGCTGGAGCCAGATCGGCACCTCGGGCTGCAGATAGAGCCCCAGCGCGACGCCGCCCAGCAGGCCCACCACGGGGATCATCGGTCCTCCTCCACGGCCTGGGCATGATCCAAGGACTCAGCACCCCTGGAAGCTGACGGGAGCGCCACGTGGTCCGATGATGACACGCTCGCACGTAGTCCGTCAGTCTGTTCGCGCTCCGCGAGGTAGCGCCCGGCGCCGCCGGCTGCGAGGCGGTCCTGCAACGTCGCCGCGTCGCCGAGCGCCTGGACGCTCACCGGGGACGTGATCGGACGGTAGTTGACCTGGGCCACACCGTCGACCGTCGTGATGGCACTGAGGCTGGTCATGCGCTGCTCCCCGACCGCAATCGCCTCGGCACCGGCGTACCAGAGCTCGTTGACGAGAATGCGCAGGTCAGCGGCCGAGACACGGGAACCTTCCTGCCAGGTCGCCCCGTCCTCGAGCGTGACGACCACACCCGGTCCGGCTGCCGCGTCCTCGCCGCTGACGACGTCCAGCCCGGCGGTGCGATCGCTCCCGGCGATCTCGCCGGCCCCCAGGGCGCGGATCTCCTTCTCCAGCTCCCGCACCGTCTTCTGCCCCTGGGTGAGCTGGTCACGACCGGCGGCGATGTCGGCAATCATGGCGTTGCGTTCCAGTGCCCGCGACGGGCGATCGACCGAGGTCTGCAGTGCCGCCACCGTCACCAGGGTGGCGAAGCAGGCCATCACGAGGCCGACCCAGACCGTGTTGGGCGAACCGTCCTGCTCCGCCTCGCCCGCCCGCACGAGGTAGTAGTCGTCGTCGAGCGCGGAGTCGGTGATCTCCTCGATCAGGCTCTCGGCCGGCCGTCGCGCGTTCACGCCTTGCGGATCCGGTCCGTGGTGGCGAGGAGCCGGCGCACCTGGAAGGCATAGAGGATGCCTCCCCACCAGTACAACGCGACGCCCCAGATGGCGAACGCCCAGCCGAAGACCTGGGCGAGGTTGGCGATGGTGCCTTCACCGTCACCCAGCAGCAGCAGGGGGAAGGCGTACAGAAGTCCGGCCGTGGCAGCCTTGCCGAGGAAGTGAACCGGCAGCGAGCTGTAGCCGCGGGTCCGCAGGAACGGCACCAGGCTGAACAAGAAGACGTCCCGCAGCGGCAGGATGACGGCGAGCCACCACGGAATGATGTCGCGCAGCCCGAGGCCGATGACGACGGCCAGGATGAACAGCCGGTCGGCGACCGGGTCGAGGATCGCGCCGATCTTCGACATCTGGCCGAACGAGCGCGCCAGCTTGCCGTCGAGGTAGTCGGTGATGCCCGAGACGACCAGCACACCCAGGGCCAGCTCGTCGGCCTCGGGCCCGAGGACCAGCCAGAGGAAGACCGGCACGAGCAGGATCCGAACGAAGCTCAGCAGGTTCGGGATCGTGACGATGCGATCGTCGGTCACGGTGATCCTTCCTGTCGCCGGTTCGGTGCCGTCATGCCGAGGCGACACGCCGATCAGCCTAGGACATCGGGCCGACGCGCCGGGCAGTGCCGCGCAGATTGGACACCCTCTTGCACGTGCGGCGGGGGCTGACAGACTGGCCGAGAGACGACACCACTTTCACCACGGGCCCGTCGGGGCCCCACACCGAGGAGGACGCGTGGCTGACTACACCCTGCCCGACCTGCCGTACGACTATGGAGCACTGGACCCACACATCTCGGGCCAGATCATGGAGCTGCACCACAGCAAGCACCACCAGAACTACGTCAACGGACTCAACACCGCGCTCGAGAAGCTCGAGCAGGCACGTGAGGCCAATGACTTCAGCACGGTCAACATGCTGGAGAAGAACCTCGCGTTCAACCTCGGCGGTCACATCAACCACTCGATCTTCTGGAAGAACCTCTCCCCGGACGGCGGCGACAAGCCGACCGGCGAGCTGGCGGCGGCCATCGACGACAACTTCGGCTCCTTCGACGCCTACCGGGCGCAGTTCGAGCAGGTCGCCCTCGGCATCCAGGGCTCAGGCTGGGCGATCACGGCCTGGGACACCCTCGGCCAGAAGCTCGTCATCGTGCAGCTCTACGACCAGCAGAGCAACATCCCGGCGACGCTCATCCCCGTCTCGCAGCTCGACATGTGGGAGCACGCGTTCTACCTGGACTACCTCAACGTCAAGGGCGACTACGTCAAGGCGTTCTGGAACATCGCCAACTGGGCCGACGCGCAGGAGCGCTTCACCGCCGCCACCAGCGGCGGTCAGGTCATCTTCTGAGCTGACGTCTCACACCGACGGCGCCGCTCCCCTCGTGGGAGCGGCGCCGTCGTCGTGTCAGGTCGTAGAGAAAGACGACCACGCCCCCGTCCTCGACGTCGGACGACCCACCGGCTCGCCACCCATTAGGCTGATCGCGATGGACGGTCGCGTGCTGGAGTTGCTCCGAAGTCACGGTTGGACTCCTGGCGGCGTGATCGGTGCAGGCATGGAAGGCGAAGTGGTCGACCTGTCGCCCACCGAGGTCGCCAAGGTCTGGCACAGCCACGTACCTGAGGACCTCGCGTGCCGGATGCGCTTCGGCGCAGCACTCGCGCGATCATCACTTCCATTTCGCGTGTCACGGACACTTGACGTGCTGGAGACTGCCGACCTCGCTATCACCATCGAAGACAAGGTCCCAGGTGAGCCGCTACGCCCCGATGGCGCTCATGACCCACCCGTTGTCAGCGACGAAGAAGCACGCCTCATGGGAGACGCACTGGCAGGGCTGTCCAATGCGAGAGACCCGGAACTGAACGAACTGCCGATCCTCCCCGGCGAAGCCCCATTCACCAACGACGACGGATTCGCCAGCGAGCTGGCCGACCTCGCCCACCGGCGCTTCACCGCCCGCCCGGATCTGCTCCGGCAAGAGATCAGCGACATCGACGACCTGGTTCGGCTGCTCCTGACCAAGCTCCGCGCGCTACCCCAGCCGGATTCCATGAGACTCCTGCACGGTGACTTGATCCCGGCCAACGTCCTGGTCGAGGGCGGCGAGGTCGCCGGCATCGTGGACTTCGGGTTCCTGACGACTCTGGGCGATCCGCGATTCGATGCCGCGATCACCGCAAGCATCTTCGACATGTACGGGGCCAACGCTCGCGAGTCCGAAGAACGTTTGAGTGCAGAGTTCGCCGCCCGATTCGACCATGACCCGCTCCCCTACGCCCTCTACCGAGCCGCCTACGCCATCATCACCAACGCCCACTTCGGCACGGACGGCACGGACGGCACGGACGGCCACTTTCTGTGGTGCGCATCCATGCTTCGCCGTCCCGAGATCGAGGACGCAATCCGTGCTTGAGATCGCCTGGTAGGGATCAGAGCCAGCGCCCGGCCGGCCTATGCCTAGCGGTCGCGGCGGCTCTCGTGCTCGGCCATCGCCTTCAGACGTGCGTTGTAGGCCGCGAGAGCAGCGTCGTCGTCGCGGTCGGCCTGGCGGTCAAGGCGCTTGGCGTCTCGCATGTCGCTGCGGAACCACTGCACGAGCAACGCCAGCATGACGAGTACGAGCGGCACCTCGCCCAGAGCCCAGGAGATGCTGCCTCCCAGGTACTGGTCGGAGAGCAGGTCCGTCGCATAGGGCCGGTCAAGCAGGTCCCAGTAGTCCGGCGCGAGCACCTGGTCGGAGGACATGATCGCGATCGAGAAGAACGCATGGAACGGCAGTGTGATGAGCATCAGCGCGAACCGTGCGATGGGCGGGATGCGGCGCGGAGACGGGTCCACCCCGATCAGGACGTAGTAGAACAGGCAGCCGACCAGCAGGAAGTGCAGCTCCATCGCCGCATGACCCCAGTGGCTGCGCATCAAGTACCCGAACAGCGGCGTGAAGTAGAGCGCATACAGGCTGGCGACGAACATCGCCGGACCCACCACCGGGTGCGTCAGCAGACGCATGAGCCTGCTGTGCAGGAACGACGTCAGCAGCGTGCGTGGCGAGACATCTCCCTCCTGGCGTGGGCCGGGCAACGTGCGCAGGGCCAGGGTCACCGGGGCGCCGAGGACGAGCAGGATGGGCGCCACCATCGCCAGCATCATGTGGGAGACCATGTGGGCGCTGAACATCACGTGCGCGTAGACGCCCAGGCCGCCGAACGTCGCCCAGGCGATGAGCGCCATGCCACTGAACCAGGCAACGCTACGGCCCACCGGCCACGCGACGCCACGGCGTCGCAACGTGAGCAGGCCGCTCACGTACAGAGCCACACCGAGTCCGACGACAGCCAGTCCCACACCGTTGGCCGTGAACCCCCACAGGAAGTCACCGAACGCCGGCTCCGGCGGCATCGGACCTCCCAGCAGCTCCTGGGCAGGCGTCACCAGAATCTCACCCACCGGCGTCGGGGTCCGCGAGAGAGCCACCGCCAACCCGACGGTGGCCGCCATGACCAGCAGCTCGAGGACCGCCACCGGCAGGAACCCGGCCTCACGACGGACCAACCGGCGTCGTTGCACGACGCCGAAGCAGCCGAGCACCACCAGCGCCACGATCTTGGCGAGCACGAGAGTCCCGTAGCCGCTGTCGAACAGCGCGGAGACCGTGCCCAGCCGCACCGAGGCATTCACCGTCCCCGAGATCCCGACGAGCACGAAGGCCCAGACAGCCAGGGTGGAGAATCGTCGCAGGGCGGGCGCGAACCTCTTGGAGCCACGCCAGGCCACCCACCCCAGTGCGGCCAGGCCACCCACCCACAGCGTCACACCGACCAGGTGCAGAAAGAGGCTCACGGCCGCGAGATCATGTGACCCCGCCTGTGCCGAGTGCCCCGTGAAGGCCACCGGGACGAACGAGGCAAGCACGACGCCCAGCAGGACCGCGATCGTGCGCAGCGAGAGCGTCCACCGCAACACGAGAGCGACCATCGCGCCCACCGCCGCCTGGAAGATCAGCACCTGACCGGTGGAGGTGCCGAGCAGCTCGGTGATCAGTGGCAGCGTGAAGGTGCTCAGCGGCCGGGCGAAGGTGTCGGCGACGGTGAACCAGAACAGCACCAGGCTCAGGACCGACCAGGCCCACGCGAACCGTGAAGCCGCCCGCACCGCGTCCACGGCGATGCCCTGCGCTCCGTCGTCGCTCGACGGCATGAGTGCCACGACCGCGAGCAGCAGACCCACGAGCAGGACCACCACCGCCTGCGATGCCAGTGTCACCAGCGGCAGACCCCAGCCGACCAGTGGTCCGGCGTCCGCGATGCCCTGCGGCACCGCCTGCGGTGCGCCGCCACCGACCGCGAGGGCCATGACGAGCGCCGCAGCGGCGAGCAGGAAGGTCGCGAACGCGGTACGGACGGCTGCTGTCACGGGCTCCGCCTGCGCAGGAGAGGCAGCAGGATGAGCGCCACGGCCACCACACCGACGAGCCCGCCCCACAGGAGGTGCTCGCGATGACGGTGCACGAAGCTCTCGTCCTGCCCGGTGGTCTCCGGGGCGTTCGACTGCTCGGGGCTCTCACCCTCGGTGGTGGTGACCACGACTTGTCCGGTGACCGGATGGCCGTCAGCGGAGACCACACGGTAGGCGATGACGTGCTCGCCGCGAAGCGTCGACGCATCGACCGTCGCGGTGACCTCCCGGTCGAGGACGGAGACGTCCTCGACCGGGATCGTGGAGCCGTCCGGTGCGGTGACCGCGACCTCGCTGGAGGCCCCGACCGGTTCGTTGAACTCCAGAGTCACCTGCTCCGGCAGTGCCGGCAGCCTCGCACCGTCCTCGGGGTCGGACCCGATGAGCGCCGCGTGCGCGGCCGCCGGCCCCAGCGTGCCGATCAGCAGGCCACCGACGGTGAGGCACCCCACCAGGAGGGTCACGAGACCGGTCCGACGACTACGCACGGCGTCGATTCTGTCGCAGTGCGGCAACCAGGGCGCCGGCAGCCAGCAGGACGGCCGCCAGGCCGAGGCCCCGTGCGAGGGTGTCAGAGGAGTCCTCCGTCTCGGCAGCGGCCTGGTCCACCCCCTCGGCCCCGTCGCCGTGGCCGTCCTCGCCGGCTGGCGCGAGCGGCAGGAGGGGTGCGGGCTTCTCCGGCTCCTCATCACCCGTGGCCTCCTCGGCCCAGTCGACGACCTCGCCGTCGTCGTAGGCCTGAGCGGCTCCGAAGCTGATCTCCTCGGCTGCTGGGAACGGACCGCCGGAGAGCGAGAACTCGTCGAACTCCCCCGGGGCGATGCCGTCGCCGGTGGCCGTCCACGTGACGGTGCGCGGCGCCTCGGTGAGGATCACGTCGCCGTTCTCCACGGGTTCGGGAAGCTCGGCCGTCTCGATCTCCACGTCCCACCCGGGTTTGGTCCCCGCGGTCAGGTGGGCGAAGGGAGTGTCTTCCGGCAGCGTGATCGTGAGCTTGTCGGTGGCTGCGGTGTCGGACTCGTTGGGCACCCGGAAGACGAGCTTGCCGTAGCCCTCCTGCGCGGCATCGGGCGACGACACCGTGACGTGGGCCGTGGCGGGCACGGCAGCGAGGACGAGCGCGGTGGACAGGGTGAGCGCGCCGAGGCGCGCGGGCATGCGTGACATGGATTTCCTTGCTGTGGTCTGGCGGAAGTGGTGATGGGCGGGCGCTCAGGCGCCCGCCGGCGGGGCACGCCCGCCCACTCCCGTGACCAGGGCCGTCAGCCGGGGGAACCACGGCTCGCTCGCGGCCACCACGACGCGTGGACGTGGCACGACGACTCGCCGTCGGGGCATGGCCCGGCGCACCAGGAGGTCCAACGCGTCGACGACGCGCCACCACGCGCCCTCGCCGTGTCGCAGCACGCCGAGGCTGGCGACCGTAGCCAGCACGTGCGCGAGCAGCATGGCCGATCCGTCGCCCGTGGTGTGGCCCGCCAGAGCGTGCGATGCCAGCTGTCCCAGCAGGAGCAGCCCGAGCATCTGACCGGTCTCGAGCCGCCGTGCCGTCACCAGGAGAGCGACAGGAAGCACCCCGAGGACCAGCAGCAGGGCCGCCCACGCGGCGACGTCCCCACCGGCCAACAGGTGGGCCGCGGTCCCGCACAGGGCGACGACGACACTGGCTGCCGTCGCACGCAGGATCCGACCCTCGATCATGCCCGCAGCATAGGCCCGCACCATGACCGTCGCGGAGCGGGGGCGGCCGCTACGGTTGCCCCATGGCCGACACCGGACTGACGTCTTCGATCATCACGCTGGACGAGGAGTGGGGGGCGCACAACTACCACCCACTGCCCGTCGTCATCGCCGAGGCCGAGGGCGCCTGGGTCACCGACGTCGAGGGGCAGCGCTACCTCGACTTCCTGTCGGGCTACTCCGCGCTGAACTTCGGGCACCGTCACCCGGCGCTCATCAAGGCCGCGCACGAGCAGCTCGACCGGTTGACGCTCACCTCCCGTGCCTTCCACAACGACCAGTTCGGGGCGTTCTGTCATGAGCTGGCCGAGCTGACCGGCACCGAGATGGTCCTGACCATGAACACCGGGGCCGAGGCCGTGGAGTCGGCCATCAAGGTGGCCCGCAAGTGGGCCTACCAGGTCAAGGGCGTCGAGTTCGACTCCGCCGAGATCATCGTGGCCTCGGGCAACTTCCACGGGCGCACCACCACGATCGTCTCCTTCTCCGACGACCCGGTCGCCCACGACAACTACGGCCCCTTCACGCCCGGGTTCGTCACCGTCCCCTACGGCGACGCGCAAGCGGTGCGCGAGGCCATCGGTCCCAACACCGCCGCGGTCCTGATGGAGCCGATCCAGGGCGAGGCCGGGGTCGTCGTCCCGCCCGAGGGCTTCTGGGCCGACGTTCGCTCCGCCTGCGACGAGAACGACGTCCTGCTGATCAGCGACGAGATCCAGGCCGGCCTGGCACGCACCGGTGAGCTCTTCGCCCTGGACCACGAAGGTGTCCGGGCAGACCTCTACACGTTGGGCAAGGCTCTCGGTGGGGGCATCGTTCCGGTCTCGGCCGTCGTCGGCCGCTCCGACGTCCTCGGGGTGCTCAAGCCCGGCAGCCATGGCTCGACCTTCGGCGGGTACCCGGTGGCGTGCGCGGTCGGGCGGGCGGTCATCGGCCTGCTGCGCAGCGGTGAGTTCCAGCAGCGGTCCGCCGAGCTGGGTGAGCACCTGCACCAGCGCCTGGACGACCTCGTCGGCAACGGTGTCGCAGCCGTCCGGGGGCGTGGTCTGTGGGCCGGTGTCGACATCGACCCCATCGCCAAGACCGGGCGTGAGGTCTCCATGGCCCTGCGGGACCAGGGTGTGCTGTGCAAGGAGACGCACCACCGCACGTTGCGGATGGCGCCGCCACTGGTGATCTCCCGCGAGGAGATCGACCACGCCGTCGACGCCCTGGGCGTCGCGCTGAAGGCCTGAGGCGATGCTGGAGGTCCTCGGCATCGTCGCCGCGGCGCTGGCGTTGGCCGTCGTCGTCGTGCTCCTGGTGGGCGTCGTGCGGGTTCGGCGCATGCGCGCCCGTCACCGGACGCGGCTGGCCACCATCTCCCCCACCCACTCCGGCCCTGCCGCGATCTTCGGGCTGGCCTCCGACGGGAAGAACCAGACGCGGGGCATCGGCACCCTGGCGATGTCCGACACGCGGCTCCTGTTCGTCCAGCTCGTCCCCGACCGCGAGATCGAGGTGCCCCGGGAGGACATCACGTCCGTGCAGCGCAGTCGGCAGTTCATGGGCAGCACGGCCACCCGCGACCTGATCATCGTGACGTGGGAACGTCAGGGCATGGGTGACGCAGCGGCGTTCTCGGCCGACGACCTCGAAGGCTGGCTGTCCCGCCTCGACCAGTGACGCCGCCCTCCGGCCGTGCCACGGAACGAAGCATGGTGCCGCTCCTGTCACCGGTGTGGTTGTCTGGGGACCCGCGTCCGGCGAAAGAGGTCAGTCATGACGTCCGCAGACCTTCCATGGAAGCAACCACTGAGCTGGTTGTGGTCGATGCTCGTCGGCGGCCTGGCCGTCCAGGTGGTGGGCTGCATCATCGCGTTCGCCAACCTCCCTCGGACGAAGCTCGATCCGACCGGCCCGATCCAGACCGCGGGTGACCCGACGCTGATCCTGGCGGGCGTCCTCGGTCTGGGGCTCGGCGGTGTCCTCTCGCTGATCGCGGTGATCGGCTTCGGGGTGCTGCTCGGGTTGCGAGCCCATGCCTCGGACTGAGCCCAGAGGCCCAGGGCACTCAGGGGCGTGGGTCGTCCCGGCGGCCCCGTAGCTGCCAGCAGGCCACCGCCGCCGAGGCCGCGACGTTGAGCGAGTCGACCCGCTCTGCCATCGGGATCGTGACCCGCACGTCGCACTCGCGCTGCCAGTGCTCGCTGATGCCGTGCCCCTCCGAACCAAGCACGACCGCGAGACGGTCCACGTCCCGGTCCACGGCATCCAGGGGTACGGCGTCGTCGGCCAACGTCATGGCGTAGGTGGTGAACCCGGCGTCTCTCAGCAGGGCCGGCCCGCCATACCAGTGGTCGATGCGCGCGTACGGGAGGGCGAACACCGTCCCCATGGAGACCTTGATGGCCCGCCGGTAGAGCGGATCGGCGCACCGTGGCGAGAGCAGCACAGCATCGAACCCGAAGGCCGCGACACTGCGGAAGACCGCTCCGACGTTCGTGTGGTCACTCAGGTCCTCCAACACCGCCACCCGGCGCGCCCGGTGCAACACCTCCACCGCCGACAGCAGGTCGGGCCGCTCCAGCGCGGCGAGCGCCCCGCGGTGGACGTGGAAGCCCGTGAGCTGCTCGATCGACGCCTCGTCCATGACGAAGCACGGCGCGTCCTGCTCGGCCATCACGTCGGCGAGGGACTCCACCCACCGCGGGGCCATCAGGAACGACCGCGGACGGTGACCGGCCTGCAGCGCACGGCGGACCACCTTCTCGCCCTCGGCCAGAAAGATGCCGCGCTCACCCTCGACGGCCTGCCGCAGCTGGACGTCCCGCAGGTCGACGTAGTCTCGCAGCCTCGGATCAGCCAGGTCGTCGACAGATGTCATCTCGGCCATGCCGACAGCGTAGGGGCCGGTTAGCGTAGGTGGCATGACTCTCGACCGACCTGTCACACCCGACCCGTACCCGCTCCTGCCCGCGGTGCCGTCGTTCGACGTCACCAGCACCGATGTCACCGACGGGCGGCCCCTCGACGACGCCCAGGTCAATGCCGGCGGCGACACCTCGCCCCAGCTGTCCTGGTCCGGCGCGCCCGAGGGGACACAGTCCTACGTCGTCACCTGCTTCGACCCCGATGCCCCCACCGTCTCCGGCTTCTGGCACTGGGTGGCCGTCGACCTGCCGGCCGACGTGACGTCGCTCGAGGCCGGTGCTGGCGCAGACGACGACGCGCTGCCCGCCGGAGCCTTCCACGTCCGCAACGACGGCGGCGGCAAGGGCTTCATGGGAGCCGCACCACCGCCGGGGGACCAGGTGCACCGCTACTACTTCGTCGTGCATGCGGTCTCCGAACCGACGCTCGGGGTCGACGGTGACGTCTCCCCTGCGGTCGTCGGCTTCAACCTGGCCTTCAAGACGCTGGGGCGCGCGATCCTGCACGGCACCTACCAGCACTGAGCATCACGCCAGCACTGAGCACCATGGCCTGAGCGGCGCGGAGCCGTCAGGCGCTCAACGGTGCTCCACCAGCTCGTCGAGGGGCCTGGGCTCGGCCCAGCGCTCCTCGACGAGCATCGGCTTGTCGTAGAACCGCTCCACAGGTCCCAAGCACAGGACGGCCAGTGGCTCCGAACCCTCCGGGAGCGCCAGGAGCTCGGCCAGCGCCCGGGGCTCGAACATCGAGACCCAGCCCATCCCGAGGTTCTCCGACCGCGCCGCGAGCCACAGGTTCTGGATGGCGCAGGCCACCGAGGCCACGTCCATGTGCGGCATCGTGCGCCGCCCGAAGACGTGCCGGTCGCGGTCCGGCCCCAGTGAGACGACCAGCAGCTCGGCGCACTCGCCGATCCCTTCGACCTTGAGCCGCAGGAACTCCGCGGCCCGCTCCCCCAGCTCCTCGGCCGTGCGGTCACGCTCGATCGCCACCAGGTCGGCGATGCCCTGCCGCACGTGCGGGTCCTGGACTCGCAGGAACCGCCACGGCTGCATGAGACCAACGCTCGGCGCGGCATGTGCCGCCTCCAGGATGCGTCGCAGCACACCGGGATCCACCGCGCCACCGCTGAAGTGCCGCATGTCGCGACGCTCGGCGATGACCCGGTAGACCGCCCGGCGCTCAGCCTCCGAGAAGCGCTGAGTCACGGAGCCGACGGCGTATCGCCCTTGTCTCCCTTGTCTGCCTTGTCGCCCTTGCGGCGGCCGCCGGGGCCCTCGGCGTCCTTGGCGGCCTCCAGGGCCGCCTCGACGGCCTCCTGGGTGGACGCCATGTCCGGAGCGTCCTCGACGACCGGTTCCTCCAGGTCGATGCGCTTCTTGCTGCCGCCGCCGTCGACCGGAACGGTTCCGACCGTGCCGCCCAAGGTGCCCAGTGCCTTGGTGAGCTCGGCCGGGACGATCCATGTCGAGGCGTTCTCACCCTCGGCGATTTTGGGCAGCATCTGCAGGTACTGGTAGGACAGCAGCTTCTGGTCAGGGTTGCCGTCGTGGATGGCCTGGAACACCGTCTGGATGGCCTGACCCTCACCCTGGGCTCGAAGGATCGCGGCCTGGCGCTCGGCCTGGGCTCCCAGGATCTCCGCCTGCTTCTGGCCCTCCGCCGTCAGGATGTCCGCCTGCTTGGAGCCCTCGGCCGAGAGGATCGCCGACTGGCGCTCACCCTCGGCGGTCAGGATCGCCGCACGCTTGTCACGCTCGGCGCGCATCTGCTTCTCCATGGCGTCGGAGATGGACGGCGGCGGGTCGATGCCCTTGAGCTCCACACGGTTGACGCGGATGCCCCACTTACCGGTGGCGCCGTCCAGCTCACCACGCAGACCGGTGTTGATCTGGTCGCGGCTGGTGAGGGCGTGCTCGAGGGACATGCCACCGATGATGTTTCGCAGCGTCGTCATGGTGAGCTGCTCGATCGCCTGGATGTAGTGGGCGATCTCGTAGGTGGCGGCGACGGGGTCGGTCACCTGGAAGTAGATGACGGTGTCGATCGAGACCGTCAGGTTGTCCTCGGTGATGACCGGCTGGGGCGGGAAGGAGACCACCTGCTCGCGCAGGTCGATCATGTAGCGCACCTTGTCGATGAACGGCATCACGATGTTGAGGCCGGCCGGCAGCGTGGCGCGGTACTTCCCGAACCGCTCGACGATGCCTGCGCGTGCCTGCGGGACGATCTTGATGGTCATCGTGACGACGACGATCGCGAGGATCGCCAGTAGCACGAGGACCACGGTCAGGGCAGTAGCCATCGGGGCTCCTTGGGTTGTGGGGCTTGCATGAGGTGGGTCGGTCTCCGGGCGTCCCGGTGGCGCATCGGCGTCGGCCCGTTCACCGTGAGCTGACGACTGCGGTAGCCCCGTCGATCCGGGTGACGACGACCTCGGCACCCACGACCAGCGGCTCGGACGACTCGGTCCGCGCGGACCAGATCTCCCCGGCCAGCTCGACGCGGCCGCCGAAGGAGTCGACCGGCTCGGCCACGACGGCAGTTCGACCCACCAGTGCGTGATGGCCCGTGGTCAGCGTCGGGCCCTGGTGCAGCCGCGAGACCATCGGTGGTCGGGCGAAGTACAACAGTCCCAGTGCCACCACTCCGAAGACCAGCAGGGCGAGCCACAGCGGGCCGCCCAGACCGCTCACCACCGCCGCGGACAGGGCCGCGAGCGCGAACATCAGGAACACGAGGTCGAGACTCAGCATCTCGACGATCGCGAGGAGCACGGCGATCCCGATCCAGACGACCCAGACGTTCTCGGCCATCCACTCGATCATCGTTCGCCCTCCTGTGAGGTCCTGTCGGCGGTTCGAAGCGCCTGTGCTCGGGGCAACACGGTATCAGCGCAGGCTCAACGCGCTCGGTGACCGAAGGCAGCCCTGCGGGCGGTGTAGCGGCCGCCGACCTGCTCGAGCTCCAGGCGCATGCCGAAGGTCCTGCCGAGTGTGAGCGCCGTGAGCGTCTCCTCGATCGGACCGGCGGCCACCACCTGGCCCTCGCGCAGCATCAGGACGTGCGTGAAGCCCTCGGGGATCTCCTCCACGTGGTGGGACACCATGACCAGCACGGGCGCGCCGGGCGCGGTGGACAGGACGTCCAGGCTCATCAGGAGGTCCTCGCGGGCACCGAGGTCCAGCCCCGCCCCTGGCTCGTCGAGCAGCAGGAGCTCTGGGTCCGTCATGAGGGCGCGGGCGATGAGGGTCCGCTTGCGCTCGCCCTCCGACAGCGTGCCGAAGGTGCGGTGCGTCAGGGTGCTGATCCCCAGCTCCCCCATGATCTGGTGGGCCCGCTCGAGGTCGTGGGCGTCGTACTTCTCGCGCCAACGCCCGGTGACGGCGTGCGCGGCCGAGACGATGGCGTCCACAACCGTCTCCCCCGGCGGGATGCGCTCGGCGATCGAGGTCCCGCTGTGCCCGATGCGCGTGCGCAGGTCGAAGACCTCCACCGCGCCGAGGCGATCACCGAGGATCGTGGCCGTTCCGGTCGTGGGGTACATCTGTGCGCCGACGATCTGCATGAGCGTGCTCTTGCCGGCTCCGTTGGCCCCCAGGACCACCCATCGCTCGGACTCGTCCACGGTCCACGTGAGGTTCTGCAGCAGCGCCTTGCCGGGACGCAGGACGGTCACCGAGTCGAGCTCGATCACTGCCGCCATGCGTCCTCCGTCCGGAACTGCCCCGTGCGGGTCAAACGTATCGTGGCGGGGGTGAGGCACGAGCGCCGCCCGGACGATAGCCTCAGGCTCGATGACCGAGCACGTGCCAGCCCTGCAGCTCACCTCACCCACCGTCCTGGTGACCCTCACGGGTCCGGACCACAGCGGCGTCTCCACACGCCTGTTCGAGGTGCTCTCGAGCGTCGACGTCGAGGTGGTCGACGTCGAGCAGCTCGTCGTGCGTGGCCGCCTCGTGCTCAGCGTGCTCGCCACCGAGCCCGAGGACCTGGACCCCCTCGCCACCGCGGTGCGCCAAGCCGCCGCGGAGCTGGGCCTGGACGTGGAGATCGAGCGCGGCGCCGGTGACAACCGACCGCGCCGCGTGGGGCGCAGCCAGGTGACCGTGCTCGGGCACCCGTTGCGCCCGGCCGCGATGGCGGCCCTCACCGCCCGGATCAAGGCCGCCGACGGCAACATCGACCGCATCCTGCGGCTCGCCCGGTACCCGGTCACCGCCTTGCGCCTGGAGGTCTCCGGCGCTGACCCGGACGTCCTGCAGTCCGACCTTGCGCAGGCCGCCTTCGAGCACGGCATCGACGTCGCCGTCGAGGAGCGCGGCATCCTGCGGCACGCCCAACGTCTGGTCGTCATGGACGTCGACTCCACGCTCATCCAGGGCGAGGTGATCGAGATGCTGGCCGAGCACGCCGGGTGCGCGCAGGAGGTCGCCTCCGTCACCGAGGCCGCGATGCGCGGCGAGCTGGACTTCGAGCAGTCCCTGCGTCAGCGGGTCGCCAGGCTGCAGGGTGTCCCGGTGGCAGCCCTCGACGAGGTCTACGAGAACCTCGTCTACACGCCCGGCGCCCGCACCATGATCCGCACCCTGAAACGGCTCGGGTTCCGGTTCGCCCTCGTCAGCGGTGGCTTCACCCACATCATCGAGCGGATCGCCCGTGACTTCGGGATCGACTACCACGCTGCCAACGAGCTCGAGATCGTCGACGGACGGCTGACCGGCGAGGTCGTCGGACCGGTGGTGGACCGGGCCGGCAAGGCCGAGGCGCTGCGTCGTTTCGCCGCCGCGGCCCGCATCGGCATCAAGAACACCATCGCGGTCGGCGACGGCGCGAACGACCTCGACATGCTCGCCGCGGCGGGTCTGGGGATCGCCTTCAATGCCAAGCCGGCGGTCCGGGGACAGGCTCGTACCTCGGTCAACTCGCCCTACCTCGACTCGATCGTCTACTTCCTCGGGATCACGCGCGAGGAGATCGAGGCAGCCGACGCCGACGACTGACCCAGCGGATCGTGACCTCTCCGGCAGGCCCGAGCGGCCCGGGGCGTCTCAGGACCGTGTCCGGTGCAGCCGCGGGCCGCACCCCGTGTCAGTCGTCGTCCTCCAGACGGAAGCCCAGCTTCATCGTCACCTGGTAGTGCTCGACGTCGAGGTCGACGACCTGCCCACGGATCTGCTCCACCTCGAACCAGTCCAGGTGGCGCAGGGTCTTGCCGGCACGCCTGATGCCGTTCTCGATGGCTTCGGTGACACCGTCCGTGGAGGTGCCGACGATCTCAGTGACGCGGTAGGTGCGGTTGCTCATGCCCCCATCATGCAGCCTGCACGGCGTCTCCTGCAGCCTGGCCGGCTGTCTCATGTGCGCCGACGCCCAGGGGCGTAGGCTGAAGGAGTGTCAGCCGAGAAGCACGACCCCCCACGCCGCGGCGATGAGGAACAGGTGTACTCCATCACCTCTGCCTCCACCGGCCACAGCGACGAGCTCGGCGGCCGCGAGAAGCGGTACGCGATCTCCATGGCCATCCGGTCTGTCTGCTTCGTCGCCGGTGTGATCGCCTGGCAGTACCAGGTGTGGGCGGGCGTCACGCTCATCGTGCTCGCCACCTTCCTGCCGTACACGTCCGTCGTGCTGGCCAACTCCGGCGTGCGCAGCAAGGGATCGGGCACGGACCTGATGACACCGGACCCCTACGGCGAGATCGCCGACGGCCCGAGCACCTCCGAACCGCAGGAACAGGAGCCTCGTGAGCACTGACGGACCCGATGAGCTGATCTGCTCGTCCAAGGGCTGCACCATGCCCGCAGCCCACCGCATCGAGTGGAACAATCCCAAGATCCACGCCCCGGAGCGTCGCAAGACCTGGCTGGCGTGCGAGGAGCACGAGCAGACGCTTCGCCGGTTCCTCGACGCACGCGGCTTCTACAAGCAGACCGTTCCGTTCTGAGGCGGCCGTCCTGACGGCCCGTTCCAGGACCGGCTCTCAGCCGCCGATCGATGACATCGGCCGCGTGGGCTGCAGGAACGACGGATCATCGATGCCGTGACCCGGCAGCTTGGTCAGCATCGCGGCGGCCCAACGTCGAGCGATCTCGGTGTCGTCCGCTCCGTCGCGCAGCGCCGTCCTCAGGTCTGACTCCTCCCGGGCGAACAGGCAGTTGCGCACCTGTCCGTCGGCCGTCAGCCGCACCCGGTTGCAGTCGCCGCAGAACGGCCGGGTGACCGAGGCGATGATCCCGACGGTCTGCGGGCCGCCGTCGATGAGGAACCGTTCGGCCGGCGCCGAGCCCCGGCCGGGCAGCGGCTCGAGCACGAAGTGGTCCGAGAGCAGCTCCAGGGTCTCGGCCGCCGTCACCATCGCCTCGCGGCTCCAGCCGTGCTGGGCATCCAGCGGCATCTGCTCGATGAACCGCAGCTCGTAGTCGTGCTTCATGCACCAGCGCAGCAGGTCGGGCGCCTGGTCGACGTTCATGCCGCGCAGCAGTACCGCGTTGACCTTGACCGGCGCGAGCCCGGCGTCCTTGGCGGCCTGCAGCCCGTCGATCACGTCCTGCAGGCGGTCCCGCCGGGTGATCCTGTGGAAGGTCTCGGGGTCAGTCGTGTCGAGACTGATGTTGACCCGGTCCAGACCGGCCCGGGCGAGCGCCTCGGCGGTGTGCCTCAGTCCCATGCCGTTGGACGTGATGGCTGTCTGCGGTGCGCCGGGCAGCTCCTTGGTGGCCGCGATGATGCTCGCCAGCCCTCGCCGCAGGAGCGGCTCTCCTCCGGTGAAGCGGACGTCCCGGATCCCGAGCCGTCGGACCCCGATGCCGATCAGCCGCACGAGCTCGGCATCGGACAGGACCTCCTCGGTGGGCATCCACTCCAGGCCCTCGGCCGGCATGCAGTACTGACAGCGCAGGTTGCACCGGTCGGTCAGCGACACACGCAGGTCGGTCGCGACGCGTCCGTGAGTGTCGATGAGCTCCATTGCACCAGCCTACGGGCGAGGGACCACCCATGCCGCTCGGTCGGCCGGACCACCCTGCCGCTCGCGGAGTTGGCGCCAAGAACTAGGTTCGGGCCGTGTACGGCTTCCTCCTGACGCGCCGGTGGCTCGGCTTCGCACTGTGCGTCGTGCTGCTCACGGCGATCTGTCTGCGGGCCGGCATGTGGCAGATGGACAAGCATGACGCCCGCGTGGTGGACAACGCCGTGGCCCGGGAGAACCTCCTGGCCGACCCGGTTCCGCTCGACGACGTCGTCGCGCCCGGCGAGGACGTCGCTGACGATGCGGAGTGGAGCACCGTCCAGGTCACCGGGACCTACGACCCGGAGCACGAGCTGACGGTGAAGTTCAGCACCCGCGACGGAGCACCCGGGGTCGACGTGGTGACGCCGCTCCTCCTGGCGGACGGCACGGCGATCCTCGTCGATCGCGGCTGGATGCAGACCGCCAACAACAACGAGCGTCCCGAGGACATCCAGGCTCCGCCGCAGGGCGAGGTGGACGTCGTGGGATGGCTCCGTCCGGACTCCGAGGCGGGCGAGCGGGCAGTCACCCCGTACGACGGCCAGGTGCGTGCCGTCTCGGCCGCCACTGTCTCGGAGACCGTCCCGCAGGACCTGCGCAGCGGCTACCTGGAGCTGCAGGAACAGACCGGCGGCACCGGTGACCTGCGTCCCGAACCCGTTCCGGACCTCGGGCAGGGGCCGCACTTCTTCTACGCCCTGCAGTGGTGGTTCTTCGGACTGCTCGCGGTCATCGGCTTCCTCTGGTTCGCGTGGTCCGAGGCGCGGGACCGTCGGGAGGCTCGCAAGGGCGTCGCCACGTAGGGTCGAGGCGATGTGCGGTGTCGTTGCGATCCATTCCCCCTCTGGCGTCTCGGAGTCCTTGGCCCAGCAGGGCCGCGCCATGCTGGAGCGGATCCGGCACCGCGGCCCGGACGGCCGGGGCGAGCGCGTGGTCGGGGCGACGTGGCTGGGACACGTCCGGCTCGCGATCGTCGACCTCGACGAGGGCGATCAACCGCTCGGCCCGGTGGGCGGGCACTGGGCGGTCGTCAATGGCGAGATCTACAACCACCGTGAGCTCCGACGCGTCCGTGGGCTGCACTTTCGCACCGACTCCGACAGCGAGGCCGCCCTCGCGGCAGCCGTCACCGGTGACCTCCAGGCGTTGGCAGACCTGCGCGGCATGTACGCATTCGTCGTCGCCCACGAGGACGGTCGGGTCGTGGCGGTACGCGACCCGTTGGGGGTCAAGCCCCTGTACTGGGCACACGTCGACGGGGTGACGGTCTTCGCGTCCGAGCTCGTGGCGTTCGATCCTGCCGTCCGACCCCTGGTGGAACAGTTTCCGCCCGGACACCGCTGGACTCCCGAGGAGGGACTGGTCCGCTTCCGGGAGCTTCATGTCAGTGGAACGGAGGTGGCAAGCCTCGACGAGGCTCGCGAACTCATCCGCACCACCCTCGTCACGGCCGTGCGACGTCGCATGATGGCCGACGTGCCGGTCGGGGTGTTCTTGTCCGGTGGCCTCGACTCGAGCCTCGTGGCTGCCATCATGGCGTCCTTCACCGACGACGTGCCCGGGCCGGTGCACTCCTTCGCCGCCGGGACCGAGGGCAGCTCGGACCTCGTCGCAGCCCGGCGTGTGGCCGAGTACCTCGGCCTGGAGCATCACGAACGCGTCTACGACGCCGAGGAGGTGCTGGCCGTCCTGCCGGGCGTCGTGGCGTCCATCGAGTCCTACGAGCCGTCGCTGGTGCGTAGCGCCGTCCCGAACTACCTGCTCGCCGAGACTGCGGCATCGGTCGTCAAGGTCGTGCTCACCGGCGAAGGCGCCGACGAGCTGTTCGCCGGGTATGCGCACCACCGCGACATCGAGCGTGGCGACCTGCAGCAGGAGCTCCTGCGCTCGATCTCCGGTCTGCACCATCTCAACCTGCAACGGTGCGACCGCGTCACGATGGCGCACGGTCTCGAGGCCCGGGTGCCCTTCCTCGACCGTGACCTCGTGGACCTGGCCGGTCGCATCCCGATCGACTGGCGGATTCCTGGTTCGCACGGTCAGGAGAAGGCTCTGCTGCGTGAGGCGTTCACCGGCTGGTTGCCCGAGGAGGTGCTGTGGCGGCCCAAGGAACAGTTCGGCGACGGCAGCGGTACCGCGGACGTCACCGCTGCGCATGCGCACGACCTGGTGCCGGAGGACTCCTGGGACGACGAGCGCGTGGCAGGTCTCCCGTCGCCCCGCACTCGTGAGGAGCTCGCCTACCAGCGGATGTTCGCCCGTCAGCTCGCCGGGATCGACGCGGGTGTGCTCGGGCGGTTCGCGACGCCGTGACGGACCGGCCGGTTGCCGAGCTGCTCGAGATGATCCTCGAGCAGGACACCACGCTGAACGCCTTCGTCCATGTCGACCGGTCAGCCATGGCGGAGGTCTCCTCCGGGCCGCTGAGCGGCCGCTGCGTGGCCGTCAAGGACAACGTGGCCGTCCGGGGCGCCCCATGGGCCTGCGGTTCGGCGTCGCGCGGGACGCTCGGACCTGCACGGGGCGACGCCGAGGTGGTGCGGCGGCTCCGGGCAGCCGGCGCGACCGTGGTCGGGACCACCAACCTGGACGAGCTCGCGATGGGTGCGTCGACGGAGACATCGGTCTTCGGCCCCACCCGCAATCCGCACGACCCGACGCGTACGGCGGGCGGATCCAGCGGCGGGTCCGGGGCGGCGGTCGCCGCCCACGGGATCGCGGCGATCGGGACGGACACCGGCGGATCGATCCGCGAGCCCGCCGCCTTCTGCGGAGTGGTCGGGATGGCTCCATCGCCGGGCAGCGTGCCTGTCGACGGCGTGGTCGACTTTGCACCGTCGTTGGACAGGGTCGGCCCGATGGCGCCCGACGTCCTCACCGCCGCCCTGCTGCACGACGTGATGGCCGGGTCCAACGGCCATCACGCGGCGGCACGTCGTGGTGCGCGGTCGCGCTCCTTGGCCGGGTGGCGCATCGGACGGGTCGTCCCGATGAGCGGAGATCGCAACGCCCCGGGCGCCCTGCTGAGGTTCGAGGAGGCTGTCGAGGCGATGCGGCTGCTGGGGGCCGAGATCGTCGATGTGGAGGTCCCGCGCTTCGGCGAGCTGCTCGACACCTACCTGGCCATCACCTCGGTGGAGGCCCTACCCGTCCTGGAGCAGCACGCGCCCGGAGGCCTCGGCGACGAAGCCTCGAGCCGGTTGGAGATCGCCCGTCGGTTGGACGGGTCCCACGAGCACGCCGAGGCCCTGGCCGTGCGTGAGCGGATCACCGCAGACGCTCGCACGGAGTTCGCCAGCTGCGACGTCATGATCAGTCCGACAGTCCCCCTCGTGGCACCACCCCTCGGACGGCCGGGCATCGACGACCCCCTGGCGCGTCCCCGGACGGACTGGTGGACGGTCGAGGCCAACATGGCCCGACTCCCAGCGCTCTCACTGCCGTGCGGGCTGTCGGACGGTCTTCCCGTCGGTCTGCAGCTCATGGCGGCCACGGGACAGGACGCGACGCTGTATCGCGTGGCAGCCACCGTGGAGCAAGCCATCCGCACGTAATGCCGACGGCACGCGGACCGGTGCCGTCGGACCAATCGCGACCCTGACCGGCTTCGGCGCCGGCGTACTGGCCGTTGCGTCGGCCTTGAAGCTCGCACCTGGGCACTGCCGCAGCGGGTGCTCATGAGGCACACTCGGACGGATGGAGGTACTGAGCAGCCGCATCCTGCTGCGTCCGCGCGACCCCGCACGCAGCCGACACTTCTACGGCGACGTGCTCGGTCTCGCCGTCCATCGAGAGTTCGGCGACCCGGAGCACCCCGGCGTGGTGTTCTTCCTGGGCGGTGGCCTGCTCGAAGTCTCGGGCCGCTCCAGCGAGACCGGCGACCAGATCGCCTCGCTGTGGCTGCAGGTCCGTGACGTCGCGGCCGAGCACACTCGACTGGCCGCCGCCGGAGTGCCCGTGCTCCAGGCACCCACGCGTGAACCCTGGGGTCTCATCGAGTGCTGGATCGAGGATCCCGACGGGATCCGCATCGTCCTCGTCCAGGTGCCCGAGGACCACCCGCTCCGCCGCGACCAGCGGTAGAGGACTCTCCCGTGATCTGCATTGCTACCGTCGCCGGATGGACGTGACGCTGGAACCGTTGGTGGACCATCTCCTCACGCACGACCCGGGAGGTGTCCTCGGCTTCTACCTGTACGGCTCGGCAGTGGGCTCGGGACTGCGACCGAGCAGCGACATCGACACCTTGCTGGTCACCCGAAGCTCGCTCACCGGAGCGGAACGCGCCTCCCTGCTGTCCCTGCTCCTGGAGATCTCCGGCTGGTCAGGGCACGTCGATCAGTTCCCCGACGCCACGCGACGGCGTCCGATCGAGGTGACCAGCGTCGCTGTCGGCACGCAGCTGCCCTGGCAGCCCGTTCCTCGACGTGACTTCCAGTACGGCGAATGGCTACGACGGGAGGCCACCTCCGGTGTGATCCCCGGCCCGGCGCGGGATCCCGACGTGGTCACCATCGTCGCGACGGCCCAGTCGGCGCACCGGGTCCTGCACGGACTGCCGCTGGGTGACGTGATCGCAGACGTCCCACCGGACCAGCTCCGCAACGCCGTGGCGGACAACGTCGACCAGCTCCTGCTCGACCTTCCCGGCGACGAGCGGAACGTCCTGCTCACCCTGGCGCGAACCCTCATCACCCTGACGACCGGGGGCATCGTGTCCAAGGACGACGCGGCACAGCACGTCGCGGCCTCGCTCGCCGACGAGCACCGCGAGCTGCTCCTTCGAGCCCGCGCCGGCTATCTGGGCGATCGCGATGACGACTGGTCGAGCGACCGTGCCCGGGCACGCGATCTGGCCCACGTCTTGGCGGAGCAGGTCGAACACCTGCGCTGACCCGCCTCAAGCCAGGCTGATCAGCTCCGCGTACTCGTCGTTCCAGAGGTCCTCGTCTCCGTCGGGCAGCAGCAGCACACGGTCAGGTTCCAACGCCGCCACGGCCCCCTCGTCGTGCGTCACCAGCACGATCGCCCCTTCGTAGGAACGGATGGCAGCGAGGACCTCCTCGCGGGATGCCGGGTCCAGGTTGTTGGTCGGCTCGTCCAGCAGCAGGACGTTGGCGCTGGAGACGATGAGGCTGGCCAGGGCCAACCGGGTCTTCTCCCCGCCCGACAGGACCTTGGCCGACTTCTGGGCGTCGTCACCACTGAACAGGAAGGCACCGAGCACGCTGCGCGCCTGGGTCTCGGTCAGGTCCGGGGCACCATCACGCATGTTCTCGAAGACCGTCTTGTCCAGGTCCAGCGTGTCGTGCTCCTGCGCGAAGTACCCGATCTTCAGGCCGTGGCCCGGCTGCAGCTCACCGGTGTCCGGTGTCAGGTCGCCGGCGAGCATCCGCAGCAGCGTCGTCTTGCCGGCACCGTTGAGCCCCAGCACCACGACCCGGCTGCCGCGATCGATCGCGAGTCCCACGTCGGTGAAGATCTCCAGCGACCCGTAGGACTTGGACAAGCCGTCGGCCATGAGCGGAGTCTTCCCGCACGGGGCCGGCGCCGGGAAGTCGATGCGCGCGACGCGGTCCGACTGCCGCTCGTCCTCCAGCCCGGCCAGCATCTGCTCGGCCCGACGCAGCATCTGCTGCGCAGCCACCGCCTTGGTGGCCTTGGCGCGCATCTTGTTGCCCTGGGCGATCAGCCGCTCCGCCGTCTTGGTGGTGGTCTCGCGCTCCTTCTTGCGGCGCACCTCATCGGCCTCACGCTGACGCAGGTAGAGCTTCCAGCCCATGTTGTAGACGTCGATCGTTCCGCGGTTGCCATCCAGGTACAGGACCTTGTTGACGGTCTCCTCGATGAGATCGACGTCGTGACTGATGACCACGACCCCGCCGGCGAAGTCCTGCAGGAACCCGCGCAACCACCGTACGGAGTCCGCATCCAGGTGGTTGGTCGGCTCATCCAGCAGCAACGTGTCGGCGTCGGAGAACAGGATCCTGGCCAGCTCGATGCGCCGGCGCTGCCCACCGGAGAGCGTCGACAACGGCTGTGCGAGCACCCGGTCGGGCAGCCCGAGATTGGCGGAGATCGTCGCAGCCTCCGCCTCGGCGGAGTACCCGCCCCCGGCAGCGAACTCGGCGTCCGCCTGGGTGTAGCGCTTCATGGCCCGCTCGGCGGTCTCCGGGTCCTCGCTCGTCATCTCGACCTCGGCCTGGCGCATGCGACGCATGGCATCATCCAGGCCGCGGGCAGAGAGGATCCGGTCGCGAGCCGAGACGCTCACGTCGTCGACCTTCGGATCCTGTGGGAGGTAGCCGATGCTCCCCGTCCGGCCGATGCTGCCCTCGGAAGGCTCACCACCGGCACCGGCGAGCATCTTGGTGAGCGTCGTCTTGCCGGCGCCGTTGCGGCCCACGAGACCGATCTTGTCGCCCTTGGTCACCTGGAAGGAGACGTCGGACATGAGGACTCGCGCGCCGAAGCGCAGCGTCACGTTGCTGACGGTGATCATGGGGTGCTTTCGTGGTTCAGGAGACAGGCAGGCACGAACGGGCATCGCGAGGATGCCGGCGGTCTACTCCCGTTGGATCAGCACCCGGCCATGATAGGCAGGGCAGGGTGAAACGGCCGAATCCTCAGGTGTGACGTCGGACCCCTTCGACCGCCGGCATCGTCCGGCGGTGGCGGACCCGGCGTCAGCCGACGTTGAAGCCCAGCGCGCGGAGCATCTCCCGGCCGTCGTCGGTGATCTTGTCCGGGCCCCACGGCGGCATCCAGACCCACTCGATGCGGAAGTCGTTGACCAGGCCGTCGAGGGCCTGGCGGGTCTGGTCCTCGATGACATCGGTCAGCGGGCAGGCCGCTGACGTCAGTGTCATGGAGAGCACCGTGTTGCTGTGCTCGTCGACGTCGACGCCGTAGACGAGGCCGAGGTCGACGACGTTGATCCCCAGCTCGGGATCAACGACGTCCTTCATGGCCTCCCAGACGTCCTCGTCGGACGTGGCCCCCGCCGGCGTGACGTCGACGTCGGGCAGGTCGGAGTGGTCGGTCTGCACGTTCTCGGTCATGGTGCCTCCTGCGTCTGGTTCTGCGATGTCTCGCCCTGGGCTGCGACGGCTTGGGAGGTGGCGTCCTTGAATGCCATCCAGGCCAGCAGGGCACACTTCACCCGCGCCGGGAACTGCGCGACGCCTGCAAAGGCGATGCCGTCCTCCAGCACGTCCTCATCGGGTTCCACCTGGCCGCGTCCCTGCATGAGCTCGGTGAACGACTCCAGCGCGGTGAACGCCTCCTCGACGTCCTTGCCCTCCACGAGGTCGAACATCACCGAGGCCGACGCCTGGCTGATGGAGCAGCCCACCGCGTCGTAGGACACGTCACGGACCCTCGACCCGTCGAGATGGACCCGCAAGGTGATCTCGTCGCCGCACGTCGGGTTGACGTGGTGCGACTCGGCCTCGAAGGGGTCTCGCAGGCCCGCACCGTGGGGGTGCTTGTAGTGGTCCAGGATGATCTCTTGATACAGGCTGTCGACATCCATCAGCGGCTCCCGAAGTACTGCTGGGTGTGCACGATCGCGTCCACAAGGGCGTCGATCTCCGCCTCGGTCGTGTAGAGGTAGAACGAGGCTCGCGTCGTCGACTGCACGCCGAAGCGCTGGTGGGCGGGCTTGGCGCAGTGGTGCCCGGCCCGCACGGCGATGCCGCGCGAGTCCAACAGCTGGGCGACGTCGTGCGGGTGGACGCCCTCCAGCGAGAAGCTCACCGCTCCCCCGCGCATGTGCGCATCCGTGGGGCCGACGATGCGCAGTCCGTCGATCTCCTGCAGCCGCCCCAGCGCGTAGGCGGTGATCGCCTGCTCGTGCGCGGCCACCTGGTCCATGCCGAGCGCGTCCAGGTAGTCCACGGCCGCGGCCAGGCCCACCGCTTGGGCAATGGGTGGCGTGCCGGCCTCGAACCGCGACGGCGGCGCAGCGAAGGTGCTGCGTTCCATCGTGACGGTCTCGATCATCTCCCCACCACCGAGGAACGGTGGCAGCGACGCGAGCAGGTCGTACCGTCCCCACAACACACCGATCCCGGTCGGACCGACCATCTTGTGGCCGGTGAAGGCCACCAGGTCGGCGCCCAGAGTCGCGACGTCGACCGGGAGCTGGGGCACGGCCTGCGAGGCGTCGAGGAGGACCAGTGCACCAACCTCCCGTGCACGTCGGATGACGGTCTCGACCGGGTTGACGGTGCCGAGCATGTTGGAGACCCAGGTCAGGGAGACGATCTTGGTGCGCTCGGTGACGAGCGACTCCAGGGCGTCGAGGTCGAGCCGGCCCTCATCGGTGATGCCGAACCAGCGCAGCGTGGCACCGGTCCGCTCCGCGAGCTGCTGCCACGGCACGATGTTGGAGTGGTGCTCCATCTCGGTGATGACGATCTCGTCACCGGCTGAGACGCCGTGCTCGTGGGAGGCTCCGGCGTCACCGAGGACGCGGGCCACGAGGTTGAGCGCCTCGGAGGCGTTCTTGGTGAACACGACCTCCTCGCGTCCCCGCTCTCGGCCGAGAGCCCCGATGAAGGACGCCACTCGCGTGCGGGCGTCCTCGAAGGACTCCGACGCCTCGGCACCGAGCTGGTGCATGGCCCGGGCGACGTTGGCGTTGTGCTGCAGGTAGTGCCGCTCGAGGGCCTCGACGACCTGACGCGGCTTCTGCGAGGTGTTGGCGCTGTCGAGGTAGACCAGCGGCCAATCCTCACCGGCCCTGGACCCGGGCAGGCGTCGGCCCAGGATCGGGAAGTCCTCGCGCACCTGGGCGACGTCGTAGGCAGCCTTGTCGCCCGGCCTCGGCCCGCTGCCTGCGCCGGGGCCCTGCCCCGCCGACGGGGGTGAGCTCCTGCCGGTGACGCCGCTGTCCTGTGACAGGGTCACGCCGACGCAGCCGCCTTCACGTACTTGTCGTAGCCCTCGGCCTCGAGCTGGTCGGCCAGCTCACGTCCGCCGGACTCGGCCAGGCGGCCGGCCACGAAGACGTGCACGAAGTCGGGCTTAATGTACTGCAGGATGCGCGTGTAGTGCGTGATCAGCAGGACGCCACGATCTCCCTGGCCGCTGTAGCGGTTGACACCGTCGGCCACGACGCGCAGCGCATCGATGTCCAGGCCGGAGTCGGTCTCGTCCAGGACCGCGAAGCGGGGGTTGAGCAGCTCGAGCTGGGCGATCTCGTGGCGCTTCTTCTCGCCGCCGGAGAAGCCCTCGTTGACGCTGCGCTGCGCGAACTCCTTGTCCATGTTGAGCTGGTCCATCACGTCGTTGACGTCCTTGATCCAGGTGCGCAGCTTGGGCGCCTCGCCGTCGATGGCCGTCTTGGCCGAGCGCAGGAAGTTGGCCACGGACACACCGGGGACCTCCACGGGGTACTGCATGGCCAGGAACAGGCCGGCCCGCGCACGCTCGTCGACGCTGAGGTCGAGGATGTTCTCACCGTCCAGCAGGACCTCGCCGTCGGTGATGTCGTACTTGGGGTGGCCGGCGATGGAGTAGGCGAGCGTGGACTTGCCCGAGCCGTTCGGGCCCATGATCGCGTGGACCTCCCCGGAGTTCACGGTGAGGTCGACGCCACGCAGGATCTGCTTGGGCCCGTCCTCGGTCTCCACCGAGACGTGCAGGTTCTTGATCGACAGAGTGCTCATGTTTCAGCTCCTATGGGTGCGGACACGTCGACCATGACGCGGCCGTCCTGGATGGTCGTGGGGTAGGTGGGGACCGGCTCGGTGGCCGGCAGGTTGAGCGCCTCGCCGGTACGGGCGTCGAAGCGCGAGCCGTGCAGCCAGCACTCGATCTCGCAACCCTCCACCTCTCCCTCGGAGAGGGGAATGGCCGCGTGCGAGCACTCGTCGCGGACCGCGTAGACGTTCTCGCCGTCCTTGACGAGCGCGATCTCGACACCGTCGACATTCACCGCCGTGGCCTCACCGTCGGTGAGCGCGTCCAGCGGTGCGGCGAACTGCGGGGACGTCACTGGGCACTGCCTCCCACCGAGGCAAGGTCTGCCTCGGAGAGCTCGGCCTCGATGGCCTCGATGAGCCGCTCCTGCAGCTCCGGTACCCCGATCCGGCGGATGATGTCGTTGAAGAATCCGTGCACGACCAGGCGCCGGGCCTCGTCCTCGGGGATGCCGCGGCTCTGCAGGTAGAACAGGTGCTGGTCGTCGAAACGGCCGGTGGTGCTGGCGTGACCGGCACCGGAGATGTCGCCGGTCTCGATCTCCAGGTTCGGCACCGAGTCCGCCTTGGCCCCGTCGGTGAGCACCAGGTTGTCGTTCTGCTCGAAGGTCTCGATGCCCTCGGCGACCTTGCGGATCAGGACGTTGCCGATCCACACGGTGTGCGCGTCCTGGCCCTGCAGCGCTCCCTTGTAGAGCACGTTGCTGCGGGTCCGCGGCGCCGTGTGGTCGACGAACTGGCGGTGCTCGATGTGCTGTCCGGCGTCGGCGAAGTAGACACCGAAGAGGTCTGCGCTGCCGCCGGGTCCGGCGTAGTCGACGTTGACGCTGGTGCGCACGAGGTCACCGCCGAGACTGAACTCGAACAGGCGGGCCGTGGCGTCACGGCCGACACGCAGGTTGTACTGGGCAGCGTGGACCGAGTCGTCGACCCAGTCGTTGACGGTCACCAGGTCCAGCCGGGCGCCGTCACCGACGATGACCGGTGTGAAGGCGTCGTAGGTGGCGCTGCCGAGATGGTCGATGACCACCTTCGCGCGAGCGTTCGCCCCGATGCGGATCACGACGTGGCCCCAGACGACATCGGTGACCGAGGAACCACTCAAGGTGATCCGCACGGGCTCGTCGAGCTCGAGGTTGGCCGGGATGTCCAGCAGGACGGCACCACCGGAGTTGGCTGCCGCAAGGGCACCGAGCCGGTCGAACGGAGCCGAGACGTCGAGGCCCTGGGCCTGCTCGGTGCTGATCGTGCTCAGGGAGACACCCTCGGGCAGCTCCTGCCTCCACTGCAGGCCGGCGTCCGAGGGAGCACCGTCGAGCAGGCCGCGCAGCCGCTTGAGCGGCGTGAACCGCCAGATCTCCTCGAGCCCGACCGGCAACGGGTGCGTGTCGACGTCGTAGGACGGCACGGGGTGCAGGTGGGACTCCACGTGCTCCAGCGCTGCCGAGACGTTCTCGCCGGGGTCCTGGACTGCCTCGCGGGTACCGAGATCGGTCGTCGTGGTCATCCGACAGCACCCTCCATCTGCAGCTCGATGAGGCGGTTCAGCTCCAGCGCGTACTCCATCGGGAGCTCGCGCGCGATGGGCTCGACGAAACCACGCACGATCATCGCCATGGCCTCGTCCTCCTCCATACCGCGCTGCATGAAGTAGAAGAGCTGGTCCTCGCTGACCTTGGAGACGGTGGCCTCGTGGCCGAGCGTGACGTCGTCCTCGCGGACGTCGACGTACGGGTAGGTGTCCGAACGGCTGATCTGGTCCACGAGCAGTGCGTCGCACTTGACCGTGCTGGCCGAGCCCTCCGCACCGTCGAGCACCTGCAGCAGACCGCGGTAGGACGTGCGTCCGCCGCCGCGGGCCACCGACTTGCTCAGGATGGAGCTGGAGGTGTTGGGGGCGGCGTGCACCATCTTGGCACCGGCGTCCTGGTGCTGGCCCTCGCCGGCGAAGGCGATGGACAGGGTCTCGCCACGGGCGTGCTCACCCATGAGGTAGACGGCCGGGTACTTCATGGTGACCTTGGAGCCGATGTTGCCGTCGACCCACTCCATCGTGGCGCCCTCCTCGCAGGTGGCGCGCTTGGTGACCAGGTTGTACACGTTGTTGGACCAGTTCTGGATGGTCGTGTACCGGACGCGGGCGTTCTTCTTGACGATGATCTCCACGACGGCGGAGTGCAGCGAGTCGCTGGAGTAGATCGGCGCCGTGCAGCCCTCGACGTAGTGGACGTAGGAGTCCTCGTCGGCGATGATCAGCGTCCGCTCGAACTGGCCCATGTTCTCGGTGTTGATCCGGAAGTAGGCCTGCAGCGGGATGTCGACGTGCACGCCCTTGGGCACGTAGATGAACGAACCGCCGGACCACACCGCCGAGTTGAGGGCGGAGAACTTGTTGTCACCGACCGGGATGACAGTGCCGAAGTACTCCTCGAAGATCTCCGGGTGCTCCTTGAGCGCGGTGTCGGTGTCCAGGAACAGGACGCCCTGCTCCTCCAGGTCCTCGCGGATGGAGTGGTAGACGACCTCGGACTCGTACTGCGCGGCGACTCCGGCCACGAGACGCTGCTTCTCCGCCTCGGGGATGCCGAGCTTGTCGTAGGTGTTCTTGATGTCCTCGGGCAGGTCCTCCCACGACTGGGCCTGCTTCTCCGAGGAGCGCACGAAGTACTTGATGTTGTCGAAGTCGATGTCGTCAAGACCCGCGCCCCAGGTGGGCATGGGCTTGCGCTCGAACAGGCGCAGGCCCTTCAGGCGCTGGTCGAGCATCCACTGCGGCTCGTCCTTCTTGCCCGAGATGTCGCGGACGATGGCCTCGTTCAGACCTCGCGTGGCGGCCTCGCCGGCGGCATCGGAGTCGGACCAGCCGAACTCGTAGCGGCCGACGTCCTTGAGACCTGGGTTGAGGTCCTCGATCGAGTTGGTGGTCATGGCGACACCCTCTCTGTGTGACGTTCTGTGTGATGGATGGGGGTGGACTGGGTGGATCGTGCATCCGGCAGGTGCGTGGTGCACACGCCGTCGCCGTGGGCGATCGTGGCGAGTCGCTGCACGTGCGTGTCGAGCAGCTCGGCGAACATCTCCGTCTCGGCCTCGCACAGCTGGGGAAACTCCCCCGCGACGTGCGCCACCGGACAATGGTGCTGGCAGACCTGGGTGCCGGCCGGGCTCGAGCCGACCGAGGCGGCGTAGCCGTCGGCGCTCAGGGCCTCGGCAAGCACCTGGGGCCGGTCCGCCGGGTCGGCCTGCTCCACGAGGGAGCGGTACCGATCGGCGAACTCACGCAACCGGTGACGTGCGAAGGCGTAGACCGCCTCATCCCCGCCGGACTCGCGCAGGAAGCGCAAGGCATCCGCGGCGAGGTCGTCGTAGGCATGGGCGAACGTGTCACGCCCCGCCTCGGTGATGACGAAGACCTTGGCCGGGCGGCCCCGGCCCCGGCGTGCGGGGACGCGTGGCTCACGCTGCTCGACGACACCGTCGCTGAGCAGCTGGTCGAGGTGCCGACGGACTGCCGCCGGCGTGAGCCCGAGGCGCTCGGCCAAGGTTGCTGCCGTGGAGGGCCCGTGCTCGAGGATCGACGTGGCGACACGCTCCCGCGTGGGTGCGTCATCAGTCATCGCCGTCACCTCCTGCACGCCCTCCATGTTTTTCACAACGCCAGTGTGCCGTTATTGATTCCTTCCCTTCAACAAAGGCTCCCCTCACTGAGGGGAGGCTGCATGATGACACTCCCCCACACGCAGGCCTCGCCCTAGAGTGTGGACATGGCAAAGGCGTCGGGTGCACGCGCGGTGGAGGTCGATGCAGGCGGGCGGCCCGTGCGGGTCTCCAGCCCGGACCGGGTCATCTACCCGGCGTCCGAGCACGGCCCGGAGATCACCAAGCTCGACGTCGTGCAGTACTACGTCGCGGTGGGCGACGGGATCGTGCGCGCGCTCCGCGACCGACCGACATCGTTGGAACGCTGGCCCAAGGGCGTCCATCCCGGGATGAAGCTCACCGCACGCGACGCCACGCACGGTCGCGGACCCCAGGGCGACGCGTTCTACCAGAAGCGGCTGATGCGCGGCATGCCCGACTGGGCGCGATCGGTGCGGGTGCACTTCCCGTCCGGCCGCACCGCCGATGAGCTCTGCCCCGACCACGTGGCAGTGGCCGCCTGGGCGGCACAGATGGGCACCATCACCTTCCACCCGTGGCCGGTGCGTCGTGCCGACGTCGACCGTCCCGACGAGCTGCGCATCGACCTGGACCCCCACGGCAGCACGTCGTTCGTCGACGCTGTGCAGGCTGCCTCCGCGGTCAGGACACTGCTCGAGGAGGTCGGCATCCGCGGGTTCGCCAAGACGAGCGGCAAGCACGGAGTGCACGTGTACGTGCGGATCGAGCCTCGGTGGACGTTCACCGACGTACGGCACGCGGCCGTCGCGCTCGGCCGCGAGCTGGAGCGGCGCACGCAGGGCGTCACGACCGCCTGGTGGAAGGAGGAGCGCGGCGACAACATCTTCGTGGACTTCAACCAGAACGCGCGTGACCGCACGATCGCCGGCGCCTATAGCCTGCGCCCCCAGGCCGGCGCCCCGGTCTCGATGCCTCTCACGTGGGAGGAGCTGGCCACGGTCACCGATCCCATGACCTACACGCTGCACACCGTGCCGGACCTGCTGCGCAGCCGGGGCGATGCCCACGCCGAGATCGACGACGTGCACCACGACCTCACGCCGCTGCTCAACTGGTACCGCCGTGACATCGAGTCCGGGCTCACCGACATGCCCTATCCCCCGGAGTACCCGAAGATGCCGGGCGAGCCGAAGCGGGTCCAGCCCAGCAAGGACACGCGCAATAGCAGCAAATAATGGAGTTCAGTTGTGGTGTGTTGTGTGAGCATAACGCTCACTCACCAGATAACCTAGCAGCATGGCCGATCACCTGCAGGACCTTTCCGCGAGCTTTCAACGCCACCTGCGGGCCGAGGGAGTCAGCGACCGCACAGTGGTGCTCTACAACCAAGCCATCAAGCAGTTCACAGCGTGGCTGGTCGAAAATGACCGCGAACCCGTACTCGAGGAGTTGAGCCGCCCAGCCATCCGAGAGTGGTTGGCACAGCTGGCAGACATCCGTGAGGCCGGCACCGTGCGGATGCGCTATCGCGGCCTGTTCCGCTTCTGTGGATGGCTCCTGGACGAGGGAGAGATCGCCGAACACCCAATGAAGACCCTCACTCCCCCGATGCCCAAGGCCAAGCCGGTCCCGATCCTGACCGACGACGAGCTGACCGCCCTTATCAAGGCCGTCACGGGAAAGACCTTCGACCAACGTCGGGACGAGGCCGTCGTCAGACTCCTGCTCGACTGCGGGATCCGCGTCTCTGAGTTGTGCGGGCTGTCCGTGGAGGACGTCGACCTCGATCAGGCCATGGCGATCGTCCGGGGCAAGGGCAACAAGGTCCGCCCCATCTACTTCGGCGCCCGCACCACCGCCGCCCTGGACCGCTACAAGCGCCTGAGAGCCCGCCACCGATGGGCACACCTCGACGCCCTGTTCCTGACCCAGCGCGGCGCGATGAGCCCGGACGGTGCTAGGGAGCGCATGAAGGTGATTGGCGCTGCGGCCGGTATCGAGAACCTGCACCCCCACCGCTTCCGGCACACCTTCGCCCACGACTACCTGATGAACGGCGGGCAGGAGCGCGACCTCAAGCGCCTCGCGGGATGGTCCTCCGACGTCATGCTCGAGCGATACGGGGCCAGCGCGGCCGACGCCAGAGCCAAGGCAGCGGCTCAGCGAATGAAGCGCGGTGACCGGGTATGAAGCGGCGCACCTCCGGACAGCTCCGGAACTCCGACTTCGGGCACGTGATCGGCACCGTTGTCTGTTCGCAGTGCGGTAGCCGCGAGTTGGCGTCAGTCCGCCGGTACGCAGATGGCTCAGTCCATCTGCTTACTCCCGACCGGGGTAGCGGGAGGTTGTTGAGTTCAAGGCGTCTACAGGATGGCGCCCGTCGCCTCGTCCCACTTCTGGACGTACCCATCGGCGAACTTCACGAAAGTGCGTTGCTGTCATGCCGCAAGCACGGCGCACTGACACTGACGAGCGCTGCACAGAGTGAGCTCAAGGAAGCGCGGCCGACACGCCCAGTGACGATCCGAGTTTAAGCACAGCGTTTCGAGTACGCTGTGCCCATCTGCTAGCCCGGCTGAGTCGGCCGCCACTGGGGATCGGGTCCCAGTAATCCTCTAAGGGGATTACTGTGTCCGACTCAAAGGACAGGCGCCTCGTCGCCTCGCTCGCGGCCCACACATCGTGGGCCAACACACCGAACCGCACGGCACGCACCGCGCCTGCTCGCGCTGCACTCGATGCCAAGTTCATGGCTGAGGCCGGTGGAGATCCGCTACGAGCCGCGAGTCTTCGCCAGGCCCACTACAAGCGCCTGGCGCTCAAGTCCGCCCAGGCTCGCCGCCGAACGCGAGACTCCGCGTGAACGAGGAAAGCCGCCCGGCGAAGGCGGCTCCCCTACAGTCATCCGGCAATGACGACACTCCAAGGGTACCGCTGAGAGAGCCCGCGCGTCTCTCTACTCGCCGCAGGTACTGGGCGCGCGAGTACATCGATCGCGGGACTCCCGAACGCCCGATGTATGGCAGCACCGAATGGTTGTGTCTGCCGGATGATCACGTCGACAAGATCGCCGCGTGCGTGGTCGCCGCCGAGCTGCATGCCGAGTACTACGACAACCTCGACGAGAACCTACGGCGCGAGATCGAGGCCGGACGACTGGCACACAAGCGGATCGACGACGCCGATTACACGGCAGAGGTCGAGGCGCACAAGACGTATGCGAGGTCGTTGCAGACCAACGTCGCGCCGTTCACAGCACGCCGTCAGGCACAGCTCGACGCCGCCAAACCCATGCCGGGTGACTACCAGGGCCGTAGCGGCGGGGGTGAGGGCGCGTGAGTCGGCAGATCCGAGTGACCTCCCTCAAGGGCAGGGATACGACCTGGGTGGCCGGTTACGGCTCCCGTGAGCTGATCGTGACCTGCGGGGGTAAGCCCATGTGGTCGAACCGTCAGCGTGCCTGGATGACCAGCCGCAAGGTCGGCGCCGATGTAGTGGCGATGGCCGAGCGTGATGGCTACGACGTGAGCCTCGAGCTGGTGAGCCGATGATGCGCCAGAAGCAGTGGGCACGCCATTACCAAGCCGACTGGGCTGAGCGTTCCGGCAACACGAGGCTCCCCGACTGGCTGCGGGTGGTCGCACTGGCCTACGGCAAGCACAAGGCCAACGGACATGCAGCGTTCAAGCGGGGTGAGATCGCCTGGGTACTCGCGAAGGTCGATGAGGACTCCGGTGAAATCGTCGCCGGTCGCAACGTGCATCGTGCCGTGGCCGCCGCCGTGGACTACGGCTTCCTGTCGCCCTTGTCGAACCAGCGGTGTCTTGTCGTCCCGGTGCATGCGATTGGTGGGCCGAGCGGCAACGTCTTGGCCCCGTGCCCTATCCATGGGGACGTCTGATGAGCCCCGTTCTGCACGCTCAGCGTGCACTACAGGGCCGTTCTGCACGCTCAGTGAGTGCTGAGTGCTCACTGAGCGTGCAGTTGCCTACGTCGTTCCAGGGAAAAACGGCAATCCCTCTCTATCTCTCTCAAGGGGACAGTGCCGAAGGCCCCTCCAGCTCCCAGATGGGAGCCCGCGATGCGTGAACCCATAGAACGCATGGAAGCCCTGGGACGCCTCTTGGCCGAGATATCCCGACATCAAGACAACGGCGAACAGGCGCCATGCGTGCACCGCGAACGCGGACACCTATGGCTCAGCGAGGACCCAGATGAGCAGGAGGCGGCCTCTCACGCCTGCCTGACCGCCTGTCCGGCCTTCGCTGCCTGTCAGACCTACGTGACCGCCCACCCCGAACCCAGCGGCGTCTGGGCCGGCATCCATCGCGAACAGACACCCCTCAAGCGAAAGAAGAAGACACCATGAGCACCCCGACCATCTCCACCCATGCCGACGTCGCCGCTTTGATGATCGCAGCGGTCGACGACCGTCCCGCGATGTCTGAACTCTTGAAAACACTCAGGGTCGGCGACCTGCCTGACATGTTCCTAGCTGCAATCGAGGTCGGCGGCACGATGATCCGCTTCGGCGATGAGCTGGCGGAGGCATCAGCGCGCGACACGCTCGATGGCATGCTCTCCGCGTTCCGTGAGGTACAGGCCGAAGGGGGCGCGAAATGATAGAATTGACTTGTCGAGCTGGTTATCCGTTCGGCGCTCAGGCTGGAAATCCGCCTCTTGTAACCGCTGCATCGTGGTCGAGTTTCTCCCACGTGACTCACGCAGCGTCCATCCCGAGCACTGGACACCAAGCATGACCGCTACTACCGATGAGGCCGTACAGGCCGCTTACTGCCAACTGGCCCACGGGGATCCCCGCGAGAGCGCGGAGGAGAAGCACGCACGACTGGGACTCTCCGACCTGATCGGTCGGACCTGGAAGGCGAACCCCTGCGGCGAGCTATCACGCGACGAGAGGCGCCTCATGAGCAAGTACCAGGCAACTCTCGACGCGGCCACGGCCACGAACATCGCGGCCTATCGGAACTGCGGCACATGCCACCCGTCCCGGCTCACCACTGAAACGGAGTAGTCATCATGAAGCTGAAAGAGAAGCGCACCGCATTGCTGGGGCAGGCCAAGGGAGTCGTCGACGCAGTACGAGCCGAGGGTCGAGACCTGAACGACAGCGAGCAGGCCAAGTGCGATTCCCTCTTCCGGGAGGTCGAGGACGTCGACAAGAAGATCGAAGCGGCCGAGAAGTCCGCTAACCTGGTCGCCAAGCTGACCGGAGGAGTGGCCAGCGAACCCCCGACCGACCCACCGGCGGGCGAGGTGAAGGCGGGAGGGCTCGCGTTCACTGGCCGTAGCGCGTGGGCCAAGCACGTCACCTTGCAGCTGGCTCAGAAGGCCCAGGGCATGGGCGTGAAGGCGCTGCTGACCGGCGAGATCAGCACACCCTCAGCGGTTGAGGTCTCGGCGCTGCCAGCGGTCCCGGCACGGCTGCTCGACCTCGTCCCCCGTGAGGGACTCGATGAGCACACGTTCGCCTACCTGCGTCAGACGACCAGGACGAACAACGCCGACGTGGTGGCCGACAACGCAACCAAGCCCACCAGCGTGTTCACCTTCGAGGAGATCGAAGACCGGGCCCGCGTCATCGCCCACCTGTCCGAGCCGTTCCCGATCCGCTACGCCACCGACCACACCAGCATGGTCCAGGTCCTGGAGTCGCAGATGGAGGCGGGCATCTTCGAGGCCCTGGAGGACCAGATCGTCAACGGTGACGGGACCGGGGAGAACTTCACTGGCCTCCTGAACACCTCCGGCATCTCCCAGGTGCCCTACGCCACCGACGCCATCACCACCCTCCGCAAGGCCCGCACCGCCCAAGAGCTCAAGGGCGAGCGGGTCACCGCCGTGGCGATGCATCCGAGCGACATCGAGGCGCTCGACCTGCTTCGCGAAGACGGCAGCACTGGCGGGTTCCTGCTCGACACAGACGCCTACGAACGCATCTTCGGCAAGGGTGTCACGGGCGTTCCGTCCGTGGCTGTGCCGGTCGGCCAGGCCATCGCTGGCGACTGGTCGACCGTCCGACTGCGGATCCGTGAGGCAGCCTCGACGCTGGCAGCGACGCAGGCAGGCGATCTGTTCGACAAGAACCAGATGAAGTTGCGGACTGAAGGTCGCTACGGATTCCAGGCTTTCCGTCCGCAGGCGCTCGCAGTGGTCGACCTCGTCGCCGGCTGATCAAGATGAACTGGCTCGGCAGGCCACGACCTTCGCGTCCCAGCCGCCGACCCGAGCCAACGTCAACACAGGGAGGGGGCGTTCCGATCACGGGGCGCCCCCTCGCCCGGCCGAGAGCCGGGGCAGCCGTCCACGCACCGATGCTCTACGAACTCCGATTTTTGCCCTGGAGAGACCATGACCGCTGACACCGAAGGCGACCGCCTACACGCCGATGTCTTGGCCGCCTACGACCTCGACCCCGCCGAACAGGCACTGCTCGCACAAGCGTGCCGAACCCTGGACGAGCTGAACCGGATCAGCGACGAACTCGCCACCGCGCAGCTCATGGTCACCGGCTCCACGGGTCAGCCCGTCCCCAACCCGCTGCTGGAGCAGGCACGCGCTCACAGGCGTGTCCTGGACGCTCTGGCTCGCTCTCTGGCGCTTCCCGTGGATGGGGAGCAGCACGGCACCCGCCGCAGCCCTCAACAGTCCAAGGCGGCCGCTCAGCGGCACCGTGGCGATCGCCTGAGGGCGGTCAGAACAGGAGTCACCGATGGCACGGCGTAAGACCCAACGGCACGAGACGACCATCGCCGAGGTCGTCGCGCTCATCGACGCCCAGCACCCCAAGTCCGTGTTCGCCCCCGACGTCGACGACTGGACCGAGCACGCCGACCACGCCCGACAAGTCCGCACCCAACGCCACGCCACCCTCGCCGAACACGGCTACACCACCCTGGACGAACTGTTCCACCGCTATCCCCGAATCCGATGAGGCCGCCGGTCGTCCTGACCCGTCAGCGGCCGAACTTGCCGGTCGTCCGTTTCGACTCCCAGCGGTCCAACTCGTGCAGCGCGTTCCTGCCGTAGCCGATGCTGCTCATCGCCGCTTTGATGCGGTCTACGGTGAGCCCGCTCTCCACGCACTCACCGAGTAGCCCGGGCATGATCTCGTCGGTCTGACTGTTCCGTGCCCAACCGTTGTTACCCAGGTAATCAATGAAGTTCAGCAACTCCACCTGTTCATCGGTGTAGCCGAGCCATTCAAAGTTCTCCGGTTTGCGAGCCACGAGCTGATCGTAGTACCGCTCCGGCGCACAACCTCAGTCGCTCACTGGGCCTACAACACCGTTGCCGCAGCTGAGACCGTGGCGGATCGGTCCGCAATTGCGGACACTCTCAGGCCAACCAACGTCGGACAGGCCCGACGGAACCGTCTTCCTCCGTTCGGCCCCGAAGGCGCGGCCTGCTGGCATACCGTCACTCGATCCCATCAACACTTCGGGAAGGCAAGCGCACATGAGCGACGAGACCAAGAAATCTGCAACCCCCGGCTGGTACCCAGACGGGCAGGGAAACCATCGATGGTGGGACGGCTCGCAGTGGACCAAACACGCCTCTCCCGCAGCGCCGGGTGCCGACCCTAACCGGACGGCGAACTATGAGTACAAGGTTGTCGAGGTCCGTGATTCGTTCTTCCGCGGCAAGCAGTCGAGTAGCGTCCTGGAGGGCCTGCTAAACCAGCATGCGAGTCAGGGATGGATGTTCAAGCACATGATGAGCGACGACATTAAGGGGCGGCTCGGCCTCGGGTCGACGTCCGGAGTCATGATGGTCTTCGAGAGGGCTGTTTGACCTGGATTTCTCCGTGGTCCGGACTTCTCCAGTCCAGGGCGCTTGGGCGAGCCCACACCAGCCCGACAAGCGGACTGGGGTGGCTTTCCCCTGTCGGAAATTTCCGACACTGCGGCGACGGTCTCGGCGTCGAGGTTGCGCAACTCGCGGGCCTGAGACTCTGTCGTCGGAACAACTGTTCCGGTCGGCATCGCGGCGACCGTCTCGGCGTCGAAGTCGGGAACGTCGTCCTCGATGACCTCGGCGTCGATCACGTCGGGCTCGGTGCGCAGGTAGGTGGCGGGGCACTGCTGGCCGCGAGAGTTGGTGACCACGACCGGCTCGCCTGAACCGGACATTTTTCCGGTTGAGAGGTCCCGCCGGACCTGCCGCTCAGTGACCCCCGCCGTGGCGCCGATCTCCTTGTGCGTCAGGCCAGCGCGGCGACGATTGATGGAGCCGACCGCTCACACGTGGATTCCGTTTCAAAGGGCTCATTTGATCCCTTTGAAGATGCCCGGTTCTGATTGGCCCTCGGGGGCGATGTCCTTCGCGCCGAGTGAGCTGGAATTGTCATCACTAGGTCGTTGGCCGTTGGTCCGAACTGTCCCGTTCGCCTGTTCCGGGGTGGCTCAGGTGTCGCATGTGCGACACCTGAGCATCACGAACCCCCGGCGATGCCCGCAGCTCTGTCGACGGCGTCGAACCAGTCCGACATCGCCGGAAGGCGAGACGTCGAGGCCGTGGCCACCGCGACCCTCTCGTCTGTTCCAGATGAAACAGACGTGCTCGCCGTGCGGGGGTTGCCTGGATGAGTCGAAGTGTCTGAACTTGCACTTGGAGCGTTCTCCCCTGTAGGCGTTCCCGGCTCGTCCTTGACCCACTGGGCCAAGAGCATCCTCACCACGTGACTGACGGTAGTGCCCTGACGCGCGGCCTGCTCAATCGCCATGGTGCGCACGGGATCCGGTACGCGCACACAGATCAGGGGCGTGCGCCCGTCGGCACTCATGCTGCACCGCCCGTGATCTCGTCGAGCTTGGTAGCAGCAGCCATGAGCGAACGGGCGATTTCTCGCGCTTCGGTTCCGGTCATTCCGATCGCCGATTCGTTGCCCCATATGCAGAGGTCGATTCGGGGTTCGACCTCCACCGGGACTAGCCACTGTCCATTGTCGACGTGTTGGACAACATAGGTCAGCACGGTGTCTGTCTCGATCACGTCGTGGACGTGTTGGTCGTAGGTATCGCCCGCGTGAATCCGTGGGGCGTCGCACCAGTCGGGGCAGGTGGTGCTCATGCTGTACCCCCGGTGACGGTTTCAGCGGTGTCAGCGGCCTCTGTGAGCGCTGCCGCGAGCTGCCGTAGAAACCTGGGTGTGACGGTCCCTTCAAGGCTCACGTGTGCGGCAAGCTCACGTTCTGAGTCGGTCACCCACTCTGCGAACTGGATATCGCACTCATCGGCACCCTGCCCGAAGCCGAAGTGGGCAAGGTGCTTCTCGTCATCGGGGTGATCAGCGTAGTCGTGGTCGGTGCACCAGCTGGGGCAGGTGGCGGTCGGGATGGTGTCGATGACTGGCATTGCAGGCTCCTTCATTGATTGAATCTCACCCGATTACTTACCGCACAACGCTCTTTCCGAAGGGCTGAAACGCCTGCAATTCCGGTTGTTTGCACAGCGTTCTCGCGGTCGGCACCCCGAAGATGCCGGGCGAGCCCAAACGGGTGCAACCGAGCAAGGCCCGCGGCACCGGCTGAGTCGTCGTGCGAGGTCAGCTGGCCTCTCCGTGGGGCGGCGGATCCGCCGACGACGTGGCTGACGCCGTCCGGTCGGATCCTCGGGCCAGCATGATCGCGAGCAGGCCCAGGCCCACGGCAGCCACCACGGCGTGGGCGATCCGGCCCGCCGGCGGCAGGAAGAACTGCGGCAGGTAGGTCAGGAGCGCTGCCGCCGTCAGCACCAGGCCCGTGCGTTCCCACCTGCCGGCGGGACGCAGCATCAACAGCAGGCGCACGCCGACGACGGCCAGCGCCAGCCACCCGAGCCCGAACGTCGTGACGGCGACGGGCTCGAAGCGAAAGAGGTCCGCCGCCCCGACCTGCTCCTGCAGAACCTCCGGCGTCCCGGTCTCGAGCACGCGTCGCCCCATGGCATGCAGCCCGAAGGCCTCGGCCCCGTAGTAGGGCAGCAGCAGGGCGACCCCGACCACCGCGAGCCGGTGCGCCCAGACGTCCACGGCCGACAATCCCCACGCCACCAAGGCGAAACCCCCCATGGCGAGCACGTGGGACCACAGCCACGCGGAGCGGGCATAGAGCTGGGCCGCGTCGGTGCCGTCCTCGACCGCGTAGCCCCGCAGGATCGGATACAGCAGGAGCGCGGATGCCGCGACCACCAGGGCGAGGGCGAGCAGGTGGCGTGACGGCATGAAGGTCTCCAGAGGGGTGCTGGTCTCTGGGCTCATCATGCTGCACCGGCGGGTCAGCTGCCTGCCTCTGGTGAACCGCAGGGCCGACGGCCCGAGGCGACGGTGCGGGACGCTGCAGTTTTCAGCCGACGCACAGGTACCCGGCAACGTCGCCACGTATGGTGAGCCCTGTGGAGCCTCACCACATGCCCCTGACCGATCTCACCCACGACGACGCGGTGCTGCGCATCGGTGACCTGCGGACCCTGCGTCACGACTTCACCCGGTTCATGATGCGCCACCGTTTCGGCATGGAGGAGATCGTCACCAAGCTGACGATCCTGCGCGATGAGTTCGCACTCATGCACGAGACGAACCCCATCGAGCACATCGCCTCCCGCCTGAAGTCGCCTGACAGCCTGGCCGAGAAGATGCAGCGCAAGGGGACCCAGCCGACCTTCGCCTCCATCCGGGAGACGATCACCGACATCGCCGGTGTGCGGGTCACGTGCAGCTTCGTCTCGGACGTCCACCGCATCTTCGACCTGCTCACCGGGCAGTCCGACCTGCAGGTCATCGACGTTCGTGACTACATCGCCCATCCCAAGGACAACGGCTACCGCAGCCTGCACACGCTGCTCGAGGTGCCCGTCCACCTGTCCGACGGCGCCGTGCCGGTCTCGGTAGAGGTCCAGTTCCGCACCATCGCGATGGACTTCTGGGCGAGCCTGGAGCACAAGATCCACTACAAGTATCGCGGCCTGGTCCCGGACGACCTCCAGGAGCGGCTGCGTGAGGCCGCCGACTCCGCCCACGCACTCGACACCCGCATGGAGTCCCTGCACGACGAGGTCAAGCACCTCGGCGAGGACGGCGTCGAGACCCTCACCGAGCAGATTCGCGGCGACCTCGTGACCGGCGACGAGCTGGTGCCGACCGAGGCACTCATCAATCAGCTGCGCCGTCTGGCCGCCGAGGAGGAATGAGCTTCAGCCGCTCACGACGGTGCGGGGTTCGTGCACCACGGGAAAGTTCACGGACGCGGCGATGAAGCAGTTGCGGCCCGCCTCCTCGTGGATGGCGGTGGCCACGTCGGCCACCGCGGCGTCGGCGATGCTCACCACGGGGCGCAGCACCACCCGGCTGAAGGATCCGCCCTGCCCGGACTGCGTCATGGTGCCCAGCGGCGAGTCGACGTAGTCGGTGACCACGACGCCGTGCCGCACGGCGCTGTGCAGGTAGGACAGCAGGTGGCACTGTGCCAGGGCCGCGATCAGCAGCTCCTCGGGGTTCCAACGGTCGCGGGCACCGCGGAAGGTGGGATCGGCGGAGCCGAGGAGGTCCGGCTTGCCCGACGCCTGCAGCAGGACGTCGCGTCCGTAGTCGCGGTACCCGCTCGTGCCCGTGCCGCGGTTGCCCTGCCACATGATGTCGAGTGCGTACTCATGATCCATGGGTGCAGCATGCTGCACCCATGGCCCCGGCGTCGACCGGTCAGCGGTCCGGGCGCTCCTCGGCCGCGCAACGCTGCACGATCCGCTCGATGCGCGACGCACGAGTGGCCGGACGCTTGGCCGTGGCCACCTGGGTGAGGGCGTACTTGCGCGCACTCGGTGGCAGGGCGTCCCAGAAGCTGCGTGCCGGTGGCGCGGCGTCCAACGCCTCGGTGAGCCCCGGTGGCTCGATCCCGGCCTCGGGACCGTCGAGCACCGTCCATGAGCCGTCGACCTTGGCAGCCTCGACCAGAGCGATGCCCGCCGGTTGCATCCGCCCCTGAGCCGCGAGGAGCTCCAGCCGGGCCTTGTTGGAGGCCGCCCACGGGCTACCGCGGCGTCGCGGCGAGAACCAGATGAGACTGGCGGGGCCCTCGGTGCGTGTCTGCCCGTCGATCCAACCCCAGCACAGGGCCTCCAGCACGGCGTTCTCGTAGGACAATGCGTCCTCTCCCGGGGCCGAGCGGTCGTCGATGCGCAGCCATGCGCCGGTGCTGTGGTCATGGTGCTCGGTGAGCCACGCGCCCCAGGCAGGGCGGGAGGGGAGCTCGAGCCGCTCGGCGTCCTCCAGCTTGCTCATACGCCCAGCACCTCTGCGAGGTCGTAACGCACGACCTCCTCGAGCTGCCCGTAGGTGCACGAGGAGGGCTCCCGGTCGGGCCGCCACCGCTTGAACTGCGCAGTGTGCCGGAACCGCGCAGCGTCCCCCACACCCTCCATGTGCTCATACCCGACCTCGGCGACGCGCTCGGGAGCCAACGGGACGAAGGAGAGGTCCTTGGTACCGGACCACCGGCTCTGCCCGCCGGGCAGGCGTCCCTCGGCATGGGCCGCCTCGTCCTGCCACGCCCCCCACGGGTGCTCGGCGGAGTCGACCCGCAAGGGGTCGAGCTCGGTGATGAGCTCAGCTCGGCGTGCCGCGCCGAAGGAGGCACACACCCCGACGTGCTGGAGCCTGCCGTCGTCGGCGTACAGGCCGAGGAGCATCGAGCCGAGCAGCGGCTGCTCGATGGTGGAGGTCTTGTGCAGGCGGTAGCCGGCCACGACGACGTCCGCGGTGCGCGCGTGCTTGACCTTGAGCATCGTCCTTCCGTTCGGCGTGTAGGGATCCTGGAGCCGTTTGGCGATGACACCGTCCAGCCCGGCCCCCTCGAACTGGTGGAACCACTGCTCGGCCTCCTCGGCATCGCGCGTGACACGCGTCAGGTGCACAGGGCTCCGCACACCCCCGAGGGCATCCTCCAACGCGGTGCGCCGCTGGTGCAGAGGCCGGTCCAGCCACGACTCGTCCCCGAGGGCCAGCACGTCGAAGACGACCAGGCTCGCGGGCGTCTGCTGAGCAAGCTGCTGGACCCGCGAGTCCGCCGGGTGGATGCGCTGAGACAAGGTGTCGAAGTCCAGCCGGTCCCCCACCACGGCCACGATCTCGGCGTCCACGACGCATCGGCGTGGCAGCTGCTCGCGGACGGCCTGCACGACGTCGGGGAAGTAACGCCCGAGCTCCTTGGTGGAGCGACTGGCGATCACGACGTCGTCGCCGTCACGGAACACGATCGCGCGGAACCCATCCCACTTGGGCTCGTAGGACAGACCGCCCTCGACGGAGTCGGCAGCCGGTACGCCCTTGACGGACTTGGCCAGCATCGGACGTACAGGCGGCATGACAGGCAGGTCCATGGCTCCACTATGTCGCCGGCCTCAGACATCCGCCAGCGACGTGGCCGCACCCTCAGCCCACGAACGACTCCGGCCCAGCCGTCCCCAGGACGACGCCTCGGGAGCCCCGCGGCGGGGGGAGGTCCCGGCTCGAGTCGACCCGGTCGACCGTTCTCCCGTCGACTCCCACGTCCCCGTCACACCACCACCGCCCTCGGTCGTCGACCGAGCTCGTCGGACCCCGCAGTGAGGTTCACCTGCGCCGCACGGCAGCGACGCCACCACTAGACTGTCGGGGTGAACCAGGCGGCCGTACACGTGCGTGACCTCGTCATGCGCTACGGCGACGTCACCGCCGTCGAGGGTCTCTCTCTCGACGTCCCGACCGGTTCCATCACCTCCGTCCTCGGGCCCAACGGCGCCGGCAAGACCACCACCGTCGAGACCTGTGAGGGTTTCCGGACACCGCAGGCCGGAACGGTGCGCGTCCTCGGGCTCGATCCCCGCGCCGATGCCGCCGCCCTGCGGCCGCGGGTCGGCGTCATGCTGCAGTCGGGCGGTGCATGGACCGGGTCACGGGCGCAGGAGATGCTGCACCACATGGCGTCCCTGCACGCCCACCCCCTCGACGTGGCAGCCCTGATGGACAGGCTCGGGCTGGGCTCCTGCGGGCGTACCGCCTATCGGCGACTCTCCGGCGGACAACAACAACGCCTCGGCCTCGCCATGGCCGTCGTCGGCCGGCCCGAGCTGGTCTTCCTCGACGAGCCCACCGCCGGGCTGGACCCGCAGTCCCGTCGCGCCACCTGGGACCTGCTCGCCGAGCTGCGCGACAGCGGAGTCACCGTGGTGCTCACCACCCACTTCATGGACGAGGCAGAGGCACTCAGCGATCTCGTCCACATCGTCGACGCCGGTCGGGTCATCGCCTCCGGAAGTCCGGCCGAGCTGGCCGAGACCGGCGCACAGGGCACCATCGGCTTCACAGCACCCCCCGGCCTCGACGTCGCGTCGCTGATGCTGGCGCTTCCGCATGGCACCAAGGTCGAGGAGTCGGAGCCGGGACGTTACGTCGTCGACGGCGACGTGGACCCGGAGCTGCTCGCCGCCGTCACCGCGTGGTGCGCCACCGAAGGCATCCTCCCCGAGACCGTCCTGGTGCAACGCCGGACCTTGGAGGACCACTTCCTCGACCTGACGGGCAGGACCCTACGGTGACGCTCGATCTCACACCACGTCCCGGCGCTGCCAGCCTGTCCTCGATGGTGCGCTCGCAGGCCCTGATGGAGCTGCGACTGCTCAGCCGCAACGGGGAGCAGGTGCTGCTCACCCTGGTCATTCCACTGCTGCTGCTGGTCGCGGGCACGCGGGCCGCCGACGTCGTGGACCTGGGTCCCGGTCGCACGATCGACATCGTGACGCCCGGTGTGCTCGCGCTCGCCGTGCTCTCCACGTCGTTCACCTCGCTCGCGATCGCCACCGGGTTCGAGCGTCGCTACGGCGTGCTCAAACGCCTCGGGGCCTCTCCCCTGCCCCGGTGGGGTCTGCTGGTGGGCAAGGTCGCGGCGATCGTCCTGGTGGAGGTCGTCCAGCTCACCATCCTCGCGCTCGTCGCGCAGGCGCTCGGCTGGCAGCCCACGGGCGGCGTCAGCGGGTACCTGTGGCTCCTCGTCCTCGCGGTGCTCGGCACGGCGGCGTTCGGCTCCCTCGGCCTGCTGATCGCTGGGACCCTGCGTGCCGAGGCGACGCTGGCCGTCGCGAACCTCGTCTACGTGCTGCTGCTGGTCGGCGGCGGACTGATCGTCCCGCTGTCACGTCACCCTGAGCCCGTCGCCGCCGTGCTCGAGCTGCTGCCCTCCGGCGCCCTGGGCGAGGGCCTGCGGCGAGCCTTCGAGACCGGCGCACCAGGTCTGCTGCCCGTGGTGGTGCTCGGCGTGTGGGCCCTCGTGGGCACCTTCTGGACCTCGAGGACCTTCCGATGGGAATGAGCGACATCATCATGCGGCCCAACCGGCGCCACGTCCTCGGCTGGGCCTGGGCATCGCTGGTGGCCAACACGGTGATCGTGCTCACCGGCGGCACCGTGCGACTCACCGCCTCCGGACTGGGCTGCCCGACGTGGCCGCGCTGCACGGAGGACTCGTTCGTCCCCCGCGGCGAGCTCGGGCTGCACGGTGTCATCGAGTTCGGCAACCGGCTGCTGACCTATGTCCTCGTCGCCGTCGCGATCGGGACGCTCGTCGCCGTCTGGCGCTGGAGCGCCGGCGGGGGTGCCGGGCCCTGGGCGGCAGACCGTGCCGCTCGCGCCCTGCGACTCCTCGTGGTGCTGCTCGCGGCCGGCATCCCCGCCCAGGCGCTCATCGGCGGCATCACGGTGCTCACCAACCTCAACCCCTGGATCGTCGCGCTGCACCTGATCGTCTCGATGGCTCTGATCGCAGGCTCCACCGTCCTGCTGATGCGGGTCCGGGGCACCACGCCCGGCCCGGTCGGGGCCGGCGTCCGCAGGCTTGCCCTGGCCACCTACGCCGTCCTCTGGGTCGCCGTGTACCTGGGGACGGTCGTGACCGGCAGCGGTCCGCACGCCGGCGACGTCGACTCCCCCCGCAACGGGCTCGACCCGCAGCTGTGGAGCCACGTCCACGCCGCAAGCGTCTACGTCCTGATCGCCCTGACGGTCGCGACCTGCGTCGCGGCACGCCGCACACCTGTGGCGCACGCCGCCATGTGGCTGCTCGTGGCCGAGGTCGCCCAGGGTCTCATCGGCTTCGTGCAGTACGTCAACGACCTGCCGATCGTGCTGGTCGCCGCGCACCTGGTGGGGGCCGGGGTACTCATCGCCCTCGGCACCCGCCTGCTGCTGACGGCAGCGTCCGGATCGCGGAGTACGCACGGCCACCGCCACCACGACGCAGCGACAAGCTAGTGCCCTGCGCCCCAGGGACTCGTCGCCTGCAGGACGGCCTCCTCAAGGGCCTCGGTGCGCAGATGGGTGATGCGCTGGTACTCCTCGTCAGCGACCATCGCGCAGAAGGCCGCGCGCGAGGGATAGCGCACCAGCAGCACGGCATCCCAACCCGTTCCGGACGCCGGGACCAGTGACGTCGCGCAGTCGCCCGCGTAGACGACGCTGCCTCCCACACGCTCCAGGTGAGGCACGATCTCGCGCGCATAGGACTCGTAGGACGCACGGCCCTCAGCCCGGAAGCGCAGCAGGTTGAGCATCACGACTTCGCCGCCCTCGTCCTCGGCGAGGTAACGCTTCAGGTCCTGGCCAGTGGGATCGACGGGCATGCTGTCTCCTCGTGCGTCGGCGCGGTGGTCGCCAAGACGCTATCGCGCTGCCACCCGTGCCAGCCGCAGCACCCTGGCTCGTGCGCCCGCAGGCGCGCTGTCAGGTCGACGGCCTCACCAGAGCACCGACACCCGGTGGCGCAGCGTCCCCTGACCGCGGGAGATCATCCGATGAATGGATCAGCGGCCGCGGCCACGAACAGCAGCGCGAGGTAGGCGTTGGAGAAGTGGAACAGCCGCATCGGCTTGATGACGGACAGCTCCTCGGACTCCCTGGCCCTGGCGCGCAGGTCGTACGCCTCCACGAGGAACACGATGCCGAGCATGATGGCCGCACCCGGGTAGAACCATCCCGTGCCGGCGATCGGCCACAGGGCGATCGACGTGACGACCATGATCCAGCTGTAGGTGACGATCTGCTTGGCGACGTCCGCGGACGTGGCGACAGACGGCAGCATCGGCACCCCGGCGGCGGCGTAGTCGTCGCGGTAGCGCATCGCGAGCGACCAGAAGTGCGGCGGGGTCCAGAAGAACACCACCAGGAACAGCACGACCGGGGCCCAGGCGAGCTCGTTGGTCACGGCCGTCCAGCCGATGAGGGCCGGGAAGCAGCCGGCGGCCCCGCCCCACACGATGTTCTGCGTGGTCCGGCGCTTGAGGATCATCGAGTAGCCGACGACGTAGAGCACGTTGGCCGAGAGCGCGAGCCCTGCGGAGAGCCAGTTGACGAGGTAGCCCAGCCACAGCGTGGAGATCACACCAAGGGCCAGACCGAAGACCAGCGCGGCCTGGTTGGTGACGCGGTGACGCGGCAGCGGCCGGCGCGCCGTCCGACGCATCTTGGTGTCGATGTCGGCGTCGACGACACAGTTGAGCGCGTTGGCGCTGCCGGCCGACAGGGTGCCGCCGACGACGGTGGCCAGCACCAGCCACAACGGTGGGACGTCACGGGCCGCCAGGAACATCACCGGGACGGTCGTGAGCAGCAGCAGCTCGATGATGCGTGGCTTCATCAGCGCCACGTAGGCGCCCGCGACGTCGACGGCTCGCGGTCGAGACGTCGGGGCCGCGGACGTCGCGGTATGGACGTCGTCACGCAGGGCACTCACGTGGTGAAGTCTAAGCGCACGCGAGTAGGCTCGACTCGACGGCACCCATGACCCGCCCCCATACCTTTCAGGAGCTCGACATCGTGACCTCATCCTCCGGCGCCCTCGACTGGACCGAGCTCGACTCCCAGGCGGTGGACACCGTCCGACTGCTGGCCGCAGACGCCGTGGAGAAGGTCGGCAACGGCCACCCCGGCACCGCGATGAGCCTGGCCCCCGCCGCGTACCTGATCTACAACAAGCTCATGCGGCACGACCCGAGCGACCCGCAGTGGTTGGGCCGGGACCGTTTCGTGCTCTCGTGCGGCCACTCCAGCCTCACGCAGTACATCCAGCTCTACCTCGCCGGCTACCCGCTGTCGCTGGAGGACCTCAAGAGCCTGCGTACGTGGGGCAGCCAGACCCCGGGGCACCCCGAGTACGGGCACACGCCCGGCGTCGAGGTCACCACCGGTCCGCTCGGTCAGGGCATCGGCAACGCCGTGGGCATGGCCATGGCCGCTCGCCGCGAGCGCGGTCTGCTCGATCCCGCCACGGCGGCCGGCGAGAGCCCCTTCGACCACTCGGTCTACGTCATCGCCTCCGACGGCGACGTGCAAGAGGGTGTCTCCGCCGAGGCGTCCTCACTCGCCGGCCACCAGAAGCTCGGCAACCTGACGGTCCTCTACGACGCCAACGAGATCTCCATCGAGGACGACACCGACGTGGCCTTCAGCGAGGACGTCGGAGCACGCTACGAGGCCTACGGCTGGCACGTGCAGACGGTGGACTGGACGAACGGTGGCACGGGCTACGAGGAAGACGTCCAGGCTCTCTGGGACGCGTTCAAGGCGGCCGAGGCGGTCACCGACAGGCCGAGCTTCATCGTGCTGCGCACGATCATCGCCTGGCCGGCACCCGCGGCGCAGAACACCGGTGCCTCCCACGGCTCGGCCCTCGGTTCCGAGGAGATCAGGGCCACCAAGGAGCTCCTCGGGTTCGACCCGGAGCAGTCCTTCGAGGTCCGCGACGACGTCATCGAGCACACCCGGAGAGTCCGTGACCGTGGCGCCGCTGCACGGGCCGACTGGCAGCGGCGCTTCGACGCCTGGGCCACGGCCAACCCCGACGGCCTGGCCCTGCTCGAACGCCTGTCGGCCCGTGAGCTGCCCGACGGCTGGCAGGACGCCCTGCCGTCCTTCGAGGCGAGTGAGAAGGGGGTCGCCACCCGCGCCGCCTCCGGGGACGTCCTGACCGCCGTGGCTCCCGAGCTGCCCGAGCTGTGGGGCGGCTCGGCCGATCTCGCAGGCTCCAACAACACCACCCCCAAGGGCGAGCCGTCGTTCTTCCCGCCGGAGTTCTCGACCAAGAAGTTCCAAGGGAACTGGTACGGACGCGTGCTGCACTTCGGCATCCGCGAGCACGCCATGGGTTCGGTCATGAACGGCATGGCGCTGCACGGGCTCACCCGCCCGTACGGCGGCACCTTCCTGGTCTTCAGCGACTACATGCGTCCCGCCGTGCGGCTCGCCGCATTGCAGCAGCTGCCGGTCACCTACGTGTGGACCCACGACTCCATCGGCCTGGGCGAGGACGGCCCCACCCATCAGCCCGTCGAGCACCTGGCGGCCCTGCGTGCCATCCCCGGGCTCGACGTCGTGCGTCCTGCCGACGCCAACGAGGTGGTGGTGGCCTGGCGCACCCTGCTGGGCATCACGGACCGTCCCGTCGCACTCGCGCTGAGCCGGCAGAACGTGCCGACGTTCCCACGTGGCACCGAAGGGTTCGCCCCGGCGTCGGGAACCGCTCGGGGCGCCTACGTCCTCCTCGACAGCTCTGCTGAAGGTGGGCGTGAGCCCGATGTGGTGCTCGTCGGCACTGGTTCTGAGGTCCAGCTGGCCGTGCAGGCCCATGAGCAGCTCGCCGGCGAGGGCATTGCCGCGCGCGTGGTCTCCATGCCGTCGCGCGAGTGGTTCGAGCGGCAGGATGCCGAGTACCGCGACAGCGTCATCCCCCCGACAGTGCGGGCCCGCGTAGCCGTGGAGGCCGGCGTCGCACTGGGCTGGCGCGACATCGTCGGCGACGCCGGGCGCATCGTCGGCCTGGAGCACTTCGGCGCCTCGGCAGACTACGCCCGCCTGTACTCGGAGTTCGGCATCACCGCCGACGCCGTGACCCAGGCGGCCAAGGACTCCCTCAAGGCCGCCCAGCACGCCGGTGGCGTCCCGGTCTTCGCCCGGCCGTCCGGACCGGTCCTGCCGCACGCCGACCACTGAGCCCTCTCACATCCAGGAGATCAGCATGAACGACCGTCTGCAGGCCCTGAGCCAGGCCGGAGTGTCCATCTGGCTCGACGACCTCTCCCGTGAACGGATCGAGAGCGGCAACCTGGCCGAGCTCGTCCGGGACTACGGGGTCGTGGGCGTCACCACCAATCCGACGATCTTCGCGGCCGCCCTGTCCGAGGGCGAGCGCTACAGCGCGCAGGTCGCTGAGCTGAAGGCCGCCGGCGCGGACCGCGAGAGCGCCGTCTTCGAGATCACCACGACGGACGTGCAGCAGGCCTGCGACGTCCTGGCACCGGTGTTCGAGGCCACCGACGGTGTCGACGGCCGGGTCTCCATCGAGGTCGACCCCGGCCTCGCCCGCGATACGGACGCCACGATCGAGCTGGCCGAGAAGCTGTGGGCCACCGTCGACCGACCGAACCTGTTCATCAAGATCCCCGCCACCGAGGAGGGCCTGCCGGCCATCGCGGCGGCGATCGCCCGAGGGATCAGCGTCAACGTCACGCTGATCTTCTCCCTCGAGCGGTACCGCGGGGTCATGGATGCCTACCTGTACGGACTCGACCAGGCCACGGCCGAGGGTCGTGACCTCTCGGCCATCCACTCCGTGGCGTCGTTCTTCGTCAGCCGCGTCGACTCCGAGGTCGACGGCCGCCTCCCCGAAGGACACGCACTGCGCGGGAAGGCGGCCGTGGCCAACGCCCGTCTCGCCTACGAGGCCTACGAGGAGGTGTTCGCGAGCCAGCGCTTCACCGAGCTCCAGGCCAAGGGCGCCAACCGGCAGCGGCCGCTGTGGGCGTCCACCGGTGTCAAGGAGCCGAGCTACCCGGATACCCTCTACGTCAGTGAGCTCGTCGTGGCCAACACGGTCAACACGATGCCCGAGAAGACGCTGAAGGCCTTCGCCGACCACGGCGAGGTCACCGGTGACACCGTCACCGGGCGCTACGACGAGGCCCGTGAGGTCATCGCCTCCCTGGAGGCCGAGGGGATCTCCTACGACGAGGTCGTCGCCGCACTGGAGGACGAGGGGCTGCAGAAGTTCGATGCCTCGTGGGCTGAGCTGCTCCAGACCGTCGCCGACGAGCTCGACAAGGCCTGAGACCCATGGGCCTCGACGTCATCGCCTCTCCCGAGACCCTCGAGCGCGTGCAGAGCGCCCTGGGCGAGGCCATCGAGGACCGTGTCGCGTCGCGGCTGTTCGCCAAGGATCCCACGCTGTGGGGTCCGCAGGCGCAGGACGAGGCATCCAAGCGGCTGGAGTGGACCACGCTCGCGGAGTCGTCGCGGCCGCTCGTGGCCGAGATCGAGGCGCTCCGTCAGACGTTCCTGGATCGAGGCCTGGACCACGTCGTGCTGTGCGGCATGGGTGGGTCGTCGCTTGCGCCGGAGGTCATCTGTCGCGCGGCAGACGTCGAGCTGACCGTGCTGGACTCCTCGCAGCCCGATGCCGTGCGAGCAGCCATCAACGACCGGCTCGAGCGCAGCGTCGTGGTGGTCTCCAGCAAGTCCGGAGGCACCGTCGAGACCGACAGCCAGCGTCGTGCCTACGAGCAGGCCCTCCGCAACGCCGGCCTGGACCCCGCCGAGCACCTGGTCGTCGTCACCGACCCGGGCTCACCGCTGGCCGAGCAGTCCGCGCAGGCCGGCTACCGCGTCGTCCACGCCGACCCGGGGGTGGGAGGACGCTACTCGGCGTTGACCGCCTTCGGTCTGGTGCCGAGCGGGCTGGCCGGAGCGCCGGTGGCAGATCTGCTCGACGAGGCGGAGGCAGTGCAGGCCGACCTTGCGGCCGACTCCCCCGACAACCCGGCGCTACGGCTGGGAACCGTCCTGGGTGTCGCCGCACTGGCCGGGGTCGACAAGCTGGTCCTGGACGACCGCTCCGGCATCGGTGACTGGATCGAGCAGCTCGTCGCAGAGTCCACCGGCAAGCTGGGGCGCGGCATCCTGCCGGTGGTGGTGCCCTCCCCCGACTCCCCGAACCTCGCCCCGGCCACCGCCGACTCCCTCGTCGTCGCGACCGGAACATCCGTGGCGCCCGACAGCACGTCACACTGGAGCGCCTCGGCCACGGGACCGCTGGGCGCGCAGCTGCTGCTGTGGGAGGCCGCCGTCGCCGTGGCGGGCCGGGTCATCGGCATCAATCCCTTCGACCAGCCCGATGTGGAGAGCGCCAAGCAGGCGGCACGAGAGCGTCTGGGCGACACCGCCGGTGACGACGAGCCGGACGTCGTGGAGCTCGGCATCCAGGCCCACGGAACCGGTGCCGCCGAGCTCACCGGCGCAGTCGACGAGCTGCTGGCCAACCTCGATCCCGAGACGGGCTACGTCGCGATCCAGGCGTACCTCGACCGGACGCAGGAGCCGCAGGTGGCCGAGCTCCGTGAGCTGCTCGCCACACGGACCGGCCGGCCCGTCACGTTCGGCTGGGGACCGCGGTTCCTGCACTCCACCGGGCAGTACCACAAGGGTGGGCCGCCGACAGGTGTCTTCCTGCAGCTCACCCGCGAGCCGCGCGAGGACCTCGCCGTACCAGGGCGCGACTTCACGTTCGGCGACTTCATCGCGTCCCAGGCCGCCGGCGACGCCGCGGTACTGCGCGAGCACGGGCGCCCCGTGCTGCGTCTGCACCTGCGTGACGTCGCGTCGGCCCTGCCGACGCTTCGCGAGCTGTTGTCGTGAGCCCCGCCGCCAGCCGGAGGGGCACCAACCCGCTGCGCGACCCCCGTGACCGCAGGCTCCCGCGGATCGCCGGCCCCTGCAGCATCGTCATGTTCGGTGTCACCGGGGACCTCGCGCGCAAGAAGCTCATCCCCGCCATCTACGACCTCGCCAACCGCGGCCTCCTGCCACCAGGTTTCGCGCTCGTCGGCTTCGCCCGGCACGACTTCACCGGCGGGGAGTTCGCCGCCATGATCAAGGACGCTGCCCAGGCTGGGGCCCGCACGCCGTGGCGCGAGACGGTCTGGCACCAGCTGGCCGCCGGCATCAGGTTCGTGCCGGGAGAGTTCGACGACGACGAGGCCTGGAAACGTCTCGTCGCCACGATGCACGAGCTCGACGAGCAGCAGGGCACCGGGGGCAACCACGCCTTCTACCTCTCGATCCCGCCCACCCTGTTCCCGATCGTCGTGCGTCAGATCCACCGGCACGGACTGGCCGAGGAGAGCCAGGGATGGCGCCGTGTCGTCATCGAGAAGCCCTTCGGACACGACCTCGCCTCGGCCCGGGCCCTGAACGCCGCCGTGGACGACGTCTTCGAGCGGCACAACGTCTTTCGGATCGACCACTACCTCGGCAAGGAGACGGTGCAGAACATCCTGGCGTTCCGGTTCGCCAACCAGATGTTCGAGCCGGTGTGGAACAGCCACTACGTCGACCACGTCCAGATCACGATGGCCGAGGACATCGGCATCGGCACCCGCGCGGGCTACTACGACAGCATCGGCGCCGCACGAGACGTGATCCAGAACCACCTGCTGCAGCTGATGGCGCTCGTCGCCATGGAGGAGCCGGTCTCCTTCAACGCCGAGAGCCTGCGCATCGAGAAGCAGAAGATCCTCGCCAATGCGCGCCCCGCCCCCCGCATGGACCTGCACGCCGCACGAGGCCAGTACGTGGGCGGATGGGCCGGCGGCGAGCACGTGGCCGGCTACCTCGAGGAGGAGGGCATCCCGGCAGGCTCCACCACGGAGACGTACGCGGCGGTGCGCATCGACGTCGCCACCCGGCGCTGGGCCGGCGTGCCCTTCTACCTGCGCGCCGGCAAGCGTCTGGGCCGCCGGGTCACCGAGGTCGCGGTGGTGTTCAAGCGTGCACCTCACCAGCCGTTCAGCAAGAACGACGTCGAGGACCTGGGGCAGAACGCCCTGGTGATGCGCATCCAGCCCGACGAGGGCGTCACCCTGCGCTTCGGCGGCAAGGTGCCCGGTACCGCCATGGAGATCCGCGACGTGCTGATGGACTTCGCCTACGGTGGCGCATTCGTCGAGAGCAGCCCCGAGGCCTACGAGCGCCTGATCCTGGACGTCCTGCTCGGCGACCCACCGCTGTTCCCGCAGCACGAGGAGGTCGAGCTGTCCTGGAAGATCCTCGACCCAGTCATCGAGTACTGGGCCAAGCAGAAGTCGATCGACACCTACACGGCCGGCACGTGGGGCCCCGCGTCGGCCGAGCGCATGCTCGCCCGTGACGGCCGGACCTGGCGGAGGCCCTGATGCGCATCTCGTTGGAGAACACCACCTCCTCGGAGGTCGCCAAGGCGATGGTGCGGGCACGGGTCAATGCCGGCTCCCCCGCCATGGACATGGTCCTCACCCTGCTCGTCGTCACCGACGAGGAGTCCGTGGGCGAGGCGCTGCGCACCGCCGGTGTGCTCTCCCGGGAGCACCCCTCGCGCATCATCGGCATCGTGCTGGGTGACGGTCGTGGCCAGCCGCGGCTCAACGCCACCGTCCGGGTGGGCGAGGACACCGCGGGCGAGTCGATCCTGCTGCGGCTGTCGGGGCCGCTGACCAAGCACGCCGAGACGGTCCTGCTGCCCCTGCTGCTGCCCGACTCCCCGATCGTCGTGTGGTGGCCGGGCAAGCCGCCCACCAACCCCTCGGCCGATCCGATCGGCCGCCTGGCGCGGCGCCGGCTCACCGACGCCGAGGCTTCGGACTCGCCGGTGAGGACGCTCAAGGCCACGGCCCGCAACTACGCCGCCGGAGACACCGACCTGTCCTGGACCCGCTTGACGCCGTGGCGGGCACTGCTCGCCGCAGCCCTCGACCAGTCCGCGCGCCCGGTCACCGGTGGTGTCGTGGAGGCCGGCGCGGGCAACCCTGCGGCACGACTCCTGGCCGCATGGCTGAGCAGTCGTCTGCGGGTACCGATCACCGAGCGTCGCGGGGACACGGAGCAGATCTCCCGGGTCGCCCTGCACACCGAGGCCGGGGACGTCTGCATCCAGCGCCTCGACGACGCCTCGTGCGAGTTCAGCGTTCCCGGCTCTGCACCGCGCGAGGTTCCCCTCGGGGCCCGTAGCCTGGCCGAGCTGCTGGCCGAGGACCTGCGTCGCCTCGACGCCGACGACATCTACGGCGCCACCGTCGCCCACCTCCTGGAGGACGCATGAACGAGACCCAGGCGCCCCGATGACCGGCGGGGCGAAGGACGCGGCGGAGTGCCACGGCGACACCGTCGAGCTCGCCGAGGCGATCGCCCGGCGCCTCGAGGACCGCATCGCCACGATCCAGTCCGAGCGACGGCGTCCGCGCGTCGTCCTGACCGGTGGGACGATCGCACTCGCCGCCTACGAGCGGTTGCGGGCCGATCGTGCGGACTGGGCCGACGTGGAGCTCTGGTTCGGCGACGAACGGTTCGTCCCGGCCGGACACGAGGACCGCAACGACCGCCAGGCCGCGGACGCGTTCCTGCGCCGGCTGGCAGTGCCCACCGAGCACGTCCACTCCATGCCGGCCCACGGGTGCGACCAGTCGCTGGCCGAGGCGGCCGACCAGTACGCCCAGACCCTGCCCGACGGCCCCTTCGACCTCGTGCTTCTCGGCATGGGCCCGGATGGGCACGTGGCGTCGTTGTTCCCTGGGTTCGCGCAGCTGCACGAGTCCGAGCGGGACGTCGTGGAGGTCTTCGGATCACCCAAGCCACCGCCGGAGCGCATCAGCCTGACCTTCCGCGCCCTCAACCGGACCGAGGCCGTGTGGTTCCTCGTCGCCGGGGACGGCAAGGCAGGCGCGGTCGCCCGGGCGCTCGCAGCCGACGGCAGCCTGGAGGAGACACCCGCCCGCGGTGTGCGCGGCAGCGCGGAGACGCTGTGGCTCCTCGACGCGGACGCCGCCTCAGGCTTGCCCTGAATCCTCGGCCGTCGAGAGCCTCAGAAGATGATCTCGCCCGACTTGCGCTTGGAGCGCAGCGTCTCCAGTGCTTCGGTGAGGAGGGTCGCGGCCTCGTCCTCGGAGCGTCGCTCCTTCACGTAGGCCAGATGGGTCTTGTACGGCTCGGTCCGCGGCGCGTCAGGACGGTTGTCGGAGTCGACGCTGGCCGGCATGCCGCAGCGCGGGCAGTCCCACGACTCGGGGACCTCGGCCTCGGCGGAGAAGGTGAGCACCGTCTCGTGGTCGTTGACGCAGAAGAACTCAACAGCCTTGCGCGGTGCCGCCTCGCCGCGCTCGGCCTCGCCCATCGGGCCGGAGCCGATGCGGCTGCCACGGATCGCTCCCGTGGCCATCAGGCGCCCACCTTCATCAGCAGGCCGAGAGAGACGACGGCGACCGCCCAGACGATCGCCACTCCGACGGTGATCCGATCAAGGTTCCGCTCAGCGACAGACGAGCCGCCGAGCGAGCTGGAGACACCGCCGCCGAACATGTCTGACAGTCCGCCGCCGCGGCCCTTGTGCATGAGGATCAGGACGATCATCAGCAGGCTGGCCAGCGTCAGGACGATGGAGAAGAAGAGGATCACGGGATTCCTTTAGACCGAGAGGTTCGGCATGTCGTAGAACCGGGCAACGGCAGCGAACTCCTCCGCCTGCAGGCTCGCACCCCCGACCAGTGCGCCGTCCACGTCGGACTTTGCCATGATCGCAGCGATGTTGCCCGCCTTGACCGATCCGCCGTACAGGATACGCAGACTGTCGGCGGCCTCGGCAGAGACCGTCTGTGCGATGTGCTCGCGGATCGCCGCGCAGACCTCCTGGGCATCCTCGGCCGTGGCGACCTCACCGGTGCCGATCGCCCAGACCGGCTCGTAGGCGATGACCAGTGAGCCCACCTGCTCGGCCGACAGGCCGGCCAGGGACCCGGTGACCTGCTCCAGCGTGTGCGCGACGTGCTGCCCGGCCTGACGAACCTCCAGGGGCTCGCCGACGCACACGATGGGGGTGATGTCCGCGGCAAGGGCCTTCGTGGCCTTGGTGCTCACCACGGCATCGCTCTCGCCATGGTGCTCGCGACGCTCGGAGTGCCCGACGACGACGTAGGCGCAGCCGAGCTTGGCGAGCATCGCGGCGGAGATCTCACCGGTGTAGGCGCCACCGTCGTGCTCAGAGACGTCCTGGGCGCCGTAGCGGATGCTCAGGCGATCGCCGTCGACGAGCGTCTGCACACTGCGGAGGTCGGTGAAGGGTGGGATCACCACGACCTCGGCCTTGGCCGGGTCGTGCGACTTGTCCTGCAGCGTCCAGGCCAGCTTCTGGACGAGCACCACGGCTTCCTGGTGGTTCAGGTTGGACTTCCAGTTGCCCGCCATCAGCGGTGTGCGCGTCATCGACTCTCCTCAACAATGGCCAGGCCGGGCAAGGTCTTGCCCTCCAGGTACTCCAGGCTGGCCCCACCACCGGTGGAGATGTGCCCGAAGGCGTCGTCGGCGAACCCGAGCGTACGCACAGCGGCGGCGGAGTCGCCACCACCGACGACGGACAGCCCGTCGACCTGCGTGAGTGCCTGCGCGACGGCCTTGGTGCCGGCGGCGAAGGCGTCGAACTCGAACACGCCCATGGGACCGTTCCAGAACACGGTGCGGGCCCCGCGGACCACGTCGGCGAAGTGCGTCGCGGACTCCGGCCCGATGTCCAGGCCCATCTGGTCGGCCGGGATGGCGTCGGCCGCCACCGTGGTGGGCGTCGCGTCGGCCGCGAACTCCGGTGCGACGACGACGTCCGTGGGCAGCACGAGGTCCACACCCCTGGCCGCCGCCTGCTCGATGTAGCCGCGGGCGACGTCGACCTGGTCGGCCTCCAGCAGGGAGGAGCCGACGTCGTGGCCCTGGGCCTTGAGGAAGGTGAAGACCATGCCGCCTCCGATGAGCAGGCTGTCAGCCCGCTCGATGAGATGGTCGATCACGCCGAGCTTGTCGGAGACCTTGGAGCCACCCAGCACCACGACGTAGGGACGCTCAGGAGACTCGGTGAGCCGCCGGAGCACCTCGACCTCGGCCTGCACGAGACCACCCACGACGGCCGGCAGCCGGCTGGCGACGTCGTAGACGCTTGCCTGCTTGCGGTGCACCACGCCGAACCCGTCGGAGACGAAGAGGTCGGCCAGTGCAGCGAGATCGTCGGCGAAGGCACCCCGCTGCGCATCGTCCTTGCTGGTCTCCGCCGCGTTGAAGCGGACGTTCTCCAGCACGGCGACCTGACCGTCCTGCAGCGCCGCAGCGATCCGCTGCGCCTCGGGGCCGACGGTGTCGTTGGCGAACAGCACCGGGGCGCCCAGGAGCTCTGCGAGCCGCTCGGCCACGGGGGCCAGCGTGAACGCCGGGTCGGGCGTTCCCTGGGGACGGCCCAGATGGGCGGTCACGAGAACCTTCGCTCCGGCCTCGGCCAGCGCCTTGATGGTGGGCACGCTCGCACGCACCCGCCCATCGTCGGTGATCGTGGCCCTGCCCGATGATGCGCCTGCCGGCGCGGGGTCGAGCGGCACGTTGAGGTCGCTGCGCACGAGCACCCGCTGGCCGCGCAGGTCGCCCCCAAGATCGGCGATGGTCCTCACGGTGGTGCTCAGAGGGACGCGCCGACGTGCGTCACGAGGTCGACGAGACGGTTGGAGTAACCCCACTCGTTGTCGTACCAGGAGACCACCTTGACCTGGTCGCCGATCACCTTGGTCAGGCCGGAGTCGAAGATGCTCGACGCCGGGTCGGTGACGATGTCGGTGGAGACGATCGGGTCCTCGGTGTAGGTGAGGAAGCCCTTGAGGGGACCCTCGGAGGCGTCCTTGATGATCTGGTTGATCTCCTCGACCGTCGTCTCACGGCTCGCCGTGAAGGTCAGGTCGGTGGCCGAGCCGGTGGGCACCGGCACACGCAGTGCGTACCCGTCGAGCTTGCCCTTGAGCTCGGGCAGCACGAGGCTCACGGCCTTGGCGGCGCCGGTGGAGGTCGGGACGATGTTGAGCGCGGCGGCACGGGCCCGTCGCAGGTCACTGTGCGGAGCGTCCTGCAGGTTCTGGTCCTGCGTGTAGGCGTGGATCGTGGTCATCAGGCCACGCTCGATGCCGATCGTGTCGTTGAGCGCCTTGGCCAGTGGCGCGAGGCAGTTGGTGGTGCAGGAGGCGTTGGAGATGACCGTGTGCTGCTCGCCGTCGTACAGCTCGTGGTTGACGCCCATCACGATCGTGATGTCCTCGTTCTTGGCGGGCGCGGAGATGATGACCTTCTTGGCGCCACCGTCCACGTGGGCCTTGGCCTGGGTGGCGTCGGTGAAGAAGCCGGTGGACTCCACGACGACGTCGGCACCCACGGACGCCCAGTCGAGCTTGGCCGGGTCGCGCTCGGCGAAGGCAGCGATCCGCTGGCCCCCGACGGTGATCGAGTCGTCGTCGTGGGTGACGTCGGCATCGAGGCGACCGAGGATCGAGTCGTACTTGAGGAGCGTCGCCAGAGTCTTGTTGTCCGTCAGGTCGTTGACGGCGACGATCTCGAGGTCGGCGCCGGCGGCACGGGCCGCCCGGAAGAAGTTGCGGCCGATGCGGCCAAAGCCATTGATGCCCACGCGAACGGTCACGGCGAGGTGCTCCTGAAGATCGAGGTCGGGTACGGGGCCAGCCTATCGAGTCACCGGCGACACCGACACGCTCAGGTCATGTTGAGCGACCCCGCGACGCGGCTCTCAGGCGTCGGGCAGCAGGTCGTCGTTGATGCTGGACTCGGTTCCCGCGATCCCCAGCTCCTCAGCGCGCTTGTCCGCCATGGCCAGCAGGCGACGGATGCGGCCCGCGATGGCGTCCTTGGTGAGCGGCGGGTCGTGCAGCTGACCGAGCTCCTCCAAGCTGGCCTGGCGGTGCGTCACCCGCAGGTCGCCGGCCATCTTGAGGTGGTCCGGGACGTCCTCGGCGAGGATCTGCAGCGCCCGTTCGGCCCGGGCGCCTGCCGCCACGGCCGCGCGCGCCGAGCGGCGCAGGTTGGCGTCGTCGAAGTTGGCGAGCCGGTTGGCGGTGGCCCGCACCTCACGGCGCATCCGGCGCTCCTCCCAGGCGAGAAGGGACTCGTGCGCACCGAGCCGGGTCAGCAGCGCGCCGATCGCCTCGCCGTCGCGGATGACGACCCGGTCGCCGCCGCGCACCTCACGGGCCTTGGCCTGGATGCCGAGCCGTCGCGCCGCGCCGACGAGCGCCAGCGCCGCCTCCGGTCCCGGACAGCTGACCTCCAACGCCGACGATCGCCCCGGCTCGGTGAGGGAGCCGTGCGCGAGGAACGTGCCGCGCCAGGCCGCGACGCAGTCGCAGGAGGACCCCGAGACGACCTGCGGCGGCAGACCGCGCACGGGACGCCCGCCGGAGTCGACCAGACCGGTCTGGCGGGCCAGGGCCTCACCGTCCTTGGCGACCCTGACGACGTAGTGGGTGCCCTTGCGAAGGTTGTTGCCCTGCATGACGACGACCTCGCTGTCGTGACCGTAGACGTCCGCGAGGTCCTTGCGCAGCCGCCGTGCCGCGGCCCCGGTGTCGAGCTCGGCCTCCACCACGATCGAGCCGGCCACGATGTGCAGTCCGCCGGCGAACCGCAGGATCGAGGAGACCTCGGCCTTGCGACAGCACGCCTTGGACACCGTCGTGCTGGCGAGCTCCGACTTCACCTGCGCCGTCATGGCCATACGTGCGTCCTCCGTAGTCCCTGGATCCTCCGGTCAGCGTCACTCTATGCCCGGGTTCAAGAACGTCGAGAAGGCATCGGCCAGGCGCGCGGGATCGTGCTGGTCCAGGGCGGTGCTCCGTGCAAGGTCGGCCGTGACCAGCTCTGCACCGAACTCGGCCACCGCGTTGCGCAGCACCCCACCCTCGTCGACCGCGGTGGTGTCCGCGACGACGACGTCGAGCCGCAGCCCCGGGGTGTGGGCGGCGAGGACCTCCAGGTGGTCCGACGGCGAGAGCCCCTCGGTCTCGCCTGCCTGCTCCTGCAGGTTGAGCACGAGCGCACGCCGGGCCGGCGTCTGAAGCAGAGCGTCCCTCAACGCCGGCACGAGCAGCGTGGGCATGACGCTGGTGAACCACGAGCCCGGCCCCACCACCACCCAGTCCGCCTCGTGCACGGCCCGCACCGCCTCCGGGCGCGCCGGCGGGTCGTGGGGGTCCAGGCGCACGCTGACCACCTGACCCTCCACGGTGGCCACCTGCGCCTGCCCCCGGACCACGGTGAGCCGGTCAGGGGCCTCGTGCAGGTGGACGTCGGCCTCCACGTCCAGAGGCACGGCCGACATCGGCAGGACCCGTCCCCGGGCCCCGAGCAGCTGCCCGACGAGGTCCAGTCCGTCGACATGGTCGCCGAGGATGTCCCAGATGCCGGCGATCAGCAGGTTGCCGACCGCATGGCCGTTCAGCGCCCCCTCCCCGCCGAAGCGGTGCTGCAGGACGTCGGCCCAGCGGCGTCCCCACTCGTCGTCGCCACACAGAGCCGAGAGAGCCATCCGCAGGTCCCCGGGCGGCAGGATGCCGAGCTCGCTGCGCAGACGGCCCGACGATCCCCCGTTGTCGGCCACCGTGACGATGCCGGTGAGCCGGGTGTCGAGCAGGCGCAGGGCGGACAGGCTCGCAGCCAGCCCGTGACCCCCTCCGAGCGCCGCGACCCGCACGCCGCTCACTCGCGCCCCAGGTCCCGATGCACGACCAGCGTCCTCACGTCGTGGGCGCGCAGACGTTCACCGAACGCCTCCGCCATCGCCACGCTGCGGTGCCGCCCTCCCGTGCAACCGATGGCGATGGTGAGAAACCGCTTGTCCTCGTGCAGGTACCCGTCGGTGAGCAGGGAGACCAGGGCCTCGTAGGAGTCCAGGAACTCCTCGGCGCGCGGCTGGCGGCGCACGTACTCGCGCACCGGCTCGTCGAGCCCGCTCATGGGCCGCAGGTCCGGGACCCAGTGCGGGTTGGGCAGGAACCGCATGTCGGCGACCATGTCGGCGTCGATCGGGATGCCGTACTTGAACCCGAAGGACACCACGGACGCCCGCAGGCCGTCCTCACCCTCCTCGAAGGCCGCGCGCATCCGTTGGGCGAGCTGGTGGACGTTGAGCTGGGAGGTGTCGACCACGAGGTCGGCGCGGCCTCGCAGACGGCGCAACAGCTCACGCTCGCGGTCGAACCCGTCCAGCAGCCGCCCCTCCAGGCTGAGCGGGTGCGGGCGGCGAGCCGCTTCCTGGCGTCGCACGAGAACCTCGTCGGAGGCTTCGAGGTAGAGGATCTTGGCCCGCAACCCGCGCTCCCGAAGGCGCTCCAGGGCATCGACCGTGCCGTCGAAGAACGTCCCGGACCGTGAGTCCACCACGACGGCGAGCCGGTCCACCTCGTCACCGTCCTCGACCGTCGTCACGGCAGAGTCCAGCAGGGAGGCCGGCAGGTTGTCGATGACGTAGTAGCCGAGCTTCTCCAACGCCTTGGCCGCCGTGCCACGGCCGGCGCCGGTCATGCCCGTGACGAGGACGAAGTTCGTGAGCTTGGTCATCGTCTCGCTCCCTGGCGCTCGCTCATGTGTCCTCCACGATTTCTCCGGTGGCCGTGTCGACCGCCGGGCCGGTCGGTTCAGCGGCGAGCGCCGCCACGATCGATTCTGCCGTAGCCGCCCCGATGCCCTCCACCTGCGCGACCTCCTCGGCCGTGGCTGCCCGGATCTTCTTGACCGATCCGAAGTGCTTCATGAGGGCCTTGCGCCGGGCCGGGCCCAGCCCCGGGACATCGTCCAGGGCGCTGCCCGTCATGGCCTTGGCGCGGCGCTGACGGTGGTGGGCGATGGCGAAGCGGTGCGCCTCGTCGCGGACGCGCTGCAGGAGGTAGAGGCCCTCGCTCGTGCGCGGCAGGATGACCGGGTCCTCCTCGCCAGGCACCCACACCTCCTCCAGACGCTTGGCCAGCCCGCACAGGGCGACGTCGGTGATGCCGAGCCGCTCCATGGCCGCCTTGGCCGCCGCGACCTGGGGCGGACCGCCGTCGACCACCACGAGGTTCGGCGAGTAGGCGAACTTGCGTGGACGCCCGGTCTCGGGGTCGATGCCTGGTTCGACGCCCCCGTGGGGGCCCTCCTGGCCCTGCTCGGCCTGTGCCTTCAGGAGCCGACGGAACCGCCGCGTGATGACCTCGTCCATGGCCGCGACGTCGCTCTGGCCCTCATGGCGGATGGTGAAGCGTCGGTACTCCCCCTTGCGCGGCAGGCCGTCCTCGAAGACCACCATGGAGGCGACGATCTCCGTTCCCTGCAGGTTGGAGACGTCGTAGCACTCGATGCGCAGCGGGACCTCGGGCAGCTCGAGCATCTCGTGCAGCTCCTCCAGTGCCTGGCTGCGTGCCGTGAGGTCCCCCGCCCGCTTGAGCTTGTGCCGTGCCATGGACTGCTGGGCATTGTGCTCGACCGTCTCCATGAGGCGCTTTTTGTCTCCACGCCGCGGCACGCGAATGGTGACCGGGCCTCCGCGCAGCTCCGAGAGCAGCTCGGTGACGACGTCGACGTCGGACGGCAGCTCCGGCACGAGGATCTGCCGGGGCACCGCCGAGGCCGCCGACTCCTCGTACAGCGTCACGATCGCCCGCTGCACCAGCTCGGCGAACGGCGCCTCGTCGGCCTTGTCGGCCACCCAGCCACGCTGACCGCGGATGCGCCCGGCTCGCACCGAGAAGATCTGCACCGCCACCTCGAGGGGATCGTCGACGAAGCCGAGGACGTCGGCGTCGGTGCCGTCGCCGAGGACGACAGTCTGCTTCTCCAGGACGCGTTCCAGGGCGGCGAGGTCGTCGCGGTACTTGGCGGCGAGCTCGTACTCCTGGTCGGCTGCCGCCTCCTTCATCTGCTGCTCGATGCCACGGGTGAAGCCGGAGGTGTTGCCGGCCATGAAGGACATGAAGTCATCGACGATCTCGCGGTGCTCCTGCGGAGTCACCCGGCCCACGCAGGGGGCCGCGCACTTGCCGATGTCACCCAGCAGGCACGGGCGTCCGATGGCAGCAGCCCGCCGGTAGACGCCTGGCGAGCAGGAGCGCATCGGGAAGACCCGCAGGAGGGTGTCGACGGTGTCGCGAATGGCCCAGGCGTGTCCGTAGGGACCGAAGTAGCGCACCCCCTTGCGCTGCTTGCCGCGCATGACCTGGACCCGCGGGACCTCCTCACCCACCGTGACGGCGAGCCACGGATAGCTCTTGTCGTCGCGGTACTTGACGTTGAACCGCGGATCGAACTCCTTGATCCAGGTGTACTCCAGCTGCAGTGCCTCGACCTCGGTGTCGACGACCGTCCAGTCGACCGACGCGGCGCTGGTGACCATGCGGGCGGTGCGCTCGTGCAGACCGGCGACGTCCTGGAAGTACGAGCTCAGCCGGGCGCGCAGCGACTTGGCCTTGCCGACGTAGATGACCCGACCGCGCTCGTCGCGGAAGCGGTACACGCCGGGCCGGGTCGGAATCTCCCCGGGCCGAGGTCTGTAGGTCGCTGGATCCGCCACGGCACCACCCTACGAGCGCGAGCCGACACACTTCGCGCGCACACCCAATCCCCCTGATTCCCATGAGTTCCTGGGAATCAGGTGACTTCTCCCGGTTCTCTGCTGCTCACCGGCGTTGGCAAGCCGGGGTGGGCAGCAGAGAACCGGGGTGAGCTGAGGGCACGTCGGGCGGTCCGCATGCTCGCATGAGAGACGCCGACCCGCCACGCCGTCCACAAGCATCGAGTGAGGTGTCCTGCATCCACAGGACGACGGCCGGGGCATTCCAGGGCAGCTCGTCCTCCGCGACGCTGATCGCATGGACGACCACCTCCGCAGCCTCGCCACACACAACGGTGGATACCTCCACCGAGCCGACATCCTGCAGAACGCCGGGTCGGACGAGATGATCCGCCACGCCATGGCTCGCGGTGAGCTGCGGCGGATCCGCGTGGGCACCTATGCCTTCGCCAACACGTGGGATCCGCTGCAGGCCCAGGAGCGACACGTCGTCCTCGCCCGCTCCGTCATCGACAAGTTTCCCGCAGGCTCCGTTGCGCTGTCACACCACAGCGCGGCCGCCGTGCACGGCATCGAGCTCTACGACGTGGACCTCTCGGCAGTCCACCTCGTGCGGCTCGACGGCGGTTCGGGACGCCGGGAGTCCAACGTCGTGCACCACGACGCCCGCCCGCTGCCCGCGGACCTCATGGTGGTCGACGAACGACTCGTGGTGTGTCCGTCCCGTGCGGTCTGGGAGGTCGCCTGCATGAGCAGCGCGCGAGGAGCCCTCGTCGTGATGGACTCTGCCCTGCACCAGGGCCTGATCCTCCCGGAACACCTGGCTGACCAGTCCGGCCGATACCGGGCTTGGCCGGGTGCGAGGTCGGCCCGCCTGTGGGTGCGGCTCGCCGACGGGGGCGCGGAGAATCCCGGCGAGACGCTCTTCAGGTTCACCTGCTTCGAGGCGAAGCTGCCCCGCCCGGACACCCAGGTACCGGTCACGGACGCTGAGGGCGACGTCATCGCCTTCACCGACCTCGGGTGGGAGCTCTACCGTCACTGCGGAGAGTTCGACGGCCTGCGCAAGTACTGGCGAGACCTGCGTCCCGGGGAGGACGCCAGCGACGTCGTGGTTCGGGAGAAGGTGCGTGAGGACCGCATCCGCTCACTGGACCTCGGCATGACCAGGAGCACCTGGGCCGAGGTCCAGCCCGATCGTTCGGAACACACCGGTGCACGACTGGCTCACGACCTCGAACGTTCGCACCGGTTGTACGGCCGCGGTCGGCGGCACATCGCCTGACTCCGAGGATGGCGCTGTCACTCACCCCGGTCTTCTGTTGCTCACCGGCCTTTGCAAGCCGGGGTGAGCAACAGAAAACCAGGAGTCGCCACCTGATTCCCATGAACTCATGGGAATCAGGAGGACTGTCTCTCCAGCAGAGGGGCGAGAAAGTGGCCGGTGTGGCTGGCGGTGTTGGCGGCGACGTCCTCGGGGGTGCCCTGGGCGATGAGTTGTCCGCCGCCGCTGCCGCCCTCCGGGCCCAGGTCGAGGATCCAGTCAGCCGTCTTGATGACGTCGAGGTTGTGCTCGATGACGATCACCGTGTTGCCAGCGTCGACCAGGCGCCCGAGGACGCCGAGCAGCTTGCGGATGTCCTCGAAGTGCAGACCAGTGGTCGGCTCGTCCAGGACGTAGAGCGCTCGGCCCGACGTCCGCTTCTGCAGCTCGGCGGACAGCTTGACCCGCTGCGCCTCACCGCCGGAGAGCGTCGTGGCAGGCTGGCCGAGTCGCACGTAGCCGAGCCCCACCTCGACCAGGGTGCGCAGGTGACGTGCGATCACCGGGATGGCCTCGAAGAACTCGACGGCCTCCTCGATCGCCATGTCGAGGACCTCGGCGATCGTCTTGCCCTTGTAGTGCACCTCGAGGGTCTCGCGGTTGTACCGCGCACCGTGACAGACCTCGCAGGGGACGTAGACGTCCGGGAGGAAGTTCATCTCGATCTTGATCGTGCCGTCGCCCGAGCACGCCTCGCAGCGGCCGCCCTTGACGTTGAAGGAGAACCGGCCCGGCTGGTACCCGCGCATCTTGGCCTCGGGCGTCTGGGCGAACAGCTTGCGGACGTGGTCGAAGACACCGGTGTAGGTGGCCGGGTTGGAGCGCGGCGTCCGTCCGATGGGTGACTGGTCGACGTGGATGACCTTGTCGACGCCGTCCACGCCGGTGATGGTCCGGTGCCGGCCCGGGATGCTGCGCGCACCGTGCAGCTGACGCGCCAGGGACGTGTAGAGGATGTCGTTGACGAGCGTCGACTTGCCCGAGCCGGAGACCCCGGTGACGGCCACGAGCTGACCGAGCGGGAAGGTGACGTCCACGTCCTGCAGGTTGTTGGCCCGTGCCCCCAGCACGGTGACCTCGCGCTCGGGGTCACGCGGCCGACGCACCTCGGGCACGGGGATCGCCTCGCGGCCCGAGAGGTAACGCCCGGTGAGCGAGTCCGGTGAGCTCAGCAGCTCATCGACCGGCCCGGAGACGAGTACCTGCCCTCCGTGCTCGCCGGCACCGGGGCCGATGTCTACGGCCCAGTCGCTGGCCCGGATGGTGTCCTCGTCGTGCTCGACGACGATGAGGGTGTTGCCGAGATCTCGCAGCCGCTCCAGCGTCTCGATCAGCCGGTGGTTGTCACGCTGGTGCAGGCCGATGGACGGCTCGTCCAGCACGTACAGGACCCCGACCAGCCCGGCGCCGATCTGGGTGGCCAGACGGATACGTTGCGCCTCACCGCCGGACAGCGATCCCGCGGCACGATCGAGGCTGAGGTAGTCCAGGCCGACGTCGAGCAGGAACCGCAGGCGCTCGTGGATCTCCTTGAGCACCTGCTCGCCGATCTGCCGCTCACGGTCGCTCATCTGCAGGTCGGACAGGTACTCCGCGGCCTCGGCGATCGTCAGGTTGGAGACCTCGGCGATGTTCTTCGGCCCCATGGTGGGGTTCTCGATCAGGACGGCACGGATCACCGGCTTGAGGCGGGTACCGTCGCACTCGCCGCACGGGACCTCTCGCATGAAGCTCTCGAGCCGCTCACGGTTGGTCTCGGACTCGGTCTCGGCGTGCCGACGCTCCACGAACGCCACCGCTCCCTCGAAGGCCGTGTAGTACGAACGCTGGCGGCCATAACGGTTCTTGTACCGCACGTGCACCTTGTCCGGGTGCCCGTGCATCAGGATCTTCTGGACCTCATCGGGCAGCTCGCCGTACGGCGTGTCGGTGGTGAAGTCCAGCTCCTCGGCGAGGGACTGCGTGATCCGCAGGAAGTACTCCGAGACCTGGTTGTAGCTCCATGGGGAGATCGCGCCCTCCTGGAGTGACTTGCCGGGATCGGGCACGACCAGCTCCGGGTCGACCTCCATGCGGGTGCCGAGACCATGGCACTCGGGACAGGCGCCGAACGGGGCGTTGAAGGAGAACGAGCGGGGCTCGAGCTCATCGACGGCCAACGGGTGGTCGTTGGGGCAGGCGAGCTTCTCGGAGAACCGCCGCACCCGGTGCTCGTCATCGTCGGCCGCGTCGACGAAGTCGGCCAGCACGAGGCCGTCGGCCAGGGCAAGCGCGGTCTCGACCGACTCGGTGAGCCGCTGCTGCATCGACTCCTTGACCTGAAGCCGGTCCACCACGACGTCGATCGTGTGCTTCCTCTGCTTGGCCAGCTTGGGCGGCTCGTCGGCGAGGTTGTGCACCTCTCCGTCGACCACGGTACGGCTGAATCCCTGCTGCTGGAGCTGGCGGAACAGCTCGGTGTACTCGCCCTTGCGACCACGGATCACCGGCGCGAGCACCTGGAAGCGGCTGCCCTCGGGCATCGCGAGGATGCGGTCGACGATCTGCTGCGGCGTCTGCCGGGTGATGGGCTCGCCGCACTCGGGGCAGTGCGCACGTCCGGCGCGGGCGTAGAGCAGACGCAGGTAGTCGTGCACCTCGGTGATGGTGCCGACGGTGGATCGAGGGTTGCGGGACGTGGACTTCTGGTCGATGGAGACCGCGGGTGAGAGTCCTTCGATGAAGTCGACGTCGGGCTTGTCCATCTGGCCCAGGAACTGGCGAGCATAGGCCGAGAGCGACTCGACGTAGCGCCGCTGACCCTCGGCGAAGATCGTGTCGAACGCCAAGGAGGACTTGCCGGAGCCGGACAGTCCGGTGAAGACGATGAGGGAATCGCGCGGGAGGTCCAGCGAGATGTCCTTGAGGTTGTGCTCACGGGCACCGCGCACGACGAGGGTGTCGGTGCTCCCCCGGCCGGAGGGACGCGTGCTGCCGGAGCGACGGGAGGCGCGCTTGGTCACTGAGCTCCTGTTGATGGCGATTCTTGGCTGGGACGTCGGGCCCTTCGAGCGTAGCGCTCCCCTCCGACACAAATGCGCTGAGCGGGCGTGAGACTGCTCGCCCTACGGTGGTGACATGACGTACACGGGAGAAGTGGAGGTCGGCGGGCCCGCCGACGTCCGGGAGGCCGGCGACCTGCGGATCACCAAGGTGGCCGTCGGTCCGATGAGCAACAACGCCTACCTGCTGCGGTGCACGCTCACCGGCGAGCAGGTGCTGATCGATGCGGCGAACGAGGCGGACACGCTGCTGGAGCTGATCGGCACCGGCGGGGGTTCCGGGCCGTGGGCGGAGAACGGCACCGAGGGCCTGGCGCGGGTCGTCACCACCCATCGGCACGGCGACCACTGGCAGGCCCTGGAGGAGGTCGTGCTCGCCACCGGCGCACAGACCGTGGCCGGGGAGCATGACGCCGATGAGCTGCCCGTGGCGGTGGATGTCCGGCTGGAGGACGGCGCCCGCGTGCGCGTCGGTTCCTGCGAGCTGGAGGTCATCCACCTCGTGGGTCACACCCCCGGCTCGATCGCCCTGGCGTACGACGACCCGGACGGCATCGTGCACCTGTTCACGGGCGACTCGCTGTTCCCCGGAGGCGTGGGCAAGACCTGGTCCGAGCAAGACTTCGACAGCCTCATCGACGACGTGGAGAACAAGCTCTTCGGACGTTTCGACGACGACACGCACGTCTATCCGGGGCACGGCAGCGACACGACGCTCGGCGCTGAACGGCCCCACCTGGGCGAGTGGCGCGAGCGGCGTTGGTGAAGGTCTCGCCGAACGGCTCGAGTCGGTGCTGAGTCAGGAGAAGCGGACGGGCAGCTGGTCGATGCCGTGGACGAATGACAGCTGACGGAAGCTGAGGTCCTCGGCCGGCACGGCGAGCGCCAGGTCCGGCAGCCGGCGAAACAGCGCCGGGAACACCGCACGCAGCTCCATGCGGGCCAGCTCGGCCCCGATGCAGCGGTGGATGCCGTGCCCGAAGGCCAGGTGCGCGCTGCTCGGCACGCGGAACGGGTCGAACTCCTCGGCGCGGTCCCCCGCGGACGCCGGGTCCCGGTTGGCTCCGCTCAGGGACGGGATCAGGACGTCGCCCTTGCGGATCGGCTGACCGCCGACCTCCATGTCCTGCTTGGCGAACCGCGGGAACGCCACCTGCACCACCGAGAGGTACCTCAGCAGCTCCTCCACGACGCGGTCGACGTCCTCGCGCTCTCCGCACCGCAGCAGGTCGACGTGCTTCTCATCACGCAGCAGCACGAGGGTCCCCATGGCGATCATGCCGGCGGTCGTCTCGTACCCCCCGGTGAAGACGCCGTCGGCCAGTCCTGCGAGGTCGACGTCGCTGATCGCGTCACCCTCGTCACGGATGATCTGTCCGATGAGTCCCGGGCCGGGCTCGCGACGTTGCCGTGCCACGGCGTCGAAGAGAAACTCGCGCTGCGCGGAGACAGCCCCGAAGGCAGCAGCTGCGCCGTTGGTGGCGTCGAAGCGCTCGCTGCCCAGGCGGGCGAAGGCCTCCCGGTCCTCGTAGGCCAGCCCGAGCAGCTCACAGATGGTGCGGAACGGCACCGGGAAGGCGAGGTGGGCAGCGAGGTCTGCCGGTGAGCCCGCGTCGACCAGGTCGTCGATCGACTCGTGCACGATCCGCTCGATCATCGGCTCCAGACGGGCCAGCCGACGCATCGTGAACTCCGGCGTGATGATCTTGCGGAGCCTGGTGTGCAGGGGCGGGTCGGTGAATCCGAGGCCGCCGATGTCGTCGGACGTCGCCGGTCCGTCGCCATGGAAGAGGTGGCGGATGTCGTTGGAGTAGCTCGAGCGGTCCGTGAGCACGGTGCGCGCATCGGCGTGGCCGGGGACGAGCCACACGTCGAAGTCGAACGGCAGCGGCAGCCGGTGCAGGCCGCCCGCCTCGCGCAGCCGTCCCAGTCCCGAGTCGGGATCGGTGCCCTCCCGCAGCAGCGGCATGGTCGCCCCCTCGGGGACAAAGGAAAGCCTGGACAGGTCGATCCCCTGACGACGGATGCGTCGGACGGCGAGTCGGCCCAGAACAGTGCGCACGCGGGGGCGGATGTCCAGCACACCCCGAGACTAACGGAACCAGTTGCATCGCACGCCCAACCGGGACAAGTGTTGCCAGGCTGACGACTGCGAGCCGGGTCGAGCTGGTCACCCGGCGGCCGGAGCGCGGCAGCGGCACTGTCCGTGGACGTGACCGCTCGTGCACTTCGTCGTCAGGTCCACGGGACGTGCCCGTCGGCCCACCCGGACGGTGTCTGCGGTCCTCGAGTCAGGCGACTTCCGTGCGCTCTCCTAGCCGCGGGCGTCCCCGGCGGAGGTGTCCTTGTCCGCCGGCCGGGCGTCGACCTTCTCGGGGTGCTTGTTGGAGTACCAGAGACTGGCGATGGCGGTGACTCCCAGGATGATGACGATGGCACCGAGGCTCAGCAGCGTCGGGATCTCCGGCACCGGGACGTGCTCGCCGCCGTTGATGAACGGCAGCTCGTTCTCGTGCAGCGCGTGCAGCAGCAGCTTGATGCCGATGAACGACAGCAACACCCCGAGACCCTGGGACAGGAACACCAGACGCTTGAGCAGGTCGCCGAGCAGGAAGTACAGCTGACGCAGACCCATCAGGGCGAACACGTTGGCGGTGAAGACCAGGTACGGCTCCTTGGTGAGCCCGTAGATGGCGGGGATCGAGTCGAGCGCGAAGATCAGGTCGGTCGTGCCGAGGGCGATAATGACCAGGAACATCGGCGTGATCAGCCGACGTCCGTTCTCCTTCACGACCAGCTTCAGCCCGTCCCAACGGTCGGTCATCGGCAGCCGCCTGCGAGCGACTCGGACGACTGCGTTCTCCGCCTCGCCCTCGTCGTCGGAGCTCCTCAGCTGCTTGAAGCCGATGTAGAGCAGGAAGGCAGCGAAGATGTAGAAGACCCACGAGAAGTTGTTGATCGCCACGGCGCCGAGCGCGATGAAGATCGCACGGAAGACCAGCGCGATGATGATGCCCACCATCAGGGCCTCCTGCTGGAACTTCCTGGGCACACCGAAGCTGGCCATGATCAGGATGAAGATGAAGAGGTTGTCGATCGACAGGCTGTACTCGGTCAACCAGCCGGCGAAGAACTCCACTCCGTACTGCGAGCCGTGGTAGGAGAAGGTCCAGATGCCGAAAGCGATGGCCAGTCCGACGTAGAAGGACAGGTACGCCGCGCACTCCTTGGCGCTCGGCTCGTGCGGTTTGCGGGCGACGATCATGACATCGAAGATGATGATGGTGATCGTGACGCCGACGGTGATGGCCCACTCGGTGGTGGAGACGTTCACTCGGTTTCCTCCGGTCCAGGGATGATCCGAGGTCTCTTCCGTCGCCGTGGCGACCCACAGCACCGGACGGTCGCGGATGACCGACGTGGTGACGACACTGCGGTGTGGGAATACTCCCCTCCGACGCGCTATTGTTGCAGGACCGACCACGCCGTACGCCAGACGGTCCCGCGCATGGCGTGGTGGCGGGTGCCCTGCACCGTCCCGGGCGCACCGTCCGGGACCTGCGCCGCCCGCGGGTTGGTGCTACACGCGCAGATCCTCCACGACCATCGTGAGCCGAACCTCGGTGGCGTCCAGGCACGACTCCCAGCGTGGATGGTCGAAGGCGTCCGGCGGTGCGGTCTGCGGCTCGACGCACAGTGCGTGCTCGGGCTCGGTGAACACGACCCACCAGTCGGCGTCGGAGTACAGGGTGAGCCCGGTCACACCGGGCCAGATGATCCGTGGCGGGGTCGCGAGCGTGAAGCAGTCGTCCCACGGACCAGGCTGCGGCGCCATGATCCGGCCCGTGGGCAGGCCGTCGTCACCGCGCTGCACCTGGTCGAGGGGGTGGAGCTCCAGGCAGGCCACCACCCCACCGACGACACGACGGAACCAGGGGTGCAGGCCGAGCGAGGCTCCCGGGCCGCCACCGTCCCAGCGCAGCCGGATGTGCAGGCGGTCCTCGGTGAGCGCGTAGGCCAGCCGCGCCTCTCCTCGAACCGGCCAGGGCTCGGCCAGCTCGGTGCGAAGCTCCCACGGGCCGATCTGCTCCCAGACGACGTCGCGACCCAGGCCGTGCAACGCATGACCGTCCGGCGCCACGGGGAGCTGCCACTGCCGTCCGTGCCGGCGCAGCGATCCGTCGCGGATGCGTCCGGCCCACGGGACCATCGGGTAGCAGCCGTGGGCCACGGAGTCCTCGACGCCGGGGATGCTCTGCATGGACAGCAGCTCGTGACCGTACGCCACGAACGAGACCAGGCGTCCCCCGCGCTCGGGGTCGATCTCGATCGAAAGCGGCCCCCGTTCTGCACGCAGAGACGCGGCCTGCGTCACACACCCGCCTCGAGCATGCCGCGCAGCTCCTTCTTGAGCTCACCGATCTCGTCGCGCAGCCGGGCGGCAACCTCGAACTGCAGCTCTGCCGCGGCGGTGTGCATCTGCTCGCTCAGCTGCTCGATGAGCGCTGCGAGATCGCCCGAGGGCATGTCGGCGAGGTCGGCCGTGTGTTGACCGAGCGGCACCGGTGCGCCCTTGCGCTGGTGGTCGCCCGTGGCTGCCAGGAGCGTGGAGGTGTCGGCGTCCTCGCGAGCCAGCATGTCCGTGATGTCGCCGATCCTCTTGCGCAACGGCTGCGGGTCGAGGCCTCGCTCGGTGTTGTAGGCGACCTGCTTCTCGCGGCGCCGGTTGGTCTCCTCGATCGCCGTCTCCATGGAGTCGGTGATCGTGTCGGCGTACATGATGACCTGCCCGGAGACGTTCCGTGCCGCGCGGCCGATGGTCTGGATGAGCGAGCGTCCCGAACGCAGGAACCCCTCCTTGTCTGCATCGAGGATCGCCACCAGGCTCACCTCGGGAAGGTCCAGGCCCTCGCGCAGCAGGTTGATGCCCACCAGGACGTCGTACTCGCCCATGCGCAGCTCGCGCAGGAGCTCCACCCGCCTCAGGGTGTCGACCTCGCTGTGCAGGTAGCGGGTGCGGATGCCGGACTCCAGGAGATAGTCGGTCAGGTCCTCGGACATCTTCTTGGTGAGGGTGGTGACCAGGACCCGTTCGCCCCGCTGCGTCCGCTCGCGGATCTGTGCGATGAGGTCGTCGATCTGACCCTTGGTGGGCTTGACCAGTACCTCCGGGTCGACGAGGCCGGTCGGCCGGATGATCTGCTCCACGACCTCGCCACCGGTCTTGTCCATCTCGTAGGAGCCGGGCGTCGCCGAGAGGTAGACGCTCTGGCCGATCCGGTCGAGGAACTCGCCCCACATGAGGGGGCGGTTGTCCATGGCGCTCGGCAGGCGGAACCCGTGCTCGACCAGGGTGCGTTTGCGGGACGCGTCGCCCTCGTACATCGCACCGATCTGCGGGACCGTCACGTGCGACTCATCGACCACCAGGACGAAGTCCTCCGGGAAGTAGTCCAGCAGGCAGTTGGGGGCGCTGCCCGGTGCACGGTCGTCCATGTGCCGTGAGTAGTTCTCGATCCCCGCGCACGTGCCAACCTGCTGCATCATCTCGAGGTCGTAGGTCGTGCGCATGCGCAGGCGTTGGGCCTCCAGCAGCTTGTTCTGCGACTCCAGCTCCTCCAGCCGCTCGGCGAGCTCGGCCTCGATGCTGGCGATGGCGCGGGTCATGATGTCCGGCCCGACGGCGTAGTGGGTAGCGGCGCCCACCGAGAGCTCGGTGTCCTCGCTGAGCACCTCGCCGGTGAGCGGGTGCAACGTCATGAGCCGCTCGATCTCGTCGCCGAAGAACTCCACCCGCACCGCCATCTCCTGGTAGACGGGGAAGACCTCCAGCGTGTCCCCCTTGACCCGGAAGGTGCCGCGGGTGGACGCGACGTCGTTGCGGACGTACTGCGCCTGCACCAGGGTGCGCAGCAGCTCCTCACGGGGGCGGTCCTCACCGACCCGGAAGGTGATCATCCGCTCGAGGTACTCCTGGGCCGAGCCCAGTCCGTAGATGCACGAGACCGTGCCGACGACGATGGTGTCGCGACGTGACAGCAGCGACCACGTGGCCGAGTGCCGCAGCCGCTCGACCTCGTCGTTGACCGAGGAGTCCTTCTCGATGTAGGTGTCGGTCTGCGGGACGTAGGCCTCGGGCTGGTAGTAGTCGTAGTAGGAGACGAAGTACTCCACCGCGTTGTGCGGGAGCAGCTCTCGCAGCTCGTTGGCGAACTGGGCCGCGAGCGTCTTGTTGGGGAGCAGCACGAGCATCGGCCGCTGGAGCCTCTCGGCCAGCCAGGCCGTGGTGGCGGTCTTGCCGGTACCCGTGGCGCCCATCAGCACGATGTCGTCCACACCGTCGTTGATGCGCCGCTCCAGCTCGGCGATCGCGGTGGGCTGGTCGCCCGCCGGCTCGTAGTCCGAGACGACCTGGAACGGCGCGACCTGCCGCTGGAGCTCTGAGCGTGGCCTCATGCCGACCAGCCTACGGCGGCGCACCGACAGGACCGTGGCGTGAGCCGCGTGCACCGACGACGGATGAGAGCACTAGGCTGACGGCATGTCCGCGACCGAACGTCGCGCCGCCCGGACGCGCGAGATCCTCGCCGCCACGCGTGCGCTCTTTGACGAGCGAGGGGTCCGCGACGCCCAGATCGAGGACATCGCCCGCGCCGTCGGCATCAACCGCGCCATCATCTATCGGCACTTCTCGGGCAAGGAGGAGCTCTTCGCGCTGACCCTCGTCGGCTACCTCGAGGAGCTCACCGCCGCGCTGTCGGCACACGACGATCCCGCGGCCGGTCCGGAGCAGCGCCTGGGCGCCATCACCGAGGAGTTCTTCGACTTCGGGGAGAAGTACCCGGCGTTCGTCGACTGCGCCCAGACCCTCCTGCGTCGCCGCGGCGAGGAGCTCATGCAGGAGGTCAGCAGCGACGCGATGGTGGCGCTCGGCAGCGCCATGAGCTCGACTCTGGACCAGCTCGTCCGCGTGCTGGAGGACGGCAAGGCGGCAGGGGTCTTCGCCGTCAGCGACCCGGTCCTGCTCGCCAACATCTTCTACGCCCAGGGGCTCGGCCTGCTCAACCTGCTGACGCTCCAGCTGGCCGTGCACGGCCACGAGTCGGGCATGCCGATGGTCGACTCGGTCTCACGTGATGAGGTGCGTCGCTACGCCCGGCTGGTCTCGACCGCCATGGCACGGGGCGACCAGGCCCCGTAGGGCCCGGCCGCCCCGGCTCGTGCGTCCGGCGGCCTGGGATCAGGCCTGCAGGATCGCGACGACGCCCTGACCGCCGGCGGCACAGATCGAGACCAGACCGCGGCCCGAGCCCTTCTCGTGCAGCAGCTTGGCGAGGTTGGCGATGATCCGCCCACCCGTGGCGGCGAACGGGTGCGCAGCGGCCAGCGAGGAGCCCTTGACGTTGAGCTTGCTGCGATCGATCGAGCCAAGCGGCACGTCCAGGCCGAGCCGCTCGGAGCAGAAGTCGGCGTCCTCCCACGCGGCGAGCGTGGACAGGACCTGGCCGGCAAAGGCCTCGTGGATCTCGTAGAAGTCGAAGTCCTGCAGCGTCAGGCCGTTGCGGGCGAGCATCCGCGGCACGGCGTAGGCCGGTGCGAGCAGCAGGCCCTCGGCGCCGCTGACGTAGTCGACGGCGGCCGTCTCGTAGTCCACGAGATAGGCCTGGACCTCCCAACCGCGCCTCTTGGCCTCCTCCTCGGAGGCCAGGAGCGCGACCGACGCGCCGTCGGACAGCGGCGTGGAGTTGCCGGCGGTCATCGTGGCCTCGTCGCCAAACTGCTTGCCGAAGACCGGCTTGAGCTTGGCGAGCTTCTCGACCGTGGAGTCCGGGCGCAGGTGGGTGTCCTTCTCGACGCCGTGGAACGCGGTGACGAGGTCGTCCTGCCAACCCTCCTCCCACGCGGCGGCGAGGTTCTGGTGGCTCGCGGCCGCGAGCTCGTCCTGGGCCTCGCGCGTGATGCCCCAGTGCTTGGTGGTGATGGCCTGGTGGTCGCCCATCGACAGGCCGGTGCGCGGCTCGGCGTTGCGAGGCTGGTCCGGTGCGAGCATCGCCGGGCGGATCTTGGAGAGAGCGGCGAGTCGTCCCTTGTTGTCCTTGGCGTTGTTGGCCTCGATGAGGATCTTGCGGAGCTTGTCACCGACGGCGAGCGGCGCATCGGACGTCGTGTCCGTGCCGCCGGCGATCCCGTACTCGATCTTGCCCAGCGCGATCTTGTTGGCCACCTGGAACGCGGCCTGCAGACCGGTGCCACAGGCCTGCTGGATGTCGGTGGCCGGCGTCTCGGGCGAGAGCTTGGAGCCCAGGACCGCCTCGCGCGAGAGGTTGAAGTCGCGGCTGTGCTTGAGGACCGCACCGGCGACGAACTCCCCGGCCCGCTCGCCCTCCAGGCCGAATCGGTCGACCAGGCCGTCGAGGGCGGCGGTCAGCATGTCCTGGTTGGAGACCCCGGTGTAGACGGTGTTGGAGCGCGCGAAGGGGATCCTGTTGCCGCCGACCACGGCGACACGGCGGATCGTCTGCTCGCTGTCCGACGCGGGCTCGGGTGCCGCCTTGCTGGCCGCGGCCTTCTTGGTGGTGCCGGCCTTCTTGGTGCCGGACTTCGTCGTGCCGGACTTCTTGGGGGGCGTGGTGTCCGCCATGGCGGTGCTCCTAAGCGTTCATGTGGCTCGTGCTGCTGGGCTTGGTGGCGCGAGAATCGTGCGCGACGATGGTCCCAGCCCATCATGCCGATCCGGTGGACGTCAGGTGACGAGACCTCGTGACGTACACCTCTCCCGGCGCAATGGACTCAATCTGTCACACCAAGTTACAGTTCGAGTAGAAATCCAGATACCAGTGGTATGCGAGAGATAGGACACATCCGGCGATGAGCGATCGTTACCAGGACCTGGCCCACAACCCGATCGGGAAGTTCGTGGTCAAGAACTTGGGCCTGCCCAACCCGCCCTACCTCGAGCGCTACGAGGGCGGCCCCCTCGTCAGGGGCAGCGTCCTCACCGGCAGCGCCACCGACGGCCCGGTCGCCAAGGCGATCACCGCCGCGCTGAAGGCTTCCAAGATCGAGGCCACCGGCGTTCGCGCCGACGGCAAGCGGTACAAGGGCCTGGTCTTCGACGCCTCTGGCATCACCGGGGCTGCCGGCCTGGTCGCCCTGCAGGAGTTCTTCACGCCGGTCCTGCGCCAGCTGCAGAGCTGCGGCCGGGTCGTCGTCGTGGGACTCGCCCCGGAGTCCCTGGAGGACGAGGACGCCGTCATCGCCCAGCGCGCGCTGGAGGGCTTCACCCGCTCCCTGGCCAAGGAGGTCGGCGCCGGCTCCAGCGTCAACCTCGTGTACGTCGTCAAGGGTGCGCAGAAGGCCCTGCAGTCCACGCTCGGCTTCCTCCTCTCCCCCAAGTCCGCCTATGTCTCCGGCCAGGTCGTGCGCATCGGTGCCACCGGCATCACCTCGGCACCGACCGCCAAGGACCTCACCAAGCCGCTGGCCGGCAAGGTCGCTCTCGTGACAGGTGCCTCACGAGGCCTGGGCGCCGCGGACATGCGTGCCCTGGCCCGCGACGGAGCCACCGTGATCGGACTGGACGTCCCGCCACTGGAGGCAGACCTGAAGGCGCTCGCCGAGGAGCTCGACGGCGGCTACATCGTCGGCGACATCACCGCCGAGGACGCTCCCCGGACCATCGCCGAGTACGTCAGGAAGAACCACGGCGGCGTGGACGTCGTGGTCCACAACGCCGGCATCACGCGCGACAAGCGGCTGCGCAACATGAAGGCCGAGAACTGGCAGCTCGTGGTCGACATCAGCGTCGGCGCGCCGCAGCGCATCACCGACGAGCTGCTCGACCAGGGCCTCATCAACACCGGCGGCACCGTGATCGGCATCGCCTCGATCGCAGGCATCGCCGGCAACAACGGCCAGACCAACTATGCCTCGGCCAAGGCCGGGGTCATCGGCTGGATCCAGTCGCTCGCGGCGCGCGTCGCCAAGGACGGCATCACGGCCAACGTCGTGGCCCCGGGCTTCATGGAGACCGAGATGGTCAAGACCATCCCGCTGGGGATCCGCGAGGCCGGACGCCGGATGAACTCCATGTCCCAGGGCGGTCATCCGATCGACGTCGCCGAGGCCATCGCGTGGTTCGCGGACCCGGGATCCGGCGCGGTGAGCGGCAACGTGCTCGGGGTCAACGGCCAGATGCTGCTGGGGGCCTCGTGACCACCAGGGAGTACGCCAAGGCGCCATCGACGCTGCCCCTGATGCTCAAGGCGGCACTGCCGGCCGTTCCCCTCGTGGGCTCCTTGCCGGGCGTCAAGCACTCCGCGCAGCAGGTCCCCGACCTCGCGCTGCAGCGCAGCGGCGTCGTCACCGATGCCACCCACCTGGAGCGCTACCGGGAGGTCTGCGAGTTCGGTCGTCTCGACGCCGTGCCCGCCACCTACCCGCACATGTCGGCGTTCGCGCTGCACATGGCGCTCATGACCGACACGTCCTTCCCGTTCGCGCCGATGGGCCTGGTCCACCTGCGCAACCGCATCACGCAGCACCGGCCGGTCACCGCTGCGGACGTCCTGGACGTCGAGGTGCGGTCTGCAGACCTCCGTCCGCACCCGAAGGGACGCCTCGTCGACGTCTTGACCACGGTCAGCACCGGCGGGGGTGCCGGGCCACGGGCGGCGAACAGCACCGGCGGGGATGCCGGGCCACGGGCGGCGAACAGCACCGGCGGGGGTGCCGGGCCACGGGCGGCGAAGAGCACCGGCGACGTCGTGTGGGAGGAGGTCACGACGCTGTTCTCGCGCGGCGCCGGCCGAGCAGAGGAGACCACGGCCGCCCCGCTCGCAGACGCCGAGGCTCCGCAGGGCGTCGTGCACTGGCGTCTGGGGGGCGATCTGGGACGCCGCTACGGCGCGGTCTCGGGCGATCGCAACCCGATCCATCTGCATCCGTTGACGGCCAAGGCCTTCGGGTTCCCGCGGAACATCGCCCACGGCATGTGGACCAAGGCACGCTGCCTGGCGGCGCTGCAGAACAAGCTGCCGGACGCCTACACCGTGGACGTGGAGTTCAAGAAGCCGATCCTGCTGCCCAGCACCGTGGTCTTCGGGCACGAGGTCGACGGCGACACGATCACCTTCGGCGTCAAGGCGCAGAACAAGAACGCCACCCACCTCGTCGGCCGCATCACGAAGGCCTGAGCGCCGGGGCGGTCCCGAGGGCCACCCTCACCCCTGGAGCTGCTCGCGGGCCTCGCCGAGGGGACGGATCAGGCCTTCCTGCGCCACGGTGGCCACCAGCGTCCCGTCCTCGGCGAAGACGCGGGCCGTGGCGAGGCCGCGGGCACCGGAGGCCGACGGCGAGGTCTGGTCGTACAGGAGCCACTGGTCGGCTCGAATCGGCCGGTGGAACCAGATGACGTGGTCCAGGGAGGCCGGTTGGACGTTCGGGGACCCGATCAGCTCTCCGTGGGGAAGCAGGCTCGCGCCCAGCAGGCTCAGGTCGCTGATGTAGGTGAAGGCCGCGTTGTGCAGGTCGCGGGACTCGGGCAGCTCGCCGTCGCCCCGGAACCACAGTCGCTGGACGACCGGGGTCAGGGCCCGTTGGGGGTCGTCCTCGACGCGGTTGTCACCGATGTAGCGCAGGTCGAAGGAGGCCCACTCACGCTTCCAGTGCTCCAGGGCGTCCGGGCCCCGCATCTGGATGATCTCGGTCAGAGGGGTCGCCTCCTGCGGCGACGGCACGTCCGGCTTGACGTCCTGGTGGTCCCAGCCGTCCTCCGCGACCTGGAAGGAGGCCGTCATGTAGAAGATGATCTCGCCGTGCTGACGCGCCGCGACCCGGCGCGTGGTGAACGAACGCCCGTCCCGCACGTTCTCGACGTCGTAGACGATCGGGATCGACGGATCGCCGCCCAGGATGAAGTACGCGTGCAGCGAGTGCACCCGCCGGTCGTCGGGCACCGTCTGCTGCGCTGCCATCAGAGCCTGCGCCGCGACCTGCCCGCCGAAGACACGTGTGAGGGAGGAGTCCGCCGGCTGGGAGCCCCGGAACAGACCGACCTCCAGCTCCTCGAGCTCCAGCAGGCCGATGACGTCGTTCAATGAGGCAGGCACGGCCATGATCCTAACGGCTGCTGCGGCCTCCGCCGTGCGCCGGAGGCCGGCGCGCAGGGAGGCGAGCATCACGCGTCATCTCGGGCTCACGCAGTGGTCCGTGGGGCCGCAGGGGCGGGGTGGGCACGGGCTGTGCCCGGTGTCCTCAGCCGTCGTCGTTCTTGCGCTGGCGGGCCAGGAACTGCTCGAACTGGTCGGCGAGCTCGTCGCCGCTGGGGATCGACGGGTCGTCGGCCAGCAGTGACTGTGCGGCACCCCGAGTGAAGGCGTCGTACTGCTCCTCCAGGCCGCTGAGGATGTCCTCCCCGTCCTGCTCGGCGATCTGCTCCTCGATCTGCGCCGCCGCCTCACTCTGCAGCGCACGCAGCTCCTCCAGGTCCAGGCTCAGGCCGAGCCGCTCGGTGACGGCATCCAGCAGGGCGATGGCAGCCTGCGGGTAGTCAACCTGGGCCAGGTAGTGCGGCACGTGCACGACGTAGCCCGCGGCGTCGAGGTCAGCCTCCGACAGGCGGTACTCCAGCAGCGACTGCGCCGACGACGGCACCCGCACCTCGGCCTGCCACAGGTTCTTGCGGTCCACCAGCTCCGGCTTGCTGGCGTGCGCGGTGATCATCGGCGGCCGTGTGTGCGGCACGCCCATGGGGACCGCGCCGATCCCGACCGTGAGGGAGACGTCAAAGTCCTCGATGACCTCCATCACCTCGGCGATGAAGCCCTCCCACCGGAAGTCCGGCTCCGGGCCGGACAGCAACAGGTACGGGGTGCCGGCCAGGTCGTGCTCCAGCACGACGTCGAGCGTCGGCTCGTCGTAGTCGATGTAGTGGTCCTCGCGGAAGGTGATGAACGGACGCCGGGCACGGTAGTCGTACAGCTCGTCGAGATTGAAGCTGCGGACAACCTCACCGCGTCCGGACCGGAGCTGGTCCGCCGCGATCCGGGGCGCTCCCCCGGCGGCGAGGAAGCCGTCCAGGGCATGGATGAGGACCGGACCCGAGGGATCCGCGGGGCTGTCACGTCGAGAAGACCACATGAGAGTTCAGCGCCTCAGGACCCGTGGGTATTCCGCGTCCAGGCGCCGAGCGTGTCACTGGCGATGGCCTCCGGGGTCAGGCCCAGGCGTTCCAGGATCACCGGACGCTTGGCGTGGTCCAGGAACTCCTGTGCCACACCGTGGACCCGTACCGGCACGAACGACTCGATGTCACGCAGCGCCTGCGTGAACGCCGCGCCCACCCCACCGGTGCGGCCGTTGTCCTCGATGGTCACGACGAGCCGGTGGCGCGCCGCCAGGTCCACCACGGCGGGGTCGAACGGCTTGACCCACCGTGGGTCGACGACGGTGACGCCCAACCCCGACGCCGTGAGCTTGGCCGCCGACTCCAGGCCGCAGCCGGCCATGGATCCGACGGCCATGATCATGACGTCCTCGCTCTCGCCCCTGGCCAGGACGTCGGCCGTGCCGATGGTGTCGACTGCCGCCATGTCGGAGGGGACGGCCCCCTTGGCGAAACGCACCACCGTGGGGGCGTCGTCGACCGCGACAGCCTCCCGCAGGAGCTCGCGCAGACGGGTGCCGTCACGTGGTGCGGCGAGTCGCAGCCGGGGCACCAGCTGCAGCATCGACATGTCCCACATGCCGTTGTGGCTGGCGCCGTCGTCGCCGGTCACCCCGGCCCGGTCGAGGACGAAGGTCACTCCACACTGGTGCAGGGCGACGTCCAGGAGCACCTGGTCGAAGGCGCGGTTGAGGAACGTCGCGTAGACCGCGACGACCGGGTGCAGACCTGCCATGGCCATGCCGGCAGCGCTGGTGACCGCGTGCTGCTCGGCGATGCCGACGTCGTGCACCCGCTCGGGAAACTTCTCGGCCAGGGCGTCCAGACCCACCGGGTACAGCATGGCTGCGGTGATGCCGACGACGTCGGGACGCTCATCGGCGATGCGCACCACCTCGTCACGGAAGACCGACGTCCAGCCCGCCGGTGCCGCCGACAGTGCGTCGCCGGTGGTGCGGTCGAACGGAACGGACTGGTGCATCTGGTCGTTCTCGTTCTCGACCGCGATGTCGTAGCCGTGCCCCTTGGTGGTGAGGGCGTGCACGAGCACCGGGCCGCCGAACCTCTTGGCGGCACTCAGCGCCTGCTCCATGGCCGCCAGGTCGTGCCCGTCGACCGGTCCGATGTACTTCAGGCCCAGGTCCTCGAACATTCCCTGCGGGGCCAGAGCGTCCTTCAGGCCCTTCTTGATGGCGTGCAGGGCGTCGTAGGCGGCCGGCCCCACGGCGCGCGTGCGGTTGAGACGGTCCCGGATGGCACTCAAGGCGGGCTCGTAGCGCGGGTTGGTCCGGATCTCGGTGAGCCGGTTGGCCAGTCCCCCGACGGTGGGCTGGTAGGAGCGACCGTTGTCGTTGACCACCACGACGAGACGACGGTCCTGGTCGGCAGCGATGTTGTTGATCGCCTCCCACGCCATACCCCCGGTGAGGGCGCCGTCCCCGATGACCGCCACGACGTGGTCGTCACGGCCGAGGGCCTGGTTGGCGCGCGCCATGCCGTCGGCATAGGACAGGCTGGTGGAGGCATGGGAGTTCTCGACCCAGTCGTGCTCGGACTCCGCCCGGCACGGATATCCGGAGAGGCCACCTTCCTGGCGCAGCGAGTCGAAGTCGGCCGCTCGGCCCGTGACCATCTTGTGCACGTAGGCCTGGTGGCCGGTGTCCCACACGATGCGGTCGCGCGGGGAGTCGAAGACGCGGTGGATGGCGAGGGTCAGCTCGACGACGCCCAGGTTGGGGCCGAGATGACCGGCGTGGGCAGCCACGGCGTCGATGGTGCGCTCGCGGATCTCGTGCGCGAGGACCTCGAGCTGCTCGGGCTCCAGCTCCTTGAGGTCAGCGGGTCCGGTGAGGGTCTGCAGAACCCCCGGGACGTCGCGTTCGGGTGATCCGGCCATTGCGCCAGTCTAGTGCCCTGCACCAGAAGTTCATGACCGCCTTTCGTCGGCAACGAACCTCCGCGCAGGACACTAGCTATCGACTCACACGTCGCTGGGTGACCCGCGCGTCAGGTCCGGTACCGGCCTCGGACGTGCGCGAGAGCCTCGACCGTGCCGACCTCGGCATGCTCCACGTCACCCTCGAGCAGCAGGGACCACCCGACCCGTCGTGGCTCCGCACGGTCCAGCGTCACACCGAGCCAGCCGGCAGCTCCGCGCAGCACCGGCCCCCAGGCGCCGTCCTCCCACTCCCCCAGCGTGAACGGTCCGCCCGGCGCCGGGGCCGTGCCGGCGAACGCATCGGCCAGGAACCCGTGGTCCGGACCCAGCAGGTTCACCACGACGCGATGCGGCGCTGCCTCCCACAGCGACGACTCCTCGTCGATGAGTGCCAGCGCGCGGGGTGGCTCACCGTCGGCCACGAGCAGCGAGGAGACGGTCAGGCCGGCCCGGTCGCGGCCGGTGCCCGTCGCCCAGACGGTCACCGGTGAGGACAGCCGGCCACGGAAACGGCGCAGCGGATCACGGTCGCCCTCGGCCGGCCAGAACGGGTGGTCGCTGTGGATCGTCACCCCCTGATCCTAGTTCCCCGACGGTGAGCCCTTGACTTAATTCGAGACTCGTATTAAATAGGTTGCATGGCTCTCGTGCTCGGCGTCGACTCTTCCACGCAGTCGACCAAGGCCGTGCTCGTGGACGCCGATGACGGCACGGTCGTCGAGAGCCGCTCAGCCAGGCACCCGGAGGGCACTGCCGTCGACCCCCGGGCCTGGCTGAGGGCGTTCGACGAGGCGGCCGCTCCCCTGCTCCCCCGCGCCGAAGCACTGTCCGTCGGCGGTCAGCAACACGGCATGGTGGCCCTCGACGTCGACGGTGACCCCGTGCACGACGCACTTCTCTGGAACGACACCCGCTCCGCCGACGCCGCCCACGCGCTCATCGAGGAGCTCGGCGGGCCGGCCGCGAGCGCCGAGGCCGTCGGCAGCGTGCTGGTCGCCTCCTTCACGGCCACCAAGCTGCGCTGGCTCCGCGACCACGCCCCGGGGTCCGCCGCACGCGTCCACCGCGTGCTGCTCCCCCACGACTACGTCTCCTGGCACGCGACCGGACGGACCGTCGAGCCGTTCACCGATCACGGCGACGCCTCCGGCACCGGCTACTACTCCACGTCCGCACGCACCTGGCTGCCCGACCTCGCTGCCAGCGCACTCGGGCACGAACCGCTGCTGCCGCACCTCGTGGAGCCCGGTGCCGTCGCCGCGACCACACCGGACGGCCTGCTGGTGGCGGCCGGCACCGGTGACAACATGGCCGCCGCCCTCGGCCTCGGCATGGGGCCCGGCGACCTGGCACTCTCCATCGGCACGTCAGGCGTCGCCTCCAGCATCGGGACCGTGGCCCCGCACGACCCGTCGGGGACTGTCACGGGCTTCGCCGACGCCACCGGCCACTTCCTGCCCATGGCGACGACACTCAATGCCGCACGCATCCTCGACCTGCAGTGCCGGCTCCTCGGCGTCGACCACGAGAGTCTGGGCCGTCTCGCCATGGAGTCCGTCCCCGGCGCACACGGCGTCACCGTCCTGCCCTACTACGGCGGCGAGCGGACGCCCAACCGGCCGGACGCGACGGGCACGTGGCACGGCCTCACACCTGGCACCACGCGCGCGGACCTGGCCCGCGCGGCCGTCGAGGCGCTGCTGTGCTCGTTGGCCGACGCCGCCGACGCCGTCGTCACACAGACCGGAAAGTCCCCGCTGCGAGTCCTGCTCACCGGCGGTGGGTCCCGCAACCCCGCAGTGCAGTCCCTCGCGCCCGGCATCCTCGGCCACAGCGTGAGCGTGCCCGCAGAGGGAGAGTACGTCGCCCTGGGCGCGGCCCGACAGGCAGCGTGGGCGCTGCGCGGGGCTCTCCCCGAGTGGCCCCTCACCATCGACCAGGTTCTCGACGGCCAGGCCGTCCCCTCCGTGCGTGAGGCCTACGCACAGCTCCGCGACCTCACCGAGGCGTGGTCCTGATGAAAGACGATGCCATGGCAATTCCCACCCCGGTCCCCGACGACAAGTTCTCCTTCGGGCTATGGACGGTCGCCTACCCCGGCCGTGACCCCTTCGGCGAGCCGACACGAGGGACGATGGACCCCGTCCACGCCCTGGAGAAGCTCGCCGAGCTCGGCGCCTACGGCGTCAACTTCCACGACGACGACCTCATCCCGTTCGGCTCCTCCGACAGCGAACGAACAGCGATCATCGAGCGGTGGAAGAAGGGCCTGGCGAGCACCGGGCTCGCCGTCACCACGGCCACCACCAACCTGTTCAGCCACCCCGTGTTCAAGGACGGCGGCTTCACCTCCAACGACCGCGACGTCCGACGCTTCGCCATCACCAAGGTCATGCGCAACCTCGACCTTGCCGCCGAGCTGGGGGCCACGACGTACGTCTGCTGGGGCGGCCGGGAAGGCGCAGAGTCCGGCGCCGCCAAGGACGTCCAGGCGGCACTGCAGCGCTACAAGGAGGCCTTCGACGTCCTGGGCGAGTACGTCGTCGACCAGGGCTACGACATCCGTTTCGCGATCGAGCCCAAGCCGAACGAGCCGCGCGGCGACATCCTGCTGCCCACGATCGGACACGCACTGGCGTTCATCGAGATGCTGGAGCGTCCGGAGTCCGTGGGCGTCAACCCCGAGATCGGGCACGAGGAGATGGCAGGGGTCAACGCCGCCCACGGCTACGCGCAGGCGATGTGGCAGGGCAAGCTGTTCCACATCGACCTCAACGGTCAGACCGGCCCCCGCTACGACCAGGACTTCCGCTTCGGCGCCGGCAACGCCCGTGGGGCGTTCTGGGTGGTCGACACCCTCCTGCAGGGCGGCTACGACGGGCCGATCCACTTCGACTTCAAGACACCACGCACCGAGGACGAGGACGGGGTCTGGGTGGCCGCGGCCGCGTGCATGACCAACTACCTCATCCTGCGCGAGAAGTCGCGGGCCTTCCGCGCCGACCCGGAGGTCCAGGAGGCGTTGGAGGCCGCCCGCCTGCCCGAGCTGGCCGTGCCGACGCTCGCCGACGGCGAGGGCTGGCGCGAGCTGCGTGCCGAGGCCGACCCGGACGTCGAGGCGCTCGGTGCGCGCGGCGCCGCCTTCGAGCAGCTCGACCAGCTCGCGCTCGAGCATCTGTACGGTGTGCGGTGAGGTGAGCACCACCTCGCTCGCCGCGAGTCGCGTCGGCACCGAACGGCTTCGTCGCCACAACACCGCCCGCGTCCTGAGGTCGCTGCGCGAGCAGGGGCCGGCGAGCCGTTCGGTGCTGTCCGGACGAACTGACCTCGCCAAGGCGACCGTCGGTGCCATCGTCTCCGACCTGGCCGACCGCGACGTGGCGCGCGAGGGCGAGCCGGAAGGCGCCGCACGCGGCCGTCCGTCGCGGCCGGTCTCGCTCGTCCGGGGCACGCTGCTCGGCCTGGGGCTGGAGGTCAACGTCGACTACGTCGCCGTGGCCGTGGTGGACCTCGCCGGTGGCGTGGTGACGTCCCGCACGCGTCCGAGCGACGCGCCGACTGCCCTGACGGCCGCGCAGGACCTGGCCCGGGAGGTCCTCGCCGACCTCGACGGCACCGTCGTCGGGGCCTGTCTCGCCGTGCCGGGACTGGTCGAGGTCGACGACACCGTCGCCTGGGCCCCCAACCTGCGGTGGGAGGACGCGACTCCCGGCAGGCAGCTCGCCGACGCCCTCGGCCTCGACGTGTCCGTCGAGAACGACGCAAACCTCGCGGCGGTCGCCGAGGGGGTCCACGGCGCGGCGCAGGGGGCACGCCACGCCCTCTACCTCACGGGAACGGTCGGCATCGGCGCCGGCATCCTCCAGGACGGCCGGCTCGTGCGCGGCGCGGGGTTCGCCGGCGAGGTCGGTCACATGCCGCTCGGCATCGCTGATGCCCGGTGCGGCTGCGGCCGACTCGGGTGCTGGGAGGCCACGATCGGTCTGCGTCCCATGCTGGCCGCCGTGCGCGACCCTGAGACCGCGCCGGGGCATCCGGCCGCGGGCGGTCACGAGAACACCGACCCTCTCGATGCGGCCCGCAGGGTGGCCCGACGGGCCGACCAGGACCCTCGCGTGCGCGCGGCCCTCACCGACCTGGGAGGCCACCTGGGACACGGCATCGCCTCCCTGAGCTCCATCCTCGATCCCCAGACCGTGGTGCTCGGCGGCTACTTCGCGCCGCTCGCTCCCTGGCTGATCCCGGTCGCCCGCGACGTCATCGACCAGCGACTTCCGTCCGCGGACCGGCACCGGCCGGCACTGCACCCCGGGGCCCTGGGCATCGAGGCCGCCGCCGTGGGAGCGGGCGAGCAGGCACTGCTCGGCATCCTGGAGGGCACCGTCGCCGTGCCGTGACCCGTGCGCCGTGAGCGGTAGCCCGGGCGGCGTCAGGCCGAGCCGGCGAAGATCCGGTCGACGTCGGTGGCAGCGTGTGACAGCACCGCCACAGGATCCTGCAGCAGAGGGGCGAACGCCATCTCCGCAGCACCCACCAGCACGGTGTCCGCGCCCAGTGCCGGCAGAGTCACGCGCACCTGCTCACGGGGCGCGACCAGGGCGTGGGAGTGCAACGTGGTGTCCACCTCCTCGCGCACGAGCCGATAGAGCGGGCGCAGGTAGCCTCCCAGCACCACGACCCGCGGATTGAGCAGGTTCACCGCGCTCGCGATGCCGCGGCCCAGATCGTGTCCGACCTGACGCAGCGCGTCGTTGGGCTCCTCCATACCGGCCAGGAACTCGCCCAGCGAGGCCACCTGATCGTGAGGGCAGCCGACCGCCTTGGCGATCGCGGGCGCACCGATCTGCGTCTCCCAGCACCCGCAGTTGCCGCAGTGGCACAGCTGACCGGCCGGATCCATCTGCAGGTGGCCGATCTCGCCGGCGTAGCCGCCGCCACCGCCCAGGTGATGACCGTCCAGGATGATGCCGGCACCCACGCCCACCTCCCCGGAGAGGTAGATCAGGTCGGCGTCGTCCAGTCCCGCGCCACGCACGTGCTCGGCCAGCGCACCCAGGTCGGCGTCGTTGCCCACTCGCACGTCGGCGAGCGCGCCGAGTCTTTCGGCGAGCACCTCACCGAACGGCAGATCGGTCCAGCCGAGGTTCGGGGCGAGCCTGACCAGTCCGTCGCTGCGGCGCACCAGGCCCGGCACGGAGACTCCCACCCCGACGAGGGCCGAACCGGCGGACGCGTCCCCGACGACGTCGCGCAGCAGCGCGACCACGGCCTCCACAGTGGCCTCGGGGGTTCGTGAGGCCGGGATCGGTGCCGATACACGCGCCAGCACCTCCCCTCCGAGACCCACCCGGGCCACCTCGAGTCCGGAGACGCCGACGTCGACGGCGAGCACATAGGCCCCGTCAGCCCTGGGCACCACGTCCGGCGACGGACGCCCCGCACCGTTGCGGGAGGCCACCGGCGCTGCCTGCTCGGCCAGACCCAGCGCCTCGAGCTCGCCGACCAGCCCGGCGATGGTGCTGCGATTGAGCTCCATCGTGGTGGTCAGCGACGCCCTGGAGATCCGCCCGAGCCGGTGGACGTGCCCCAGCAGCGTGCCGAGGTTGTGCCGACGCACTGCCTCCTGGTTGGTTCCTGCCCCGGAGCGCATCACGGGCTCACCCCAGTCCCGTGGCCGAGCGACGCCTCCGCGAGACAGCATCGACGCTGGCGGCGAGCAGCAGGACACCGCCGGTCACCAGGAAGTTGATGTAGCTGGCCTGGTTGAGCAGCCCCAGTCCGTTGGCGATGGTTGCGATCACCACACCGCCGATCACGGCATCGCGCGCCTTCCCCTTGCCTCCGAACAGGCTCGTGCCGCCGATCACCGCCGCACCGACGGCGTACAGCAGCGTGTTCCCGGCACCCGATGACGGAGAGACCTTGCCGGCATAGGACGCGGCGATGATGCCGCTGATGGCGGCCATGGAGGAACAGATCATGAAGACCGACACCCGGATCCGGTCCACGTTGATGCCGGCCCGGCGGGCCGCCTCCCGGCTGCCACCGACGGCGTACACGTGGCGTCCGTAGCGGGTCTTGGTCAGGATGAAGGTCCAGAAGATCAGCAGCACAGCGACCAGCGGCAGGACGTAGGGGATGCCCTCGATCGGGAAGTTGGGGTTGCGGCTGCGGTTCACGCTCAGCACCGCAGTGACGCCGATGACGATGGCCGCCATGCCGCCGATCTTGAACAGGACCACGCTGAACGGCTCGTGCTGCAGGCCCCGTGAGACCTGCGTGCGGTGCCGCAGCAGAGCCAGCGCCGCGTAGAGCCCGACGATGCCGAGGGCGAGGACCCAGCCGATGATCACCGGCATCGTGTTGATCGTGATGCCACGCAGGACGGGATGGTCGACCCGGACCGATCCGCCCTGACCGATCATCCGCAACGTCACGCCCTGCAGGGCGAGGAAGAACGCCAGCGTGACCACGAAGGAGGGAATGCCCAGCTTGGCCACGAGCAACCCGATCGCCAGCCCGATCACCATCCCGCACAGCACGCCGGCGATCACCGCCAGGAACCACGGCAGGCCCTGGCTGACGATGGCCAGGGCGGCGAACGTCGCCGCCACCGCACCGGCCACACCGGCCGACAGGTCGATGTCGCCCATCAGCAGCACGGGGACCAGTCCCATGGCGAGGACGCAGATGGCGCCGGCCTGGGTGATGAGGTTGGCCATGTTGAGGGCCGTCAGGAAGGAGCTGCTGGCCATGCTGAAGACGACGAAGAGCACGACCAGACCCATGGTGGCGGGCAGGGCGCCCATGTCGCCGCCACGAATGCGGTTGAGGTAGGCCGTGAACGCCTCACGCAGCGTGGAGACCTGGCGTGCGTCGACGGCGAAGTCGGTGTCAGCGAGGCTGGTCGACGCCGTCGCGTCGGCCGGTTCGGTGGTGGTCATCGTGGTACTCCCGGGCAGGCGCGCACGGCGCTCAGGCGATCGTGGTGGTCGAGGTGAGGCCGAGGTCGCCGGAGCGTCCCGCGGTGATCAGCTCCACCACCTGGCTGTGGGTGACGTCGGCGGCGGCCACGTCAGCTGCGACACGGCCGAGGTAGAGGGCCGTGATGCGGTCGGCGACCTCGAAGACGTCGACCATGTTGTGCGAGATGAGCACGACGCCGAGGCCCTGGTCGGCGAGTCGGCGCACGAGCTCCAGGACCTGCTTGGTCTGCGCGACACCAAGCGCCGCCGTCGGCTCGTCCAGCAGCACGACCTTGGAGTTCCACAGCACCGACTTGGCGATGGCCACGGTCTGCCGCTGCCCGCCCGACAGGCTCGAGACGCTCTGACGCACGGACTTCACCGTCCGCACGGACAACGACGCCAACGTCTGGCGGGCCCGAGCCTCCATGGTGTGCTCGTCCAGCACGACGCCCTTGAGCTCCTCGCGACCGAGGAACATGTTCTCGACGATGTCGAGGTTGTCGCACAGCGCGAGGTCCTGGTACACGACCTCGATACCGAGCGCGGAGGCGTCCCGCGGTCCGTCGATCTGGACCGGGCGGCCGTCGAAGTAGCGCTGGCCGGACTCGGCTGCGTGGATGCCGGCGATCGTCTTGACCAGCGTGGACTTCCCGGCCCCGTTGTCGCCCACGAGGGCGGTCACCTGGCCGGGGTAGACGGCGAAGTCGACGTCGTGGAGGACGTGGACGGCGCCGAAGCTCTTGTTGATGCCACGCAGCTCCAGCAGGGGCTCGGGCAGCGGTGCGGTGCTGCTCATGTGACTTCCTCCGAACGTGTCGGGCGGACGGTGGTCCGTCGGTGGTGACGCTGAGCGCGTCACCACCGACAGGTCGACCTGGGTCAGGAGATCCCGGCGTCCTCGCAGAGCGAGGCGTACTCGCCCTGGCAGAGGTCGTCGGCGCTGACTCCACCGTCGTCCACCACGGACTTGACGTTGTCGGCGTTGATCAGCTCCGGCTCGAGCAGGACCGAGGGGACCTCGCGGTCGCCGTCGACGTCCTCCGTCGTGCCATTGGTCTCGGCATCCTCACCGTTGACGAGAGCGATCGCCGTCTTGGCCAGCTCGCCGGCCTCCAGCGTGGCGGACTTGTAGACCGTCATGCACTGGTCACCTGCGAGAATGTTCTGCAGTCCCTCGACCGTGGCGTCCTGGCCGGTGACGGGAACCTCGCCCGCACGACCGTTCTTCTCCAGGATCGAGATGACCGAGCCCGCGAGACCGTCGTTGGCGGCGTAGACACCGTCCACCTCGCCGTCGGCCTGGGTGTAGAGCTGCTCGAAGATCGTGACGGCCTGCTCGTTGTCCCAGTCGGGGACGGCCTGCTCGCCGACGGCCGTGTACGGGCCTTCGTCGAGCACGCTGTGCGCACCGGCGGAGAACAGCGTCGCGTTGTTGTCCGTCGGCGCACCGTTGAGGTAGATCAGGTCGGCCTCGTCGTCGCCCAGGCACTCGGCCAGACCCTCGCCCTGCAGCTCGCCGACCCTGGTGTTGTCGAAGGAGACGTAGTAGTCGGCGGACCCGTCGAGCGTCAGGCGGTCGTAGTCGATCGTGCGGACTCCCTGCTGGCCGGCCTTTTCCTGGATGGCCGCACCGGAGTCGGAGTCCAGGTTGACGATCGCGAGGACGGTCACGCCGTCGGCGATCATGCTGTCGGCGATCGTGGCCATCGCATCGGCGTCGCCCTCGGCGTTCTGGATCTCGTACTCGACGTCGGCCTCCTCGAACGCCGCCTGGAGCGCCGGGCGGTCCGCGCTCTCCCAGCGGACCGACGACTTGGTGTCCGGCAGGATCACACCAATCTTGCCCTCGGCCCCGTCGGAGCCCTCATCCCCCGAGTCACTGCCACATCCGCTCAGGATGAGGGCCGTGCTCGCCGCTGCGGCCAGCACCAGATTGCGGGTCCGCTTCACGGGGACCGCCTCCTTCTACCTCGCGCGTCTCACGAACGCCAGCACTCATCGCTGGGCCGTCCGCGGAGACGCAGTAAATGTTGTTTGAGAGAACGTATAGCGTGACAGCCGTCACGTCCAGCGTTTCGCACCACATTCTGCGATGCAAACAACATTTGTCCGAGGAGAGGTCTCACCGGCCGCGAGCAGCGAACCGCACCGGAACGTCGGGCGGACGCTGGCGCCGGCGGTGAGAGGTCCCTCGTGAGTGTCAGAGCAGGCTGCGCAGGACGTACGGCATGATGCCGCCGTTGCGGTAGTAGCTGGCCTCTCCAGGGGTGTCGATGCGGACGACGGCCTCGAACTCCACGCCTCCCCCGGCGGCACCCCCATCGGCCTTCACCGACACCGTCGCGGGGATCCCCCCGTCGTTGAGCGCCGTGACACCAGTGACCTCGAAGGTCTCCTCGCCGCTCAGCCCGAGCGACTCGGCGTTCTCGCCCTCGGGGTACTGCAGTGGCAGCACGCCCATGCCGATCAGGTTGGAGCGGTGGATGCGCTCGTAGGACTCGGCGATGACGACCTTCACCCCGAGCAGCGAGGTGCCCTTGGCCGCCCAGTCACGCGACGAGCCCGAGCCGTACTCCTTGCCCGCCAGGACGACCAGCGGCACACCGGCGGCAATGTACTTCTCCGACGCCTCGAAGACCGTGGTGACCTCGCCCCCACCGAGCAGGTCGCGGGTGAAACCACCCTCGGTGCCCGGTGCCAGCTCGTTGCGAAGGCGGATGTTGGCGAACGTGCCGCGGATCATGACTTCGTGGTTGCCGCGTCGCGAGCCGTAGGAGTTGAACTCCCGGGGCTGCACACCGTGCTCGGAGAGGTACTTGCCCGCCGGGCTGTCACGCTTGATCGCACCGGCCGGCGAGATGTGGTCCGTGGTCACCGAGTCGCCGAGCTTGAGCAGCACACGCGCACCGGAGATGTCGGTGACCGGCTCCGGCTCCAGGCCCATGCCGTCGAAGTACGGAGCCCGGCGCACATAGGTCGAGCTCTCGTCCCACTCGAAGATGTCACCCTCGGGCGTCGGCAGGTTCTGCCAACGCTCGTCACCTGCGAAGACGTCGGCGTACTCCGAGGTGAAGGTCTCGGAGTCGATGGAGCTGGCGATGACGTCCTCGATCTCGCGCGGGGACGGCCAGATGTCCTTCATGTAGACGTCGTTGCCGTCGTGGTCCTGGCCGAGCGGGTCCTCGAAGAGGTCGACGTCCATGGAGCCCGCCAGGGCGTAGGCGATGACCAACGGCGGGGACGCCAGGTAGTTCATCTTGACGTCGGGATTGATTCGGCCCTCGAAGTTGCGGTTGCCCGAGAGCACCGACGTGACGGCGAGGTCGCCGTCGTTGACCGCCGCGCTGACCTCGGGGATCAGTGGCCCGGAGTTGCCGATGCACGTGGTGCAGCCGTAGCCGACGAGGTTGAAGCCGAGCTTGTCCAGGTAGGGCGTGAGGCCGGACTTCTCGAAGTACTCGGTGACCACCTTCGAACCGGGCGCCAGCGTCGTCTTGACCCACGGCTTGCGCGCCAGGCCCTTCTCGACCGCCTTCTTGGCGAGCAGGGCCGCACCGATCATGACCGACGGGTTGGACGTGTTGGTGCACGACGTGATGGCCGCGATGGTCACGGCGCCGTGGTCCAGCTCGAACTCGGTGCCGTCCTCCAGCGTGACGTGCTGCGGGTTGGACGCACGTCCGTTGTCCTTGGCGGCGCAGCTCAGGTAGTCGCGTGCCGGCGTCTGACCGTGCGCGTCGTCGTTGGCCGGCGGGTCGGAGGCGGGGAAGCTCTCCTCCAGTGACTCGTCCCACTCCCCCGAAGCCGGCTCGACCTCGTGGTCGACGTAGGCGCGCAGCGCCCCACGGAAGGTGTCCTTGGCGTCGGACAGCGCGACGCGGTCCTGCGGCCGCTTGGGACCGGCGATGGAGGGTACGACGGTGGACAGGTCAAGCTCGAGGTACTCGGAGTAGCGAGGCTCGGCGTCGGGGTCGTGCCACAGACCCTGCGCCTTGGCGTAGGCCTCGGTGAGCGCGATCTGCTCCTGGCTGCGTCCGGTGAGCTCCATGTACTTGGTGGTCTCCTCATCGATCGGGAAGACCGCGATCGTGGAGCCGTACTCGGGGCTCATGTTGCCGATGGTCGCGCGGTTGGCCAGCGGCACGGCGCTGACGCCGGAGCCGTAGAACTCCACGAACTTGCCGACGGCACCGTGCTCGCGCAGCATCTCGGTGATGGTGAGGACCAGGTCCGTGGCGGTGGCGCCCTCGGGCAGCTCGCCGGAGAGCTTGAAGCCGACCACGCGCGGGATGAGCATGCTGATCGGCTGGCCGAGCATGGCGGCCTCGGCCTCGATACCGCCCACGCCCCAGCCGACGACGCCCAGGCCGTTGACCATCGTGGTGTGGGAGTCGGTGCCGACGCAGGAGTCCGGGTAGGCGACCGTTGCCCCGTCGCTGTCGCGGGTGAACACGACGCGCGCCAGGTGCTCGATGTTGACCTGGTGCACGATGCCGGTGCCGGGCGGGACGACCTTGAAGTCGTTGAAGGCACCCTGACCCCAGCGCAGGAACTTGTAGCGCTCGTTGTTGCGCTCGTACTCGATCTCGACGTTGCGCTCGAAGGCCTCCGGAGTGCCGAAGACGTCGGCGATGACGGAGTGGTCGATGACCATCTCGGCGGGCGCCAGCGGGTTGATCTTGCCGGCGTCACCGCCCAGCTCGGCCATGGCCTCACGCATCGTGGCAAGGTCGACGACGCAGGGGACGCCGGTGAAGTCCTGCATGATCACCCGGGCGGGGGTGAACTGGATCTCCTTGCTGGGGTCGGCCTCGGCGTCCCAGCCGGCGAGCGCCTCGATGTCGGCCTTGGTGATGTTGGCGCCATCCTCGGTGCGCAGCAGCGCCTCGAGCAGCACCTTGAGGCTGAACGGCAGGGACGAGACGTCAAGCCCGTCGCCACTGACCTGGTCGAGCCGGTAGATCTCGTAGGAGGCATCGCCCACCTCGAGAGTCTGCTTGGACTGGAAGCTGTCGACGCTCATCGTGTCTCCTTCGCGGGGGTCAGTCCCATCCTGCCGAGGCGAGCGGTGTCCCGCCACGTCAGGTGAACCTAAGTCGGAACCTCAAAGTCTCTTGACATCAAGATACATGACGTCGAGACGAGACGCACACCGCCGCGACACCGGCCACCGCGTCAGCGCAGGGCCGGAAGCTGCCAGATCAGCGGCCAGAAGAAGCCGACATACGTGCTGCAGACGGCCACCACCCCGAGGACACCCACCGCGTCCAGAGCCACGAGGGCACGCCGCCGCGACGTGCTGGTGGCATCGCCGCCCCGGACCACCCGACTGCGCACCAGCAGGTCCACGAGGTGGCGTGAGAACGGAAGCAGCGCGGTCAGCAGCAGCACCCCCACCGCGACGTATGCGGCCCCACCCACGTGCCAGGCCTCCGGCGTGAACCGACGCAGGACGGTGGGCAGGCCCACGGGGATCGCGGCGACCGCGAGATCGAGCAGTCCCACCAGGACGATGCCGCGGAGCAGGCCGCGCACGGCACCCAGCCGCTCCCCTGTCGACGCGTCCACGACGGCGAGCCCCGAACGATGCTTGCCGATGCTGTGCCCCCGGATGCCCTGGCGCAGGCCGTTGTTCCACAGCAGGAATGCCTCGCCGGCCACGATGCCGCTCAGCAGCAGGTCGTCGGAGAGTCCGACGGACCACAGCGTCCCCTCGGAGCCACGCAGGACGTGCACGAGCAGATACAGCAGTGCACCACCGGTGAACGCGACGCAGAACAGCAGCACGTCCTGCATGAACGCCGAACGACGCAGCTCTGCGACGGACCTGACCTCCTCCGGCCCGCCGTCGGGCCCCGCTTCTGGCCCAGTCTCGAACTCATCCGTCATCGCAATGCTCCGACCCAACGCACGGCAGCCCGTCCGTCCTTGACCCGCTGTTCCCACGTGATTCCTGCTCCCAGCATGGCAGCACCCGCCGCCGCGATCAGCACCCATCGGGGCAACCCCCAGGCATAGGGCCCGATGTTGGTGAGGACGATCAGCGCCGCCACGACGGCACCGGCGATGAACGGGGCCTGCCAGCTCAGCACGATGCCGGCCACCAGGACACCCAGCGCAGCGAGGCCCAGCAGCAGAGCCCGCAGGCTCGTCGGGTCGTCCAGAGCCTGAGGCAGGCTCGGCAGGAGCGTGAGCAACAGTCCCGGTCCCATCGTCACCGGCGTGCGCAGGTCTGCTCGTCCCGCAGGTGGGCGGACGGTGAGCCACACCCCGAGCCCGAGCAGGATGACGCCGAACGGCAGCGTGTACGCCTCGACCACACCGACCTCGCTCGCCACGAGACGTAGCACGTAGGCAGCGGCCAGCAGCCCGGCACCGATCCACCGGTACCAGTGTCGGCGCGCGACCAGGAGGGACAGGGCGGCAGCCACCGCGCCCAGGATGGTCAGGAGGAGGGCGACGTGCGCAGGACCGCTCGTCGCGGCACCCTGCAGCACTGCGGCGATCGCCAGGAGTGCGGCGGCAACCTCCACACCGTCGCCACCGAGGGACGGCCGCAGCACGAGAACCGCCACGACGCCGGCCAGGCAGGCGACCAGCACGAGCAGCAGGCTCGTCGTGGACTGCTCGAGGCCGGCGAGCTCCGCCACGGGCCACACCGTCGCCGCCAGCACCAGTGCCGCGACCCCAGCCGCACCGTCGCGCAGCGGCCCGGAGGGCACCCGCCACGCCGCCAACGCGAGCACCACCGCCGACACCGGCCACACCCAGACCGCGAGCGACGCGGAGTCGACGGTCTCCAGCACCGGGAGCAGGACGACACCTGCTGCGAGGGGCACGTACCACCGGCGCCGGCCGACCAGGCTCCCCAGGACCAGCAGTGCGGTCGCGGTGACGAGCAGGAGTGCGACGTGCGTCTGCAGGTCGAGCCGGCTCATGCCGGGCCCAAGAGCACCCACGAGCAGCACCGCCCCGGCCACCTCCACGCCATCGGCCCCTCGGCGCCTCGGGAGCGCCAGTGCTGCGACCAGGACCAGCAGACCCGCGAGGACCACCGCCGTCACCCGGGTGGAGGGCGCGACGTCGAGCAGGTGGGTCACCGGGACCACTGAGAGACCGGCCACCAGAGCGGCCAGGGCGGCCGCGACCACACGGACGCCGTGCGAACGCACCCGAACGGAAGCGGCTGCGGCGACGACGGCGGCGAGCGGCCAGCACCAGGCCGCGGTGTCCCAGACCCCCGCGCTGACCGGCACCGCGGTCAGGGCGGACGCGGCCGCCAGCGGCGCGTACCACCGGCGCCGCTGGGCCACGAAGGAGAGGATGAGCACCGGCAGGGCGAGCAGCATCAGCAGGATCGCGAACCCCGGGGGGTCGAGGATGATCACGCCCTGTGCCAGGGACCAGGTCACGATGACGGCTGCCGCGACCTCGATACCGGCACGCCCGCCACGTCCCCGCACGAGGAGCACGGCGACGGCGGCCAGTACGACGGCGGTCCCGGCCATCACGTGGGTGACGACCACTGCGTCCTGCTCCAGCTGCGCCATCGCCACGGCGACCGTGCCCGCAGCCCACAGGGCCGCGACGGATGCCAGGGCCTCACGCCAGGCACGGATCGTCGTCCTGGCGGCCAGGAGGGACAGGACGACCACTGCGACCGGCCAGGAGATCAGGCAGGCCCACCACGAGTCGAGCGCCGCGAACGGAGCAAGCGCCACGACACCGGTGCCGGTCACCCCGCGCACGTCGAGCCTCGAACCGCCGCACCATGCGAGTCCGCCGCCGCCGAGGACGAGGGTCAGGGCGAGCAGCACCGCAGGAGGTTCGAGCAGTGCCACGGTCGCCCAGAGTCCCGTGGCGCCGACCAGCAGCGCAGCGGTGGTGACCTGCGGCCTGACGGCGGTTCCGGCGAGCCGACCGAAAAGAAGGAGCGCCGCCACCAATGCTCCCGTGGCGACCGCGGCCGACCACGCCTCGTTCGGGTACTCGGTGAACGTCTGCAGCCGATGGCCCAGGGCACTCGCACCCTGGCCTGATGCGCCCTCGCCCACCACCTCCAGGATCGCCGCGGCGTCGATGAGGACCACGCCGGCCAGCAGCGTCCCAGGGACCGCAGCCGCCGCTGCGAGCCCCCGTCCCACCGCGCCCGTCCCAAGGGCCGCAGTGACCACGAGCAGGACCGAGAGCGCGACGATGGCGCCCTCCATGCCCCACTGCTCGCTCGCCGGGAGGACGACCAGCTGGCCCGCCCCGAGCACCGCAGCAGCGCTCAGGACACTGACCAGGAGCGGGACGGCACGGGCGGCGACGACCCCAGCGGCCAGGAGGAGGACCACCACGAGCAGCGGCACCCCCTGGGCATCTCCCACGAGCTCGGCCGCGCCGGGATGGCTCCAGGCCTGCTCGTGGGCGATGCCGGCGGCCACGAGGGCGAACCCGGCACCGACCACGGCACCGATCAGCCCGCCGACCACCAAGGAGAGCCGTGACAGCACCCAGCCCGAGGCCACCAGGAGCGCCGCCACCGCGAGGACGGCCCAGAACGGGCCGAGCCCGAGGTCGACGAGGTCCGGGCCACGCTCGACGATCGCGTAGACCACGGCCAGCCCTGCGATCACCGACGGGGCGACGAGCCTGACGGCATCGGCCCCGGGAGTGCTCGCCTCGAGGTGCCGCCGGCCGAGCCTGACGGCCCAGACCGCGAACGCGACCGTCGCGGCGGCCCAGGTCAGGTCCACGGGAGCGGCCGCGACGGCGTCGAGCCCGAACAGACCCTGGACCCACGACGCGAACCAGACGATGCCGAAGAAGGCGAGGAAGACGGTCCACAGCGCCTCCGCGGATGCTCTCAGACCGCGACGGGTGGCGACGACTGCGGCCCAGCCGAACAGCGCCGTCACGGTCAGGAGCACGAGGGCACGACCGAGAATGCCCATCTCGCCCCAGTACACGGTGATGAAGATGCTCGCCGCCACGATGAGCGCGAGGGCCCCGAGGGCGAGCAGGACGGTGCCGACCGACACACGGCGGCGTGGCGCGCGGGCTCCAGGAGTCGGCGCGCCGTGGCCTGCGGCATCCCCCGGTGGGCGCGGTGGGCCCGGTGGAGCGGTCGAGGTCTGCGGCACGGGCTCCTGCACGGCGGTTCCGTGGCCCGGGGCCGCGCCGCCCAGGCGTGGCCCCTCTCGCACCTCGGTCCCGGTCTCGGTCTCGGTCTCGGTCTCGGTCTCGGTCTCGGTCTCGCGAGCAGGCTCCGCGACCTCCGGGACGGGGTGCGGTTCGGGCACGCGGTGCGCCCGTGCATGCTCCAGCCACGCATCGGCGGACTGCAGCGCCCGCCACACGTTGCTCGCAGCCTCGCTCGTGAGGTCCAGCCGGCACGACGGGCACATGGTCGAGCCGTCCAGTTCTGCCCGGCAGTCAGGACAGCTGCTCGGGTCAGCGAAGGTCATGCGCACACCTTGCACGGGGTGGGTGCGGGTGGCAAGCACTCTCGCATCTCAGGGTTGAGTGAGTGTCGCCACGCACTCGACGTGGTGCGTCATCGGGAACAACGCGAAACCGCGCACGCCCTGCAGGCGGTATCCCAGTCGCTCGAAGGAGGCGACGTCGCGCGCCAGGGCCGCCGGGTCACAGGCGACGTAGACGATGGTGCGGGCGCCGAGCGCCGCGAGGTCCTTGGCGGCGCGCTTCGCCCCGGTCCGTGGCGGATCGAGCACGACGACGTCCGCCGCGGGCACGGCGCCCCGGCGCAGGGCGCGCTCGGTGGTGTCGTGCACGAGACGGACGTGGTGACGGTCGTGGAGGTTGCGGCGGGCGTCCCGGGCCCCGCCGGGGTCGGCCTCGACGCTGACGACGGTGCCCTGCTCCCCCACTGCGTCGGCGAGGAAGGCCGTGAACAGTCCGACCCCGGCGTACAGGTCGGCCACGGTGTCTCCGCGCCGGACGGCGGCGGCTGCGAGCACGGCGTCGACGAGCGTGGCGGCCGCACGGGGGTGGATCTGCCAGAAGCCGGTCCCGCTGACACGGAAGTCGTGCGGTCCGACCCGTTCGACGACCGAGGGACGGCCCGTGCGGCGCTGTCCCACGGCGTCGACGACGTTCTGGATGCTCAGGCCGTCAGGTACGGGACCGTCGCAGGCCACGAGCTGTTCTCCCGTGGAGGAGATGACCGTTTGCACGAGCTCGTCCTGCCAGCGGTGGGACAGCACGTCCGGCAGGTCGGGATGGGCGATCGGGCAGGTCTGCACGGGGACGACGTCATGGGAGCGGTGTCGGCGTAGACCCGGTCGCCCCTCGTCGTCGACGGCCCAGCTCATCCGGGTACGCCACCCGAGGTCGGGGGCGACTGCCTCGACGTGCCCGTCCCACGTCACTCCGGCGAGACGCTGGAGCTGCTCGCGGACGACGTCGGTGAGCAGCTCGCGCTGTCGCTCGGGGCTGACGTGCTGGAAGTCGCACCCTCCGCACGTGCCTGCCAGCTCGCACGGGGGCTCGACTCGCCCCGGGGCGGACCCCACCACGTCGACGGCGTCGGCGCGCAGGAAGCGTCCGGCGTCCTCGGTGATCCGGATCCGGACGGTCTCACCGGGCAGAGTGTGCCGGACGAAGACGACCTGGCCGTCGAGCCGCGCCACGCAGTGGCCCCCGTGGGCGATGGGGCCGACCTCGACCACTGGGAGAGCCTCACCCACCATGGACACCTCCCCGAACGGCCCCGGCGACCACGCGTGCGCGGAGCGCACCATCGACACAGCGGGCGATGGGGCCGACCTCGACCACTGGGAGAGCCTCACCCACCATGGACGTCTCCCCGAACGGCCCCGGCGACCACGCGTGCGCGGAGCGCACCATCGACACAGCGGGCGACGGGGCCCACCTCGACCACTGGGAGAGCCTCACCCACCATGGACGTCTCCCCGAACAGCCCCGGCGACCACGCGTGCGCGAAGCGCACCATCAACACAGCGGGCGACAGGGCCCACCTCGACCACAGGAAGAGCCTCACCCACGGCGAGCTCAGGCACGGCTCATGCCCCAGGCGACGGTTCGGCGTCGTCGCCGGAGCTCTCCCCGATGGGGGTTCGGTCACGGCTGAGCACCCAGGCCATGGCGGCGAAGGAGGCAACCTGCAACGGCCAGCCGAGGACGATCTTGGACGTGCCGAGCAGCGCCACCTGGTCGGTGGCCCACAGGGGGTACTGCACCAGGACGCGCAGGACGCAGGGCGCTGCGAGCAACCAGGTGAGCGTGGAGCACAGCTTCACGATGCCCCGCTCGTCGTGCCACTCGGTGACCTCCCCGGTGATGCTGCCGATGATGAACCCGACCAGCGGCCATCCCACGAGGATGGAGGCGATCAGGACCACGGCGTATCCGCCGTTGTAGAGGATTCCGGGCAGGAAGACGTCGCGGGCCTCTCCGCTGCGAGCGGCGAAGAGGGCTGCGATGCCGATGCCGACGAGCGCGGTGACCACGAACTGCGGTGTGGAGCGCTGCACGAGGCGGACGATGAGCAGCAGGACCGTGATCGCGATGCTGATGATGAGTGAGCGACGCAGGTCGCTGCTGATGATCCAGCTGATCGTGAACGCGATGGTGGGGACGGCGCTCTCCACGACGCCCCGGCCGCCGCCGAGAGCCTTGGAGAGCTGCTGACGGACGAGCGCCTCGACGGTCTCGATGTGCTGGTTCATGACTGGGGTTCCCCGTCGTCGCTCGAGGCTTCGGGGGCTGCGTCGCCATCGTCGCCTGGGCCGTCCTCAGGGGCCTCCTCGGGACTCACCAGGCCCTTGGCCTGGATCGGCAGCGCCTCGCGGGCGAGCCGTGGCTCGGGTCCGCGCACGACGATGGTGTCGCGGAGCGTCTCGGCGAGGATGCCGTCGTCGCTGGGTTCGAGCGCTGCGCGCCCGAGGAAGGTCGCCCGCAGCATCCAGCGGGGCCCCTCGACCACGACGATGCGGGTGGGCTGCACACCGGCCTCGCCGTCCGGCGTCTTGGCGGGCACACGGACGTGCAGCTCGGTCCCGTAGGGCCCTTCGACCTCTTCGTAGGTGCCGTCGCGTCGTTCGACCTCCTGTGCCATCTCGGGGCGCACGTCGTCCCAGAGCCCGCCACTGCGAGGCGCGGCGAAGGCACGGAGCTCCAGCCCGGAGTCCTCGGTCAGCAGGACGACTGCGGTGGGGGTGTTCTCACCCTCCTTGGGCACCCGTAGCTCGATGCCGACGCGGCCGCGCACCAGCAGGGAGCCGAGGTCGACGTGCCGGTCAGATGGTTCCTTCTCGCTGCGGTCCCAGGGTCCGTCCGGGCGACCCTCGGGCGCGACGGGGACAGGTGATGGTGTCTCGTCCTGGGCGGCTGCGGCCTGCTGCTCGCGCTTGCGCCGTCTCATCGGCCCTCCTCGTCGAAGACTGAGTTCTCGGACCCTGGATCCTCAGGGCTGGGGCTGGTCCCGGTCGAACCGTAGCCCCCGGCGCCACGGCTGGTCTCCGCGAGGGCATCGACCTCGACGAGCTCGGCCCGCTCCACGCGTTGCACGACGAGCTGGGCGATGCGGTCACCGCGCTGGAGGGTGACGGCCTCACGGGTGTCGTGGTTGATGAGCAGCACCTTGATCTCGCCCCGATACCCGGCATCGACCGTGCCGGGCGCGTTGACGACGGAGAGTCCGTGCCGCAGCGCGAGTCCCGAGCGCGGGTGCACGAACGCCGCATGACCGGCCGGGAGGGCGATCGCGATCCCGGTGCCGACGAGCTGGCGTTCCCCCGGCGCCAGCGTGAACGAATCCGTGGCGTGCAGGTCCAGTCCGGCGTCGCCGTCGCGGGCGTAGGCCGGCAACGGCAGTCCGCGGTCCAGGCGGGTGATCTCGACTCGGTTCATCTCTGGGACCATGGCGGCGAGACTACTCGCGAGCCCCGGTGCCGCCGGTCCGGGCCCTGGTGCGGCAGGCTTGGTCCGTGCCCAGCTTCCGCGAACGCCTGATCCCGCCGCCGACATGGTGGGTCGGGGCACTGGTCTTCGCGGGAGCATGGGGTTGGCTCGTGCTCGTCGTCTCCGGCCCTTGGCCTGCCGCCGTCGCCACCGCAGGCATCGCCGCACTGGTCGCAGCGGCCCTGTGGGCCCATGGCGGCGCGGTGCTCATCTGCGTCGACGACGACGGTCTGCGGGTGGGCCGGGCATCGATGCCGCACGAGCACGTGGGACCCGTGGAAGAGCTCGGTGCCGCGGCCATGCGCGAGTGGCACGGTGCTCGTGCCGACGCGCGGGCCTGGCTCGTACACCGCGCGTACCTGCCCGAAGGTGTCAAGATCGTCGTCAACGACCCGCACGATCCGACGCCGTACTGGCTGGTCAGCTCCCGCCGTCCGCAAGAGCTCGCCGCCGCACTCCGGGCCCGGACCACGCCGGATCGTCCCGACCAAGCCGAGCAGGGAGGCACCGATGGCCACGCGTGACAAGCGCAAGGGCAAGGCCGACAGCGCCGCAGAGGGCAAGAACAGCAAGAAGGGTGGGGGCAAGAGCACCTGGAAGCTGCTGGACCGCGCCTCGAGCGTCGCGGCCGGCCTGCTGGCGCGAGAGGTCTCCCAGCTGACCTGGCGTGCCGCCACCGGCCGCAAACCCCCGTCCACCGGACGCAACCCGGAGGTCGACGCCAGGGAGGCCATCGCGTGGGCGGTCGTCGGCGGCGCCCTGGTCGAGCTGGTCAAGGTGCTGGTTCGGCGTTGGGCCGCGAACTACTGGGTCCGCTCCACCGGGAACCTCCCGCCGGGCATGACGTCGATCAAGGGCGCAGGCGCCGCCGGGACGATGAAGAAGCCGGCTCCCCTGGGGGAACCGGCTCCGTCGAACATCAAGCACGCCGAGCGTTCGCGATCTCGCAGACGCCGGCGTCGTTCTCAGTAGGCGCAGTCCTTGCAGATCAACTGACCGTTCTTCTCGCTCGCGAGCTGGGTGCGGTGGTGGACCAGGAAGCACGATGAGCATGTGAACTCGTCCGACTTCTTGGGAACAACCTGCACCGCGAGCTCCTCGTGCGAGAGGTCAGCCCCCGGAAGCTCGAACGATTCCGCGGCCTCGACCTCGTCCTCGTCGACCTTTCCAGAGTTCTTCTCGTGGCGGCGCGCCTTGAGCTCCTCGATGCTGTCCTCGGACTGCTCGTCTTCGGTTTTGCGAGGCGCGTCGTAGTCGGTAGCCATGAACCCTCCGTGTGTGGTGAACCGGCGTGATTGTGCCACATCCGTTCACGGGTTTCGCTGTCAGAAGCCGCAAGTCGCCACAAGGTCAAAATATTCCTGCGCCACCGCCGGGTGGGCACCCATCACCAGACGCTCGTCCGCCGGGCCGTCCAGGCCGCGCAGCACGATCCCCGACTCGGTGGCGACGAGCCCTCCTGCCGCGAGGTCCCAGGGCTGCAGACCCTGCTCGACGTACGCGTCGAGCCGTCCCTCGGCGAGGGCGCACAGGTCGAGCGCGGCCGAGCCGAGGCGACGAACATCACGCACGTGTCCGAGCAGTCGCGCCACGGCCTGCGCCTGCCGGAGCCGGACCTCGCGCACGTAGTTGAACCCGGTGCCGACGAGCATCTGCGAGAGGTCTGCGGGCGCCGGCGCCCGCAGCGGTTGCCGGGAGGTGCCGTCCCAGCGCCACGCGCCACCGCCCCGCACCGCAGCCCACTGCTCGCGCGTGACGATGTTGACCACGAACCCTGCGACCACCTCACCGTCGATGCTGGCCGCGATGGACACGGCGTAGACGGGAATGCCGTAGACGAAGTTCACCGTGCCGTCGATCGGGTCGACGACCCAGTCCACGCCGCTGGTGCCCTCGAGGGCATCGCCTTCCTCCCCCACGAAACCGTCGTCGGGTCGGGCGGCGAGCAGGCGTGAGCGGATCAGCTCCTCGGCGGCCCGGTCCACCTCGGTGACCACGTCGGTCGGGCTGGACTTGGTGTCGGCGACGCTCACCCGGCCGGTGCCACGACGCTCGGCGACCAGGTCGGCGGCCTCGAGCCCCACGGCCCGGGCGAGCTCCACCAGCTCGGTCATGGCACGGCCGGCAGCTCGGCCCGCGGGTTGGCGCAGCAGCCGACGTCGCAGGTCTCGGGGTTGGGTGGGCAACCGCCCACCACGGCCCGCCGGGTGTCGGGGTCGGCGGCCACGGCTGCGCGTTCGAGCGCGAGCTGACGAATCATCGCCACGAAGGCCGGGTGCCGATCCGGCGTGGCCGCTCGGGCGAAGCGCAGACCCAGCTTCTCGGCGGTCTTCCTCGCCTCGGTGTCGAGGTCGTAGATGACCTCCATGTGGTCGGAGACGAACCCGATCGGCACCACGACGACTGACCTGACGCCCGTGTCCGCGAGGGTCTCGAGATGGTCGTTGACGTCCGGCTCCAGCCACGGGGTGTGCGGCGAGCCCGAGCGCGAGCAGTAGGCGAGGGAGAAGTCGTGTGCGCCGGCACCGGCCGCCACGAGCCGGGCAACCTCCTCGTGCTGGGTCCGGTAGGCACCGACACCCGGGCCGCCGCTCGCATCGTTCATGGTCTCCGGGATGGAGTGGGTGACGAAGACGACGTGCGTGCCCTCCGGTGCCTGTGCGAGCTCGTGCTGGGTGGCCTCGGTGAACGGACCCACGAACCCGGGATGGTTGAAGTACAGACGCAGCCGCACCAGCTCGAGGTCGAGACCGGCCGCGGCCTGCGCGAGGTTCTCGCGGTACTGCCGGCACCCGGAGTAGGACGAGTAGGCGCTGGTGACGAAGTAGGCAACCCGACGCACCCCGTCGTCCACCATCTGCTGCATCGTGTCGCGCAGGTACGGGTCCCAGTTGCGGTTGCCCCAGTACACGGGCAGCTCGACGTCGTGCTCGCGCAGATCGGCCTCGACGGCGCCGATCAGCTCGCGGTTGAGGTCGTTGAGGGGTGACTTCCCTCCGAACAGGAAGTAGTGCTCTCCCACCTCCTCGAGCCGCTCGCGCGGGATGCCCCGCCCGGCAGTGACGTTCTGCAGGAACGGGACGACGTCCTCCGGCTTCTCCGGTCCCCCGAAGGAGACGAGCAGCAGGGCGTCGAACGGACGGGCAGCCATGGCGCCATGCTGCCATGACGCCCCTCCTCCCCTGACGGCTACTCTTGCTCCGGCCGTGCCTTCGCGAGCCGGCCGTCGAGTGCGAGGAGGGGCGGCATGAACGCGTACGCGGCGATCCTCCGACGCCCCGGGGCCGCACTCTTCAGCCTGAGCGCCCTGGTGGGTCGGTTCCCCAGCTCGATGGCCGCCCTCGGCATCGTGCTGCTGGTGCAGGATCGGACAGGCTCGTACGGGCAGGCGGGACTGGTGTCGGCGTCCTTCGTGCTGGCCCACGCGGCGTGCGCCCCCGTGCACGGTCGCCTGGCCGACCGCTGGGGCCAGGCCCGAGTGCTGTGGCTGAGCGGCGCGGTGTTCGCCGTCGGGATCTGCCTCCTGCTGCTCAGCATCGAGCTCGAGGCCCGCGCCCCGCTGCCACACCTGGCCGCTGCGCTCGGCGGCCTCGCCACGCCGCAGACCGGAGCCATGGTCAGGTCCCGGTGGACGTACGTCCTGCGCGACGAACGGGACCGAGTGCCCACCGCGTTCGCGCTGGAAGCAGTGCTCGATGAGGTGGTCTTCGTGGTGGGGCCCGTCCTCGTGACGTTCCTGACCCTCGGCGTCGCGCCCTACTCGGGACTGGCGGTCGCCGGGCTCGCCGGCACCCTCGGTGCGTGGGCCTTCGCAGCCCAGCGCGCCACGGACCCGCCCGCGCAGCCACCCGGGCCACAGCGCCGGGTCGCGATCGGGTGGGGCGTGCTGGGCCCGGTCATGCTCGCCGCCATCGGCATGGGCACGATGTTCGGCTCCATGGAGGTCGTGGTCGTCGCCTTCGCCACGGACGAGGGGCATCGTTCCTGGGCGGGCGGCATCCTCGCCGTCTGGGCTGCCGGCAGCCTCATCGCCGGCGTCCTGGTGGGCGCCCTGGCCGCGCCGGCCGATCCGGTGGCCCGCCTGCGGTGGACCACCCTCGGCCTCACCGGGCTGTTCGCACCCCTGTTCGTCGTGCCGGGCCTCATCTGGTTCACCGCCGCGATGTTCCTCGCCGGGTTCATGATCGCGCCGACGCTCATCGCGGCGATGAGCGTCGTCGAGCTGTACGTACACCCTGCGCGGCTCACCGAGGCCATGGCCTGGACGATCACGGCACTGTCGGCCGGCATCGCCCTCGGGGCCGCGGTCGTGGGCTGGGTCGTCGACCACGCGGGGGCACGCACCGGCTTCCTGGTGCCGCTCGCGGCGGCTGCCATGGCCGCAGTCGTGGCCTGGAGCTTCTGGCCCGGCCCACCGACGGGGACGCCGGGCCAGGACCAGCGAACGGCACCGATTCCGCAGCCCGGTGTTGAGCAGCGTGACCGGCTCGGTATGGCCTAGCCTTGTGCCTGCCATGACCGAACCAGAACTCGCCGACCGCAGCATCGCCCTCGTCCGCTCGTGGATCGACCCGCGCGGGGGGCGTGGACGTCGGCCTGACCGGTCGGCCAAGCGCCTGGCCAAGCTCCTGAAGGACCCCGCCGGGCTGGAGTTCACGATCGGTTTCGTCGACCGCGTGGTCCGCCCCGACGACGCTGCCGTAGCGGCCCACAACCTGCGTCACCTGGCCAAGGGAACGCCGCGGTTCCTGCCGTGGTTCCAGCGACTCCTCATCAAGACCGGCGCCCTGTTCTCGCTGCTGTTCCCGACCCTCGTGGTGGGCACCGCCCGCTGGACCCTGCGACGCATGGTGGGCCATCTCATCGCCGACGCCCGGCCGGAGAAGCTGGGCAAGACCGTCGCCAAGCTCCGCAAGCGAGGCGACCGGCTCAACATCAACCTGCTCGGCGAGGCCGTGCTGGGCGAGCAGGAGGCCACCCGCCGCCGCGACAACACCCTGGAGCTGTTGAGACGCGACGACGTCGACTACGTCTCGGTCAAGGTCTCCTCGGTGGCCAGCCAGCTGTCCATGTGGGCCTTCGACGAGACCGTCGAACGCGTCGTCGAGCGTCTGGTCCCGCTGTACGAGCAGGCCGCCCAGGACGGCTCGTTCATCAACCTCGACATGGAGGAGTACCGCGACCTCGACCTCACGCTCGCGGTCTTCTTCACCGTGCTTGACCGCTTCCCGGACCTCGAGGCGGGCCTGGTGCTGCAGGCCTACCTCCCCGACGCCGTGGAGGCCATGCAGCAGGTGCAGACCTGGGCCGCGGCGCGCCGCGCGGCCGGTGGCGCACCCGTGAAGGTCAGGGTCGTCAAGGGTGCCAACCTCGCCATGGAGCGGGTCGACGCCCTCATGCACGGCTGGCCGCTGGCCACGTGGGGCTCCAAGCAGGAGTCCGACACCAACTACAAGCGTGTGCTGCGCTGGGCCATGACTCCGGAGCGCATCGACGCCGTGCGCATCGGGGTCGCCGGGCAGAACCTGTTCGACATCGCGTACGCCTGGGAGCTGGCGCGCGAGCGTGGCGTCACCGACGGCATCGAGTTCGAGATGCTGCTCGGCATGGACTCCGGGCCGACCTCCGGCGTCCGCGAGGACGTCGGCAACCTTCTGCTCTACACGCCGGTCGTGCACCCCGACGAGTTCGATGTCGCCATCTCCTACCTCGTGCGTCGCCTGGAGGAGAACGCGAGCGATGAGAACTTCATGTCGGCCGCCTTCGACCTCGCCTCCGACGAGGAGGCGTTCCAGCGGGAGGCCGACCGGTTCGTGGAGTCCCTCAAGGCGCTCGACGACTCCGTGCCGCCGCCGCACCGCAACCAGGACCGGCACGGGGAACACATCACGCTCGGTGGCACGGGCTTTGCCAACACCCCGGACACCGACCCCTCCACCGCCGCCAACCGTGAGTGGGGTCGCCAGATGCTGCACCGCTCCACGTACACGCAGCTGGGCACGAGCACGATCGATGACAACAAGGTCCACGGTCCCGCGTCCTTGGAGACGCTGGTCCAGCAGACCCGTCAGTCCGGTCAGGCGTGGGCCGCGCGCGGCGCCGACATGCGCTCATGGGTCCTGCACGAGGCAGCCGGCGCCCTCGCCGCACGGCGCGGCGACCTCATCGCGGTCATGGCCGCCGAGACCGGCAAGACGATCGACCAGGCCGACGTCGAGGTGAGTGAGGCGATCGACTTCGCCCGCTACTACGCAGAGTCAGCGCGCCGACTCGACGTCGTCGACGGTGCGCGGTTCGAACCGGCCGCGCTGACCGTCGTGACACCTCCGTGGAACTTCCCGGTGGCCATCCCGGCGGGCTCCGTGCTCTCCGCGCTCGCCGCCGGCAGCGGCGTCATCATCAAGCCGGCACCGCAGAGCCCTCGCTGCGCGGCCGTCGTGGTCGAGGCCCTCTGGCAGGGCGGCGTCCCTCGCGACGTGCTGCGCTACGTCAGCATGGAGGAGGGCGAGCTCAGCCGGTCGCTCATCTCGCACGAGTCGGTGGACCGCGTCATCCTCACCGGGGGCTGGCAGACGGCTCAGCTGTTCCGTTCGTGGCGGTCCGACCTGCCGTTGCTGGCCGAGACCAGCGGCAAGAACGCGCTCGTGGTCACGCCCAGCGCCGACATCGACCACGCGGCCCACGACCTCGTGCGCAGTGCGTTCGGGCACGCGGGACAGAAGTGCTCGGCCGCGAGCCTCGGCATCCTCGTCGGCTCGGTGGCCGGGTCCGAGCGGTTCCGCCGGCAGCTCCTGGATGCCGTCGCCTCGACCAAGGTCGGCTGGCCCCACGACCCGGAGGTCCTCATGGGGCCGGTCGTGGAACCACCCACGGGCAAGCTTCACGACGCGCTCACCACGCTCGGGGAGGGCGAGGAGTGGCTGGTCGAGCCCCACCAGCTGGACGAGTCCGGCCGGTTGTGGTCTCCGGGGGTTCGGCTGGGCGTGCGTCCGGGCAGCGAGTTCCACACCACCGAGTACTTCGGTCCCGTCCTGGGCCTGATGGCCGCCGAGAACCTCGAGCAGGCCATCGAGTGGCAGAACGCCACCGACTTCGGGCTGACGGCTGGCATCCACTCCCTGGACCCCGAGGAGGTCAACACCTGGATCGACCGGGTGGAGGCCGGAAACCTCTACGTCAACCGCGGCATCACCGGTGCCATCGTGCAACGCCAGCCGTTCGGCGGCTGGAAGCGCTCGTCGGTCGGCACCACCTGCAAGGCCGGCGGCCCCAACTACCTCACGCACCTGGGCTCCTGGCACCCGCAGCCGTTGCGCTCACGCGGCGACGACGTCGAGCTGAGCTCCGGTGTCGCACAGCTCGTCGAGGCCGCTTCGCGGGCGCTGGATGCGGATGCCGTCGAACAGCTGCGCGCCGCCGCTGCATCGGACGAGATGGCCTGGCAGCGTGAGTTCGGCGCGGAGAAGGACGTCTCCGGGCTCGGGGTGGAGCGCAACGTCTTCCGCTACCGCCCGGTGCCGGTGCACATCCGCGTCGGCGACGACCTCCTGGCGACCGCGCGCGTGCTGGCGGCCGCCAGGCGCGCCGGCGGCGAGGTGACGGTCTCGAGCCCCGTCGCGTTGCCCGAGGGTCTCGCCCCGGGACACGTCGTGCAGACTCCCGCGGAGTGGATCACCCAGATGGCCGAGGAACGACCGAGCCGCATCCGCCTGCTGGAGCCGCTCGCCCTGGAGGTGGCCGACGCCGTCGGCGGCGACCCGGACGTCGCGGTCCACGCCGGGGAGGTCACGTGGTCCGGGCGCATCGAGCTGCTGCCCTTCCTGCGGGAGCAGGCGGTGTCCATCACGACGCACCGCTTCGGCAACCACGACGCATCCTTCGACGCCGTTCTCCCGCGTCGGGACTGACGCCACGCCGCTGGGGCCGCCCGTCAGGCGACCAGTCGACTCCGATAGCCTATTGAGGCAATGCTTACCTAAGTAGGCCTAGACACGGAGGAAACGACGTACATGTCCACAGCGAAGCGCCACGGAGTCACCGCGCTCGTCGGTATGGCCCTCACGACCATCGCCCTGACGGGCTGCTCCAGCGCCGAGGGCGAGGGATCCCATGAGGGCGCCGGGAGCGGCGAGTTCCCCGTCACCGTCACCGACCTGGCCGGTCACGAGGTCACGATCGAGAGCGCCGACAGTGTCGCCGTGACCCACAACCAGTCGTTCGGCGTTCTCGAGTCGTGGGGCGTGCAGCCGACCGTCGCGGCCCGCTCTCTCATGAGCGACAACAACCCATGGAGTACCGACGAGTCCATCCTCGACACCGGAACGCACCACGAGCCTGACTTCGAGCAGGTCGTCGCCGGAGCTCCCGACCTGATCATCAGCGGTGGTCGCTACCAGGATCACGCGGACGACCTGCAGAAGGCCGCACCTGACGCCGCCTTCGTCGACATGACGAACGACGACCTCAGCGCCGACGAGTATGTCGTGGAGACCGTGACGCTGCTGGGCGAGATCTTCGGGCACCAGGACGAGGCGCAAGCGCTGATCGACGACTTCCACGCCGCGGCGGACGAGGCACGAGAAGCGTACGACTCCGAGACGACCGTGATGGGCCTGGTCACCACCGCCAACGAGATCCGTTATGCGTCCCCCGACGAAGGCCGGGGCGCCAGCGTCTTCTTCGAGCTGCTCAACCTGACACCTGCGCTGGATGCCGAAGGCTCGTCGAACCACCAGGGCGACGACATCTCGATCGAGGCCATCGCTCAGGCGAACGCAGACTTCCTCCTCGTGCTGGATCGCGACGCCGCCGTGGCCGGCGACGAGGAGGAGCCCACGCCCGCGATGGAGCTCATCACCGAGTCGCCATCACTGGCGAACGTGCCCGCCGTCCAGAACGAGGCGATCTACGTCATGCCCGGCGACTACTACCTCACCGAGGACCTCGTCGCCTTCACGGACGTGTTGGAGGGTCTCGCCGAGGCGTTCACCAGCGCACAGCAGTAGCAGCATGCGTCATTGTCGACTTCGTCACGGCCCCCGGGGCCGTGACGAAGTCGCACGTCTGCACGACACCATCGGAGTGCCGCTTCCATGACCTCTCCCCCCACCACGCGGCGCGTCACGAAGGTTGACGCGCTCTCGTCGTCGGGCCGCGCCGTCATGGGCCAGTCATGGTGGCGCAAGACCTGGCCACTTCTCCTCGCGATGGCGTTCACTCTCGGCCTGCTGACGGTCTCCGTCTTCACCGGCGTCGCCGACATCACCGACGCCGCCGGCCGTGAGTTCGTGTGGATCACGCGCATCCCACGAACGGTGGCCCTCGTACTGGCGGGCGCGAGCATGGCGATGGCCGGGCTGGTCATGCAGCTGATGACGCAGAACCGGTTCGTCGAGCCCACCACGGTCGGCACCACCGAATGGGCCGGGCTCGGGCTCCTGCTCTCCTACGTGGTGCTGCCGTCCCCGGGCATCATGACCAGGATGGTCGTCGCCATCATGTTCGCCTTCGTCGGCACGATGGTGTTCTTCGCGTTCCTGCGGCGCGTCACGCTGAAGTCGTCGCTCATCGTGCCGATCGTCGGCATCATGTTCGGAGCGGTCGTCAGCGCCGTCTCGACGTTCATCGCGCTGCGGTACGACCTGCTGCAGATGCTCGGCAGCTGGTTCGCGGGCCGCTTCACGGGGGTGGAGGCCGGCCGGTACGAGCCGCTGTGGATCGTGGTGGCCATCGCGGTCGTGGTCATGGTCCTCGCGGACCGGTTCACCGTCGCCGGCCTCGGCAAGGACGTCGCGACCAACGTGGGTCTCAGCTACGAGCGGATCGTGTTCCTCGGCGTGGCGCTCGTCGCGGTCGTGACCGGTGTCGTCACCGTGGTGATCGGCGCACTGCCCTTCCTCGGTCTCATCGTGCCGAACCTGGTCTCCCTGGTGCGCGGCGACAACCTACGCACGAACATCCCCTGGGTGTTCCTCACCGGTGTCTGGATCGTGACGGTCTGTGACCTCATCGGCCGGGTCGTGATCATGCCGTTCGAGGTGCCCGTCTCACTGGTGCTTGGTGTCGTGGGCGCGGCGGTGTTCATCACTCTGCTCGTGCGACAAAGGAGCGCCGGTGCACGCTGACACCGCAGTCGTCGAGCAGCGCCGCGTCGGCCCCTACACCAGCCGCAGTCACCGCTCGCGCTACATCGTCATCCTGCTGGGCCTCGTCGCTCTCGCAGTGCTGCTGACGCTGCTGACACTGGGCTGGAGCAACTCGCAGGAGCCCTTCAGTGAACCCTGGTGGCGGATCACCGCCATGCGGGGCACGTCCGTCATCGTGATCGCGCTGGTCACGTTCTGCCAGGCACTCGCGACCGTGACGTTCCAGACGGTCACGCACAACCGCATCATCACGCCCTCCATCATGGGGTTCGAGTCGATGTACGTGCTCGTCCAGACCGGCATCGTCTACTTCTTCGGCGTGTCCGGGTTGACGAACTTCGACAGTCTCGGCAGGTTCCTGCTGCAGGTGGGCGTCATGGTCCTGTTCGCCGTGCTGCTCTACACCTGGCTGTTGTCGGGCAGGTTCGGCAATCTGCACGTGATGCTGCTGGTCGGCATCATCATCGGCACCGGCCTCGGCGCACTGTCGACGTTCATGCAGCGGATGCTCGACCCGAACGAGTTCGATGTCCTCACGGCTCGCCTGTTCGGCAACGTCGGCAATGCGAACACCGAGTACCTCTCGCTCGTGATCCCCGTCTGCGCGGCGGTCGGCATCGGAATCTGGATGCTCGCCCGTCGGCTGAACGTGATCGCGCTTGGCAGTGACATCAGCCAGAACCTCGGTCTGCACCATCGACGCCAGCTGATGCTGATGCTCACCCTCGTGGCGATCCTCATGGCGATGAGCACGTCGCTCGTGGGACCGATGACATTTCTCGGCTTCCTCATCGCCACGCTCGCCTACTCGGCCACTGACACCTACGATCACCGCCGAATCCTGCCAGTGGCGTGGCTCCTCGGCTACGTCATCCTGACGGGCGCGTACTTCCTGCTCCGGCATGTGTTCTCGATGGTGGACACCGTCACCATCATCGTCGAGCTGATCGGTGGCGCCGTCTTCCTCATCGTCATCCTCAGAAAGGGGCGGCTGTGATCCGCCTGACCAATCTCGTCAAGCGCTACGGTGCCGACGTCCAGATCGGCCCGGTCTCGCTCGACCTCCACGGCAGCGGCATCATCGGCCTCGTCGGGCCGAACGGCGCGGGCAAGTCGACCATCCTCACCATGATGGGCCGACTCCAAGCCCCCGATCAGGGCACGGTCGAGATCGATGGGCAGGACGTGCACAGCACGCCCTCGAAGCAGATCGCGAAGACAGTCTCCATCCTGCGTCAGGAGAACCACTTCGTCACCCGACTCACCGTGCGGCAGCTGGTGAGCTTCGGTCGGTACCCCTACAGCGGAGGCCGTCTCACGCCGCACGACGAGGACAAGATCTCCGAGGCCATCGACTTCCTCGACCTCACCCAGCTCGAACAACGGTTCCTCGACCAGCTCTCGGGTGGCCAGCGGCAGCGCGCGTACGTCGCGATGGTACTCGCGCAGGACACCGACTACCTGCTGCTCGATGAGCCGTTGAACAACCTCGATGCCCAGCACTCGGTGCAGATGATGCAGCAGCTACGCAAGGCGGCCGACGAGCTCGGCCGCACAGTGGTGATCGTGCTGCATGACATCAACTTCGCCGCCGCCTACAGCGACTACATCGTGGCCATGGAGGATGGCAGGGTTGCCGTGCATGGCACGCCCGAGGACATCATCCGCGACGACGTACTCACCAGCGTGTTCAAGACGCCCGTACACGTCGTCGACGGCCCCGGCGGCAAGTTCGCGGTCTACCACCGAGTGGAGTAGCCGGCGAAGCGCTCAGCCACGGTCGACACCCGGCGGCAGCGGAGCCCGCCAGCCACGCCACAGGGCCAGCAGGCGCCACACCAGGCACACACCGGCGGCGACGACGTACGTCCAGGCCCCCAGGCCCTGTTCCGCCGCGAGGACGGCGAGCAACGCGCCAGTGAAGGCCGGGGTCGCGTAGAGCTCCTCACGGAAGACCACCGGCACTCGTCCGGCCAGGACGTCGCGCATCATGCCCCCGCCGATCGCGGTGGCCAACCCGCACAGAGCGGCCGGCAGGACACCCAGCCCGGCCTCGTGCGCCTTGACCGCGCCGGTGACGCAGAACAAGGCGGCGCCGACCGCGTCCAGCACCCCGATCTGCTTCTCCATGCGACCCACCGTGGGATGGAAGAAGAACACCAGGATCGACGAGGCCACCGGCGCCACGAGGTAGCGCCAGTCGACGAAGGCCGCTGGCGGGACCGCGCCGATCAGAAGGTCGCGCACGATGCCGCCACCGAGGCCGGTGATGCCACCCAGCACCAGGGCACCGAAGACGTCGAGCTCCTTGCGGACCGCGACGAGCGCACCCGTCGCCGCGAACACCACGATGCCGAGCAGGTCCAGCATCACCAGGGAGACATCGGGCACGGCTTCATCATGCCGCCCACGGCCCGGCACCCCCGCCGGGGGCCTGAACGATCTCAGGGTCACGGCGTCGTGCCGGCGGTAGCACTCCCGGGGTCCGGATGCCGCCCACGGCCCGGCACCCCCGCCGGGGGCCTGAACGATCTCAGGTACGGCGTCGTGCCGGCGGTAGCACTCCCGGGGTCCGGATGCCGCCCACGGCCCGGCACCCCCGCCGGGGGCCTGAACGATCTCAGGGTCACGGCGTCGTGCCGGCGGTAGCACTCCCGGGGTCCGGATGCCGCCCACGGCCCGGCACCCCCGCCGGGGGCCTGAACGATCTCAGGGTCACGGCGTCGTGCCGGCGGTAGCACTCCCGGGGTCGGGATGCCGCCCACCAGCCCGGCACCCCCTGCTCGGCCCTGTGCCGCCGGTCGTCCGCCTTGCGCGTGTCGACCCGATTTCACGGGCGCCGCTCCCTACCATGGTCTGGAACGACGTGGGAGGCGACATGCGCGATCTCGGTCCCGACCGACTGAGTGAGGACGGGCGGTACGTCCTGTTGCGCGACCCCTCCGGTCAGGAGTCCTTCCGCGTTCCCGCCGATCGTCGCCTGAGGGCCCTGATCGACGCCGCCTCCCGATCCCGGGAGCGCTCGTCCGGCCAGATGGAGTTCACGATGGAGAGCACGCTCAGCCCCCGCGACATCCAGACCAGGATCCGCCGCGGTGAGTCAGTCGCCGAGGTCGCCGAGGCAGCCGGCGTGTCCACGGAGCAGATCGAGGGCTTCGCCGGTCCTGTGCTGGCCGAGCGCGAGTACATGGTCGAGCAGGCCCGCAAGACGCCCGTGCGTCGCAAGCACGTCGGCGGCGCAGGCGTCATGCTGGGCACGATCGTCGGTGAGCAGCTCGCAGAGAACGGACAGAGCCCTGACGATGCCGCGTGGGACGCCTGGCGGCGCGAGGACGGCCGGTGGACGGTCGTCGTCTCCCCGCGCTCGAGCGCCAGCGCCTCGTTCCTGTTCGACCACAAGAGCCGCTTCGTGCTGCCCACGGACGAGCCCGCCCACGACCTGGTGGGCGACGTCGCGCTGGTGGAGTCCTCGGAGATGGCCATCGCCGACGCCCTGCAGTCACAGGACCCACTCGTGCCCACCGTCCTCAGCGAGGACGTCGACGCTGATGTGGCCGTCGAGGACCCCCAGACCCCGACGGCCCGCATCTCCTCCATCAAGGAGGCCCGCGACCGCCGCGCACAGGAGCAACAGTTGTCGCTGCAGGACATGGAGGAGGAGCCGGAGGACGTCGAGGCAACCGACGAGCCGCCAGGGACCGACGACGAGCTGGAGCACGAGATCGCCGAGGAGCAGGCCCGCATCGCCGTGCCGGACGACTCCGTGGCTCCGCGCAAGAAGAAGGCCGAACGGCGACGCGTTCCCAGCTGGGACGAGATCATGTTCGGCGGACGCGACGACTGAGCCGGTCGGCCGAGGGGCGGTCAGTCGAACGGCAGAACATCCGGCGACAGCGCCGACGCCTTGGCGGTGGCAGCCGTCATGCGACGCCGGTGGTGGCGCCGGCACAGCACCTCATAGCCGACCGTCGGTGCGGGCCGGTCGTCTCCCTCGACGTCGCCGACGACAATCACGTCGCCCTCGGTCACCATCTCGCCGTCCGCGGTACGGGCGTTGTGGGTGGCGCGTTCACCACACCAGCACAGCGCCTCGACCTGCAGGGTGTGGACCCGGTCGGCGAGCTCCACCAGGCGTGCCGACCCCTCGAACAGGCGACTGCGGAAGTCGGTCAGGATGCCGAAGCAGAAGACGTCGATACGCAGCTCGTCGGCGACCTTGGCCAGGTCCTCAATCTGCCGCCGGGTGTAGAACTGGGCCTCGTCGCACACCAGGTAGTCGATGCGGCCTCCCTGGGTGAGCTCGTCGACGATGTAGTCCCAGAACCCGAAGCTCTCACCCACCTCCACGGCGTCCACGGACAGACCCAGTCGGCTGGACAGCGTGGCCTCCCCCGCCCGGTCGTGGCTGGTGAACACCCGGCCGACGCGGCCACGGGATCGGTGGTTGTGGTCGAGCTGCAGCGCGAGGGTGCTCTTGCCGCAGTCCATCGTGCCGGAGTAGAAGTCGAGTGACGCCACGCCGACCATCCTCCCAGCGCCACCTCGGGGCGCGCGTAGGGCACGCTGGACGAGCTGTCGGCAACACATGTGAAGGAGTGGCTCGATGATCGAATGGCCCGGCGCCCTGGAGCCAGGGGCATACCCGGACCACCTGGTAGCCCGGTCCCAGCGACTCGCCGACGCGGCGCGCGCCGCCGACTGGGCGGCCGTGCGACTCGCGCTGGAGGAGAGCCCGCCGATCGGCGGGGTGACGAGCTGGCGGATGAGTGGATCCTCATGGTTCACACCCCTGCACCATGCTGCCCGGCACGGCGCCCCCGTGACCGTGGTGGAGGAGCTCCTCGCACGTGGCGCCCTCACGACCTTGGAGGACTCCTCCGGTCAGACGGCCCACGACGTCGCCAAGCAGCAAGGGCACGAGCACCTCATGGCCCTGCTGGTGCCTCGGGTGGAGCCCTCGGACGTGCTACGACGTCAGAGCGGACACCTGGACGACCTCGTGCAGGAGCTGGCGGTCCCACCCGTGCGCACGCCACTGCGGGCACCGAGCGCCGCCGTCGTCCTGGAGGCAGCGGAGATTCGCTTCGCCGTTCCGGGCTACTCCGGTGGCATCACCTTCCGTGCCGACGAGGTGGGCAGGCTCCACGTCAGCTCGTCCTCACGGCTGCTGGCCGGAGGAGCCCGCTACCACGTGGTGACGCGCAAGGACCTGGTGCTGGTCGACTTCGGCTGGGATGTCTGAACGCCCGACGTCACTGCGGCTCAGTGGGCCACCAGGACGGGGATGTTCCGCTCGGCGTCGGTGATCGATCCGTGGAAGCCGGCCATCTTGAACTCGATGGCGAAGTCCATCGAGGAGAAGACCGCAAAGTCGCCCAGCGCGGCGACCACGACGTCGCCGATGCGGGGCCGCACCCGCTCGTCGATCGGCCCGAGCCAGTCCTCCAACCCCTCCTGGGTGCGCACCACGGCGCGCTCTCCCAGGACCTCGGCCCAGTGCCCGGCGACGTCCTGCTCGGCGCCGCTGCGGGTGTACACGTGGCGAAAGCGCGCCTCCCCCGCGATGAGCGTGACGTCGTCGCGCAGTGACGGGACGCTCTCCATGTCGAAGCGCCCCTCGTCCGGCAGGTCCACCATGCCGTGGTCGGACGTGACCAGCAGCACCGTGTCGACCGGTAGCTCGGCGCGCAGCCGGGCGAGGTCGTGGTCGATCGTGGTGAGCATGTCTCGCCACTGCCCCGAGGTGCAGCCGTACCGGTGTCCGGTGTGGTCCAGACGGGACTCGTAGGCGTACACCAGGCCACGGGTGGTCTCTTCCACGACGTCGAGCACGACGTCCTGCCGCTCCCACACGGACCCGATGCCGTGGAAGGGCACGCCGCGCTGGCTGCACAGCGTCAGGCCGCTGCTCTCGAACGCCGCGTCGTTGACCACCGAGGCCGCCATGCCGGTGGCGACCATCCGCTCGAGGACGGTGGTGTGGGGCTGCCACTGCAACGGGTCGACGTCGTCGGCCCAGGACAGGGCGTTGATCCGCCGACCCGACGCCGGCTCACGTGAGGTGTAGCCGACGACACCGTGCTGCCCGGCCTGCAGGCCCGTGCCGAGCGAGGTCAGGCTGGTGGCAGTCGTCGACGGGATGCCGCTGCGCACGCCCGGGATGCCGGCGAGTGCGGCCAGGAACGGGGCGGCGTCGGCGTGCTCACGCAGCAGATCGGCCCCGAGTCCGTCCACCAGCACCACGACGTAGCGTGGCGCGCCGGGCAGCCCGAGCCTGTCGTCGAAGCCGGGCACACCGAGAGCGGCCGCGACCGACACCATGACGTCGTGCAGGCCGGGCCCGGCGGGACTCCCCGCGAACCGCTCGGGGGTCTGCGCGGCGGTCATCCGTCACGACCGGCGAGGTCGGCGCCGGTGGTGGCCGCGGACAGGCGCCGCGCGAACTCCAGCAGCCTCTCCAGTGCCCCGCCCCCGTCGGCGGCGGCGCTGAGGCGCAGCGAGAAGTCGTCGCCGGTGAGGTTGCCGGTGTACCCGTGGTCAGCCTCGCAGTCGGGATCACTGCAGCGTGCCGGTTCGAGGTCGATGTGCGAGACCGCGCCCCAGCCGATCGTCATCACGGCTTCCTCGAGCTCCTGCGTCTCGGCCGAGACCATGCGGGTGACCAGGACCGAGCGCACGCGATCGATGGCCACGGCCTCGCTCGTGGTGGAGGTGTAGTGGCGCGGCAGGAGGTCGTCGGGTGGGTGCTCGTCGGTGTGCACCAGGACCACACGGGAGTCGGTGAGCACCAGCACCGTCATGTGCCGACGGATCTCCTCGCGGTCGAAGGTCGGCTCGTGGTGCACCACGTGCGCCCGCACCTCTTCGCCCGCGAGGGCGTCGCGCAGACCCTCGGTCACGATCTGCGGGTAGTAGCCGCTGCGGGAGATCTCCTCGTACACACCGGTGGGTCGCTCGCGTCGCATCATGCGAGGGTATCGCCCGTCGCCGGTTGGCTGAGCCGGCGCACGTACCACTCGCCGCGACGGTCGGCCGACGGCACGACCTTGGCGCGCGCGCTCAGCACGGTGAGGCCGTCGTTGTTGACCAGGACCGGCTCCAGATCGAGCTCGGCGATCTCGGGCAGGTCGTCCTTCATGAGCGCGAGCCGCAGGATCAGGTCCTGCACGGAGGCGATGTCCACGGCGTCGCTGCCGCGGTATCCGTACAGCAGCGGGGCCGAGCGGAGCCCTGAGATCATGGCGGCCGCGTCACCGTCGGTCAGCGGCGGGATGCCGTAGGAGCGGTCGCCGAGCAGCTCGCTGGGTGCCCCGCTGAGCCCGAAGGACACCAATGGACCGAACAGTGGGTCCTCGGTGACACTGAAGGACAGCGGGATGCCGTCCGTGGCGTTGCGCTGCACGAAGAAGCGGGTCTCCTGGCGCATGCCGGTCCAGGTGGTGAGGTTGTCCCACGCCTCGGCCATGCTCTCGGCGTCGTGGATGCCGCGCCAGATGTGGGCGAGATCGGGCCGCGCCCGCAGGTGCTCGCTGCCGGCCTTCAGCACGACGTCCCAGCCGAGCTCCTCGCCCGCGGCGATCGCCTCGTCCTTGGTGTGGACGTTCATCCACGTCCACATGTCGATGCCGTAGCACTGCAGGATGGCGTGCGTCTGCTCCGTGGACAGGACGGCACCTCGGGGAGCCCGCTGCAGCACGTCTCGGACGATGGCGCGGGCATCGCCGGTGCGCAGGTCGAGGCGCGCCTGGAACTCCCCTGCGTCCCCGGCCACCCACTCGGCGTAGTTGACGACCCGTGCCAGCGCACGCACGGCGGACTCCGGTGCCGGGTAGGAGGGGACGGATCCACGTCCGGCCGAGCCGCCCAGGACGTCGGTGACGCGCAGGAGCTCGGGAACTCCCTCGGTACCGAGGAAGGTGGAGACGATCGGCTTGTCGGACTGCTCGCCGATGGAGGCCAGCACGTCGGCCACCTCCTCGCCGCTGGTGTTCAGCGGCGGGACGTAGACCACCATCAGCGCGTCGATGCCGGGATTGGCGAGCGCCTGCTCGACCGCCACCTCGAAGTCGTCCGCGCCGGCGTCGGCTCCCAGCGAGACGGGATCGCTCACCTGCAGGCCCGAGGCCGCGGCAGCGTCGGCGATGAGCAGTCCCATGGCGTCGGAGTTGCCGACGACACACAGCCGGTTTCCTGCCGGCAGCGGCTGGTGCGCCAGCAGCTGCGCGACGTCGAACATCTCCTCCAGGGTGTCGACCTGCACGACGCCGGCCTGGCGGAACATCGCATCGACGGCGGCCTGCGGCGCGGTGGACCGCCGCACCGCATGGCCCATGGGGACGCCCTGCGTCGACCTGCCGGACTTGACCGCCACGACGGGTTTGACACGTGAGACCCGTCGGGCGATGCGAGAGAACTTGCGCGGGTTGCCGATGGACTCCAGGTACAGCAGCACCACCTCGGTGGCGTCGTCCTCCTGCCAGTACTGCAGGAGGTCGTTGCCGGAGACGTCGGCACGGTTGCCGGCGGAGACGAAGGTGGACAGTCCGAGCCCCCGGCGTCCGACGGAGTCGAGGATGGCGGTGCCCAGCGCACCGGACTGGCAGAAGAAGCCGACACGCCCCTGGGGCGGCATGGCCGGCGCGAGGGAGGCGTTGAGCTGGACGTCGTGTGCGGTGTTGATGATGCCCAGGCAGTTGGGGCCGATGAGCCGCAGTCCGTAGGAGCGGCACAGGTTGAGCAGCTCTCGCTGGCGTCGGCGCCCGGCCGGCCCCTCCTCGGCGAACCCCGCCGAGATCACCACCAGTCCGTGCACGCCCTTGGCGGCGCAGTCGAGCACCACGTCGTTGACGGACTCGGCGGGGACGGCCACGATCGCGAGGTCCACCTCGCCGGGGATGTCTTTGACGCTCTTGTGCGCCGGGAGCCCGGAGACGGACTCTGCCTGGGAGTTGACGGCGTAGACGGCGCCTTGGAAGTCGCCGAGCACCAGCCCACGCACGAGGGCGAGGCCGATCGAGTCCTCGCGGCGGCTGGCCCCGACGACGGCAATGCTGCGGGCGGCGAAGATCCGCTCGATCGAGGCCGCCTCGGCACGCTGCTCTCGCGAGCGCATGACACCGACCGCCGACGTCGTGGGGTCGATCCGGAAGGCCAGGGTCTGCACCCCGTCCTCGACGCTGCCCTCGACCTGGTAGCCCATCTCGCGGAAGACCTGGAGCATCCGGGTGTTGGAGGGCAGGACGTCGGCCGTGAAGCGCTTGATGCCCCGCTCGCGCCCGGCCTGCGCGAGATGCTCCAGCAGGAGCTGGCCCACACCGCGTCCCTGGTGGGCGTCCTCCACGAGGAAGGCCACCTCGGCCTCGTCCTCGGAGACGGCGTCGTAGCGGCCGATGCCGATCAGGTCGTCGTGCAGCGTCACCACGAAGGCGACGCGACGGTCCAGGTCGACCGTGGTGAAGCGCTCGATGTCGCGCTCGGAGAGCTCCGGGTACGGCGCGAAGAACCGGTAGTACTTGGACTCATCGGAGACCCGGGAGTAGAAGGCGACGAGCCGCTCTGAGTCGGACGGGACGACGGGCCTGAGCTGGGCGACCCGTCCATCCTTGAGCAGGACGTCGGCGTCCCAGCCCCGGTCGACGACCGGACTGTCCGACAGCGTGTTCTCCACACCCCCAACCTACCGAACCGACACCTCATCCAGCGGGCCGGACGTCGACGCTGGAGTCTCCAGACACGCTGGGGCGGTTCGTCCGCAAGAACCTCCCGGGTCAGAGCAGCGGCGCTCCTCAGCACCACGGATCAGATGCCACCCATCCGTGCAGCAGTCCCGTTCGATGTGGCATAGGTGTTGCCGATCGTAGTCCCGCCCCGTCCCACATAGTCCTCCTCGCACCCTGGCAGACATTCGTTCCACCTGACCGATAACAGCGAGCACCATATGCGCGACGGGCCCGGCGGACGGCCGCGGAAAGGCCGTCTTGCGAGATCGCGTACTCCATCTCCATTAGGTTCACGTCAGTTGTGAACTCGTGAAGAGAACTATTGCAGTGACACTCCCCGCTGCACCGACAAGGGCGATCCATCGCCGCGAAGGCGATTCACGTTCCATCAGGTACACGGCGACTAGCATCAAGAAGGCGAAGCTCAACAGCGCAGCCGAAATCCGCTCCAGAACGCGCTGCTCTTGTAGGGCGACTCGCATCAAGTACAGACTCAAAGAACCGGCCAAGAGCGCTCGGAGGCCCTTTTTCACACCTTCCTCAGCGATCACCACCAGGGCCCGCATCCGTCTGCACCCCAAGTCGTCGTGGTAGACGTACCGACAGTGCGGAATGCGGTGCGAGAAGTGCCGCCCAGGTCAAGGCGACCAGTTCGAAGAGCGCGCCGCCTGACCTCTATGTCCCACACTGGCTCTACGCCCAGAACTTCCACTTTGCATTGCGAGCAGAGATGTCCGCTCGGATAGGAATCAGTTCGGTCAGTGGATGTGTCGCTAGCTCCTCGCCGTCGTCAACTCCGACGATCACGTCCACGCCACCCCCCTTGTACCGGTGCAGCTCAAGGTCGATGACGTACGTCTTGTCGTCCACCCCCTGCTCAGTGATGCGCCGTCCGTCGGGGCCAAGCATCCGCTCGACGTCTTGAAGCGACAACGACTCGAGGCGCGCGACTTGGTCGGCAAGAACTGCGCTCGCCGTCGCTCTTGACATCTTGCTCACCTCACTCGCCGACCGAACGGGAACTTGTCCGACAAGCGCTCCCCTTCGCTCGTCGGTTCTCGTTGCCTCGAGGTTGAATCGTTCGCCGATCGCGGCACGAGCGGTATCAATCACTTGTCTCGCCTCCACTGTCGCTCACCACCTTCTCCACTTCAGAACCCTGTCTACGAGAACCGTGACACCCCAGGCCCCTCGCGAGTCAGCCATTGACGACGCTCACGACCAAGAAAGGTCGGGCGGGAAGATGATTCCGATCATCACCGCACCAACCCCCAGGACGGCACCGGCCGCGGCAATGCACTTCCGAGCCAGAGACTCACGGCCCCCCATCAGATACATAACCACCAGGAGGGAGAACGTCGCACCCATCAGGATCGGAGCGACCCGTTCAAGCCCAGATTCGGTGCGAATTCCGATGCGAAAGGCGTAGATGCCGAGCGCTCCTGCGACGAGCAGCCCGATGCAGTCCTTCATCGTCACCGCCAGAACCCGCGACCCGACGCCGGCCGTCGAGGCGGGATGACGCGCGGGGTATGGCTCAAAAGTGTTCTCTTGGACGGACGTGCCGAGCTTCCATAGGCCGCTCCGCGAGTCGATGCCTGCCCACCCTGGGGCAGAGAGTCGCACTCTCCAGACTTCGCCGTCCCGGGACCAGACTCGTTGCCTCACCCGCCCGGCGATCGCGATCTCCGCGAGGGCGGCGGCCTCTTGAATTGAGATGTCGAAGGTTCGGCCACGGATCTCGTCAGTAGCGTCCGCAGTGCCGATCACGACATCGATCTCACGATCGTCGATCACCTCAAACCGCAAAGGTAGTGAGTGGGCCGCGCCCCCCGCTGGCCCGAAGTGGACTTCGGGGCCCGACTGACGGGTGTCAGCCTGTACGCCGCCCCGAGCAGCAGCCTCTCGGAGCTCGCGAGCGAGCTTCTCCGCTTGCTCCGACCGTGTCATCGTCATTTCTGGTACCCACGTTCGATGGTGACGTGAATTCGAGGTCGCACGAATCGCGCCTGATGACGCGGCACGCTCAACGTGCCGCAAACTCTCTCCGCCTCGTCACAGATTCAGGAAAAACGACTCATACGGGTCATGCTGACTGGGCCGACAGAACTATGGGCCACGACACACATGCCGTCGTGGAGCCTGGCTTGGTCCGTTCGACCCGTGGCGCGGCAAGCCAAGCTCGTCCCACCCGCGCGGTTCTCCAGCACAAGCGGTGCAACACGCAGTAGCCCACTACCGTTCTCCGGCGTGGCACCCGGCCGAGCTGGGAGCGCACGAGAGACAATGGGAGAACTGCCTGACCCGGGAGAGGACTGCATGGCCCGCCGCACCACCGCGAACCCCCCAGAGGAGTTCGACGAGCACATCATCGACACCGACATCTCCGATGAGATGAGTGCCAGCTACATCGAGTACGCCTACTCGGTCATCTACTCGCGCGCCATCCCCGACGCCCGCGACGGCCTCAAGCCCGTCCAGCGGCGCACCCTCTACACGATGGACGAGCTCAACCTCCGGCACGACCGCGGACACGTCAAGAGTGCCCGTGTCGTCGGTGAGGTCATGGGTCGCCTGCACCCGCACGGCGACTCCGCCATCTACGACGCGCTCGTGCGCCTGGTGCAGCCGTGGTCCATGCGCCTCCCGCTCGTCGACGGGCACGGCAACTTCGGCTCGCCCGACGACCCGCCCGCCGCCATGCGCTACACCGAGTGCCGCATGGACGCCGCCGCGGAGGCCATGACAGGCTCCCTCGACGAGGACACCGTCGACTTCCGCTCCAACTACGACGGTCGCGAGCAGGAGCCTTCCGTGCTGCCGGCCGCGCTGCCCAACCTCCTGGTCAACGGCGCCTCCGGCATCGCCGTGGGCATGGCCACCAACATCGCCCCGCACAACCTCGTGGAGGTCGTGCAGGCACTGCGCCACCTCATCGACCACCCCGGTGCCGACCTCGACGACGTGATGAAGTTCATCCCCGGACCGGATCTGCCCACCGGCGGGAAGATCGTCGGGCTGGACGGCATCCGCGACGCGTACGCCACAGGCAACGGCTCCTTCCGGATGCGCGCCACCGCGCGCATCGAGAACGTGACGCCCCGCCGCAAGGGCATCGTCGTCACCGAGCTGCCGTACAACGTCGGCCCCGAGAAGGTGATCGAGGCGATCAAGAAGCTCGTGCAGGCCAAGAAGCTGCAGGGCATCTCCGACCTCAAGAACCTCACCGACCGGCACAAGGGCCTCAACCTCGTGATCGAGGTCAAGAACGGCATCGTGCCGGAGGTGCTCCTGGAGCAGCTCTACAAGCTCACCCCGATGGAGACGTCGTTCGGCGTCAACGCCGTCTCGCTCGTGGACGGCCAGCCCCGGACCCTCGGTCTGCGCGAGATGCTCGACGTGTACCTCGACCACCGCTTCACGGTGGTCCGGCGGCGCAGCGCCTTCCGCCGCGGCAAGGCGTCCGACCGTCTGCACCTCGTCGAGGGTCTGCTCATCGCGATCCTCGACATCGACGAGGTCATCCAGCTCATCCGCAGCAGCGACGACCGCGGCCAGGCCCGCAGCCGCCTCATCTCGGTCTTCGACCTCTCCGAGGCGCAGGCCGACTTCATCCTCGACCGCACCCTCGGCAGCCTCACCAAGTACTCACGCATCGAGCTGGAGTCCGAGGCCGACGAGCTGCGCGCCACCATCGAGAAGCTCGATGAGATCCTCGGCGACGACGCCGTCCTGCGCGGTGTCGTCAGCTCCGAGCTCGACGAGATCGCCCAGAAGTTCGGCACGCCGCGCCGCACCGTCCTGCTGGAGTCCGCCGGCAAGGCCGTCACACCGACCTCCCCGTTGGAGGTCGCCGACGACCCGTGCTGGGTCCTGCTGTCCGGCACCGGGCTGCTCGCCCGCACCGGTGACGCCGAACCCATGGGCGAGCCCGGCCGTCGTGCCAAGCACGACGTCGTCGTCTCGGCCGTCAAGAGCACAGCACGCGGCGAGGTCGGGCTGTTGAGCAGCGACGGCACCGTGCGCCGTCTCAGCGTCCTGGAGATCCCCGCGCTGCCGCCCACGGCCCAGGCCCCGCACCTGCAGGGAGGCGTGCCGCTGCGTGAGCTCATCGACGCCACCGCCAGACCGCTGGCCCTCGTGACGCTCGACGAGAGCGGCCCCGGCATTGCACTCGCCACCCGACAGGGCGTCGTCAAGCGTGTCAAGCCCGACCACCTCAGCCGTGACTCGTGGGAGGTCATCAGCCTGGCCGACGGTGACGAGGTCGTGGGAGCCACCATGCTCACCACCGGCGAGGAGGAGCTGGCGCTCATCACCTCCGATGCCCAGCTGCTGCACTTCTCCGCCTCACTGGTCCGACCGCAGGGGCGCTCCGGCGGCGGCGTCGCCGGCATCAAGCTGTCCCCGGGCGCCAAGGTCGTCGGGTTCGGCGCCGTGCACGACATCGCCTCGGCCCACGTCGTCGGCATCGCCGGTGCCGGTGACGCCCTGCCCGGGACACAGGCTGGTTCTGCCAAGGTCACGCCGCTGTCGGTCTATCCCGCCAAGGGTCGCGCCACCGGCGGCGTGCGCTGCCAACGCCTGTTGAAGGGCGAGGACAACATCGTCCTCGGCTGGATCGGCGACGGTCTGCCCATGGCGTGCGCCACGAGTGGTTCAGCGGTGGAGCTCCCCGAGCCCACCGATCGGCGCGACGGTTCCGGCACCTCGCTCCCCCAGCCCGTCCTGGCCGTCTCCAGCCCCCCGGCACGGCTCTCGCCACCTGTCCACGCCTGAGGCGGGCGCCGGGGCCGAACGCGTCCTGCAGCACGTCCGTCGAGCCGCCCACGGCGCGGCGCGACCGGCACGCAGAATCCGGGCTGAAGGCGGTCGGCGATCACGACGCGTGCCAGACTGACGAGGTGCGTACCTCTCTGATCGGACTTGCCCTCCTCGCCCTGCTGCTGTCCGGCTGCACCGACAGCTCGGACGACGCCCCGAGCGCCGACCCCAGCGAGCTGGCCGAGCGCCTGTCGACCGCTCGTGCAGCCATCGACGACGCCGAGAGCCTCGAGGTCTCCCTCGCCACCGACGAGCTGCCGCAAGGGGTCACCGGCCTGCTGTCGGCCAAGGGACGCGGCAACCACGACCCCGCCTTCGAGGGTGAGGTCACCGTCGCCGCCGGTGGCACCAACCTGGACGCCGACGTCATCTCCGTCGACGATGACCTGTACGTCAAGACCGGCTTCTCCCCCACGTTCATGACCTTTGACCCGGACACCCTCGGCGCCCCTGACCCGGCCAGCCTGCTCAGGACCGACGACGGCGTGTCCCAGATCCTCCAGGAGACCGACGACCTCGCCGAGGACGGCCAGTCCCGCGATGGTGAGGAGGTCCTGACCACGATCACCGGAACACTTCCGGGCTCGGTGATCGCCTCGGTCCTGCCCACCGCCGACGAGACAGGCACCTTCCAGGTCCGGTACCGGCTCACCGATGACGACGAGCTGCGCGACGCCTCCATCTCCGGTCCCTTCTACCCGGACGTCGCCGACGTCACGTACCGCCTGAGCCTGACGGCATCCGACCAGCCCGTCGAGATCGAGGCACCGGCACGCGTCGGCGGCAGCTGAGGGCGTGGAGCGCACCGCACCGCGGCTCCTGCTGGGGCTCGCGGCCGTAGCGATCGGGTTCGCCGCGGCCGACACGTACGTCGTCGTGCTGGCCCTGCCGGACATGATGAGCGCCGGTGGGCTGTCGATCGATGAGCTCCAGCGCGCAGCCCCCATCGTCTCGGGCTTCCTGCTCGGCTACGTCGGGGTGCTGCCGCTCATCGGCCGGATCTCCGACCTGCGTGGCCGGGTCCCCGTCCTCCTCGGGTCGCTCGCCGTCTTCGCTGCCGGTTCGCTCATCACTGCCGCCGCCTACGACCTCACGACGATCGTGTCCGGCCGCGTGTTGCAGGGCATCGGCGGCGGCGGTCTCATCCCGCCGACCCTCGCTCTCGTCGCTGATCGCTGGCCCCCGGAGCGCCGGGGGCTTCCCCTGGGCATCGTCGGCGCGGTGCAGGAGCTCGGCAGCGTGCTCGGCCCCCTCTACGGCGCAGTCGTGCTCGCCTTCGGGTCCTGGCGGGACATCTTCTGGCTGAACTGTGGTGTCGGACTGCTGCTGGCCGCCGCCATGCTCCCGCAGCGCGGGGTCGAGCGTCCCATGGTCGTTCGACCCGGTCGGCCCGATCTCCTCGGCGCGGTCCTCCTGGTGCTGACGTTCGCGGCCCTCACGCTGGTGATGCTGGAGCCGGAGGCTCTCACCACGGGAGTGACCTCGGGCCTGGCCTTCCTGCCGGTGGCCGGCTCGTCACGCTGGCTCACCCCGGTGGCGCTCGTCCTGTTCGCACTGCTCGCCCTGTTCCTGCTGCGTCAAGCCACGGCACGACGTCCGTTGCTGGACTGGCGAGGCTGGTCGGGCCTGGCCGGTGAGACGGACCTGCTCGGCGCGGCGCTGATGACGCTGGGCCTGGGCTCGGTGATCGTCGCCTTCGCCTCCGCCGAGCCGGAGAGCGCCGCCATCTCCGATGCTGCACCGGTGCTGCTGCCGCTCGCCGCCCTCTCCTTCGCGGTCTTCGCCTGCCGGCAGCGGGTGGCCACCCACCCACTCATCCCCCGCGGTGCCATGGCCAACCGTGTCGCATGGGGTGCCCTGGCGGTCTCCTTCTTCGTCGGTGCGAGTCTCATCGCCGCCCTCGTCGACATTCCGTTCTTCGCCCGCCTCACGGTCGCGCCCGACTCCCAGCTGGACGCAGCGCTCGTCCTCGTCCGGTTCCTCGTGGCGCTGCCCGTGGGCGCCGTGATCGGCGGCTGGCTGCTCCGCTGGGTCCCGGCGTCATGGCTCACCGCCGGGGCCATGCTGATGAGCGCCGCGGCCTTCACCCACATGGCGACCTGGGACGCGCAGTCACTGGAGAGCGGGTGGGAGACGCTCTCGCTCGTCGCCGGCGGCCTCGGTTTCGGGCTCGCCATCGCGCCGGTCAACGCCGCCCTGCTCGCCCATACGGCCAGTGCCGTCCATGGTGTGGCCAGCGCACTGCTCATCGTGGCGCGCATGGTGGGGATGCTGATCGGCATCTCGGCGCTCACCACCATCGGCCTGCGGGCCTTCTACTCCGCCTCCGAGCGGCTGCCCACTGCCGGCGAGCTGTGCGATGGCGTGAACACCGCCTGCCCGGCCTATCGCGACGCGGTGCGCGACGCCGGGCTCACCCAGCTGCACGCCGTGTTCGCCGGCGCCGCGGTGTGTGCAGTGATTGCTGCCGTCCTCGCGCTCGTGCTGCTGCGGGACGCACCTCGCAGCCGCTCTGACGTCTCCCGATAGCCTGCTGACGTGCCTGAGAACTCCTTCGACGACCTGCTCGCCGCCAACCGCGACTTCGCCTCCACCTTCGATCTCGCCGGGTTCGACGGCATCGCCCGCGCTGGCGTCGCGATGGTGACGTGCATGGACTCGCGCATCGATCCACTGGCCATGATCGGTCTGCAGCCGGGCGACGCCAAGATCCTGCGCAACCCGGGCGGGCGAGTCACCGACCGGGCACTGGTCGCGGTGGTCCTCGGTGTCACGCTCCTGCAGGTCGACCGTGTGCTCGTGGTGCCGCACACCCGCTGCGCCATGGCGTCGGCCCCTGAGGAGGAGCTGCGACGCCGGGTCGGTGAGGTCACCGGCACCGATGCGTCGTGGATGTCGCTCGGCGCCATCGACGACCAGGAGAAGACCCTCGTGGCCGACGTGCACCGCATCCTGTCCCACCCGCTCGTGCCTGATCACGTCCAGGTGGGTGGCTTCCTCTACGACGTCGACACGGGTCTGCTCACGCAGAAGGTGTGAGGGCTCAACGCGCTCGAGTCGCCTCGTCGCCCTCGAGCTGCAGGCTGACCGCCTGCCCGACCGTGGGACGCACGTCCACGATGACGCTGAGGGAGTCGCCCCGCATGCCGATGTAGATGACCCGGGACTGGACGTCCGTCTCGCGCAGGTCACCGTGGTCCAGCGCCTGCTGGTACAGGGCAGCCGGCTCGAGATCGGCGAGGTCCAGGGTCTGGTGCCATTCGCGTCGCGGTGTTCTCGGCGAAGACTCCCAGGAGCCGTCGCGGTACCGCCACGGCGTGACCCACTCGCTGTCGGCCACGTCCACCGTCACCCGGGTCTCGGAGATCGAGGCATTCGTCGCCAGTGTCGCCCCGGTCTGCTCGCGCAGGCCCGCCAGGAGCTCCTCCCAGCCGGCCTGGGTCATCGGGTCGGTGATCGGCCGCTGCGTCGGGGCCGGCGTCACGCGCTCGATCGGGTCGGAGTCGACGGAGGACAGCATCGAGAAGACCAGGCCGATGAGTCCGGCCGCCACCAGGACGAGGACCACGGCCGTGGCGACCACCACCCTCACGACCTGGGGGCCGCCGGCCGGTGGTGCCGGCGTGCCGGGCTGCTGGACGCTGCTCGCGGCCGGGGACCTGGCCCATGCGGGCCCCGGGGCGTCGCCCCCTCCGACGTGCAGGTCTCGGGTGACCATGGCCACGTCACCCCGCGTCCGTGCCGCCTTGACCTGGGCGACCCGGCTCTCACGGTCCAGGGCCGTGATGCGACCCTGCGTGAAGGCGTTGTTCACCTCGCGGATGGCACGGCGTCGGTCCCCCCGCCCGGCTGAGGCCGGGTTGCTGATCGCGTCCACGCAGCGCAGCCTAGCGACTCCCCCAGTCTCTGCTCGCCCTGGCGTCACCCACGCTGTCCCGGGGCGGCGGGTGCTCCATCGTCAGGCGTCGATGGCTTCTGCGTCCAGGTCGTAGGCGCTCTGCACGATGAACTCCTTGCGCGGTGCCACCTCGTTGCCCATCAGCAGCTCGAAGACCTCGGTGGCCCGTTCGGCATCGTCGACCGTGAGCCGGCGCAGGGTGCGGCGTCGCGGGTCCATCGTGGTCTCCGAGAGCTGGTCGGCGTCCATCTCGCCGAGGCCCTTGTACCGCTGGATGGGATCCTTCCAGCGCAGGTTGCGGCGCTTGAGGTCGGCGAGCATCCGTTGCAGCTCGGCGTCGGAGTAGGTGTAGACGTACTTCTCCTGGCCCTTGCGGGGGTTGGTCAGCTCGATGCGGTGCAGTGGCGGCACTGCGGAGAAGACCCGTCCCTGCTCCACCAGTGGCCGCATGTAGCGGAAGAAGAGCGTGGCCAGCAGGCAGCGGATGTGGGCGCCGTCGGAATCGGCATCGGCCATGAAGATGACCCGCCCGTAGCGGGCACCGTCGAGGTCGAACGTGCGTCCGGATCCTGCACCCACCACCTGGATGATCGAGGAGCACTCGACGTTCTTGAGCATGTCGCCCACGCTGGCCTTCTGGACGTTGAGGATCTTGCCGCGAATGGGCAGCAGCGCCTGGAACTCCGAGTCACGGGCGGACTTGGCGGTGCCCAGTGCGGAGTCCCCCTCGACGATGAACAGCTCGCTGCGCTCGGCATCGCTCGAGCGGCAGTCGGCGAGCTTGGCAGGCAGCGCACTGGACTCCAGCGCGTTCTTGCGTCGCTGGTTGTCGCGCTGCTGGCGAGCCATGAGCCGGGTGCGGGAGGCACCAACGACCTTCTCCATGACCTGGCGCGCCTTGGCCTTCTGCGCCGCCTTGGTGGAGGTCAGGAACGTCTTGAGCTCGGCAGCGACCACCTTGTTGACGATGCGGGTGACCGCCGGGGTCCCGAGGACCTCCTTGGTCTGGCCCTCGAACTGAGGTTCGGCCAGGCGCACCGTGACCACGGCGGTCAGCCCCTCCAGCACGTCGTCCTTGATGACGTCGGCATCGCCGGTCTTGAGGAGTCTGGTGGTCCTGAGCACGTCGTTGAAGGTCTTGGTGAGCGCCCGATCGAAGCCCTGCACGTGCGTGCCGCCCTTGGGGGTGGCGATGATGTTGACGAACGAACGCACCGTCGTGTCATAGCCGGTCCCCCAGCGGACCGCGACGTCGACCCCGAGGTCGCGCTCGGTCTCCTGGGGAGTCATGTGGCCCTTGGAGTCCAGCACCGGGACCGTCTCGGTGAAGGTGCCCTCACCCTGCAGACGCAGGACGTCGGTGACCGGCTCATCGTCGCTGAGGTAGTCGCAGAACTCGGTGATGCCACCGTCGTGCCGGAAGGACTCCTCGCGAGGCTCCTCGCCCCGCAGGTCGGTGATGACCAGCTCCAGACCCGGGACGAGGAAGGACGTCTGCCGCGCGCGGTTCACCAGCTCCTCGTAGGAGAACATGGCGTTCTTGATGAAGATCTGCGGGTCCGCCCAGTAGCGCACCCGGGTCCCGGTCTGGGTCTTCTTGACCCGGCCACGCTTGTGCAGCGTGTTGTCGGTGGTGAAGTCCGCCGTGGGGCCGTCCCCCGAGAACACGCCCGGCTCACCACGGCGGAAGGACATCCCCCACGTGGCGCCGTTCTTGTCGATCTCGACGTCCAGACGGGCCGACAAGGCATTGACGACCGATGCTCCGACGCCGTGCAGACCTCCGGTGGCGTTGTAGGAGCCACCCCCGAACTTGCCGCCGGCGTGCAGCTTGGTGAAGACCACCTCGACGCCGGACAGGCCGGTCTTGGTCTCGGTGTCGACCGGGATGCCTCGTCCGTCGTCGGCAACCTCCACCGAGCCGTCGGCGTGCAGCGTGACCTCGATGCGTGAGCCGAAGCCACCCAGTGCCTCATCGACGGAGTTGTCGATGATCTCCCACAGGCAGTGCATGAGGCCGCGGGTGTCGGTGGAGCCGACGTACATGCCGGGACGCTTGCGCACGGCCTCGAGACCTTCGAGGACGAGCAGGTTGCGGGCGTCGTACGTCGACACGAGATGGGCCTCCAACGGGCGCGGCGGATCAGGGACATGGCCAGCGTAGTCAGCGGGCTCGAAGTCTCCCGCCAGACACGCTGATCCCCGCGTGGCGCCAACGATTTGTCACCGTTCGGCAGTATCTATGTCGTATGTCACCTCCCCCCACGCGGAACATCACGACGTGGTTGGATGTTGGCACAGATGACACCCGCTCCGAGGAAAAGAGGTCACCATGGCAGCAGTTGCAGAGCTGCGCGGTCTGAACGCGACCGATCGTTGCGACCGTTGCGGAGCGCAGGCATACGTCCGCGTCGAGCTGGACGGTGGCGCTGAGTTGCTCTTCTGCGCCCATCACGCCCGCGAGCACGAGGCGAAGCTTCGCGAGGTCGCGGTCACCATCCATGACGAGACAGAGCGCCTGGCCTCAGAGGACAACTGAGACAGCGCGCACCACGACGGGGGCCGACCAGATGCTGGTCGGCCCCCGTCGTCACGCGTGCGACTTTTCGACACCGCAACGGGCACCTTCCGGATCAGCCGCCGCGTCGTCGCTGTGGCGGTTCCAGCCAGCCTGCGTCCACCCCGTGCTGGACGTCAGCATTCACCTCTTGACCTCAACCATACTTGAGGTTCCATGCTGGACGGGTTCACACCTGATCACCAGCATGAAGGAGCACGCCATGCCCACGACGAACGCCCCGACCGTGACCACGACGACATCCCAGGGCCCGATCCGCAGCGCCTACCAGAGCGGGTTGAGCTGGTGGTCGGCCGCACTGCTGGCCGCCGTTGCCGCTGTCATCCTCAACGTGACCATCTGGAGCGTGGCGCGACTGGCCGGGTCGCCGGTCGCCCTGGATGACAACGGGGCCCCGTACCCGATCGCTGTCGACTCGGTGGCCGTGATGTCGGTGGTGCCGACGATCGCGGGGATCGCCCTCGCCGCACTGATTGCCCGCTGGTGGATCGGGATCCTCCGGGTGGCCCAGGTGGTCGGAGCATCGCTGGCCCTGGCCACCCTGATGGGGGTGTTCAGCGGAGGCGCAGGCACTGCCATCACGCTGATCTTGATGCACCTGGTGTCCGGGACCGTGGTGGTACTCGCCCTGGAAGGCATCCGGCGTCGCGCCGTCGCTCGCCAGCACGCCCCTGGTGGGAGTGCCTGACGCACTCACCCTGAGCAGTCAGGCCCACACTGCCGGCCACCTCATCATCCGGCCCACCGACGACGCCTCACGCCAAAGGAGCGCGCAGGGTCTCGGTAGATTCAAGTCCAGATGGTGGGGTGAGCCGGCCCGCGTGCGTCAGTGACTGTTGAGCCACTCTTGATGGGCGGCGGCCGCTTCCTCCTCGTAGCCGGGTCCATGACAGCCGTAGTCGGGGTCAGGGATGCACACGTCAGGCTGTGCGCCGCCGGGAGTCGGCGCGGGTGCCAGCTCCGGGAGCGGGGCGAGGTACGTGAAGGTCGCGATCTTCTTCTCCTCGGCGAGCCATCAAGGGTGGCTTGAAGCTCCGCTCTCTCGGCTGCGGCGTCCGGCACGGCAGGAACGTCGCCGGAGGGATCGTCGCCACCAATCTCAACCACGGGTTCGTCTGACTTCTCGGCGGAAGCGCAGCCGCTGACCGTCACGGCGAGGGCAAACATCAGTGTTACGAAGGGGCGCTTAGATGCCTTCATCATGGTGCGAGACCGTCGCTCAGCCCGCCGCCTCTGCGGTCGGCGCAAGCGGCGTGGGCGATCGCTGTGCAACCGTCGACTGGCTGGGTGTCTCAAGGGCCTCGATGGTGCGGTTGACCCTGCGCTGCAAGTAGCGAATGTGAGAGCCGAACCAGAAGGATGACAGGATCATCATGCCGCCGGTCGACGCGACGGGAAGATCATGAGAAGCCTGGACCTGTGTCAGACGTGACGATGAGTTCGCGAGACTGATCCACGAGGCAATCGGGACCATCTGAGAGAACCACAGGCCGCCCGTGCCGACGAGGATCTTGTCCCCGGACAGGCTGGCCACGTCCTTGTTGATCTTCACGTACCAAACGAAGTAGTAGATCGAGAACGTGACCACGGCCAGCCACCAGATGCCCCAAGGCGATCGGATCTTCCGTTCACGCGTTGAGGGGATTGAGGATGCGATGGGATCTCCCGACGTTGAGCTGTTGAATCAGTCCGGATGAACATAGGCGCTCCGCAACGGCGCTGGTGGTCGATTCGAGGAAGATCGCTTCGAGGAAGCATGCCGGTAGTTCCGCATGACTAGACGGTGTGATGTCCAGGGAGGTTGTCCCGCTCGGTATGGGTGAGTCTGGGTGACAGGCGAAGGCCTCCGGTTGTGAAGTGGAGCTGTCTAGTACAACGTCCGACCGGAAGCGCTCAAGCGCTCGTGTCCCACGCTAACGCTGTCCTGACCCCACGCACCCGTGTGCGCCTCGCCGAGCTCTTCGTCGATTCCGGCTGGACCTGTGCCGCCGCGGCCAAGATGTTCATGGTCGCGCCTGCCATTCAGAAGCCGCCGCCATTTGCCTCCGCGAAGGCTTCATACTCGCTGCCACCCGGCGACTCTGCGTACAGCTCGTTACAGGCATCCGCGTCTCCCGCCTCACACCCATCCCACAGGGCGTCGAGCGTGGGGTCCGAGCCGTAGGTCGCGCCCTCATCCCCGTAGGGCTCCTCCTCATCATGGAAGGACTCCTCGTCGAAGAGATCCTCCTCGGGCTCAGACTCATCGTCGAAGATTGAGCTGAGTTCGGAGGACGCTCGCTCGAGTGCTGCGTATGCCACTGTCCCGATCAGTAGGTAGGGCAGAACTAATGCGATAGCCACGAACGTGGCCGCTCGCCCCCGCTTTGTTGCGAGGTAGCCGAGAGTTGCAAGTACGACCAAGAGAACAGCCAGCACCAGTGTGGCAATCTCGCCCGGGGAAGGTGCGAACCGCAGGATGAAGTAGGAGGCAACCAGCGTGATGACAGCCGTCCCGACCCCGAGCGCTGGCCAGAACCAAGGCGATTCCTTCACAAGATCCTCTCTGACGATGGGGAGGGGTTCAGATGAACCTAGGTCATACCTATTCCCCTGTCAGCGGATTGAAAATGTCGTCGCCGAGCGATCAATCATTGGCATGGCCTAGACAGCACCGCCCCCGACCGGGGAGATATCGGCCTGGGCGGTTTCGGGTTGGCTCAACTGGGGCTTAGTTTCGCGCTACTGCCGAACCCAGGCACCGCAACCATTGGACTCGAAGTACTGGCCGTCCGCGACGCTCATCGTCGCCGAAGCCAAGGGCTCGGCGAGTCGTGGTCATCCGCCCAGTTGCCACTGCATCTGCCCGGAATCCCAGTCGACAGTCCCTGAGTACTGGTATCCGCTGGCGGAGCCGTCGTCGTGCTCTTCGTTGATAGCCAGGCACTCAAATGTTGCGGTGAGTGCTGTGAGGTCGTCGACAGAGCCTCCGGTGGCGGTACAGCTCGACCTCTTGATCGGGCCCTCCAGCACTCCCTCATCCACTGCTTCTTTGGCGCTCTTGGTGATGTTCTTCTCGAGCTCCTCTACCGTTGATGCCCGGGTATCGCGCTCCGCCTCGGCTTCGGCCTCCTCGTTTGCCGCGCGACGCTCCTGCATCTCAGCCTCGCGTTCCCGCTCGGCTGCTGCGGCCTCGGCTCGCTGACTGTCACTGCGTTGCTTCAGACCGAAGGCCGTACCCCCGCCAGCGAGTGCCAAGACCAGCACGGCGGAGACAACTACGATGACGCTCTTGGAGGGCCGGCGACGCCTCGCGATGTACGGGGCACCACAGTGAGGGCAGAACTCTCCCGGCGACGAGCTCTGGGCGCTGCATTCGCGGCACACACGCACGGGATCCGCCGACTCAGTCAGTTCCGTCACTAGTGAACGGTAGGTCTCCGCATCCCGTACTCGCAGCCGAATGCACGAACGGCGACCACGAATAGCTCGATGGGGCTACCGGCCCCCGGATTGAGCCTGTTGACTTCCTCGGCGGCTCGTGCTGCAGCCTGCGCCTGAACCGACTGACGGCTAGCTGGCGACTGCGAGCGATCGAGGCTACCGCTCCCCGGCCAGGAGGGAGTCGGTGAAGGCACGGACCTGTCCTCGCCGGAGGTCAGGTTCCATGCCGTTCGCTCCGGCCCACTCAATCCCGAGGTTTCGCAGTGCCCACGGCACGACCGAGGGAAACGCAATGTAGAGGGCACCGAACAGCAGCCCCATGCCCGTCGACCACGTGAGGGTGCCCTCCTCCGCGATCATGCGCCCGCACAGGGCCACTACCACCACACCGAGGCTGACCGTGAGCATCTGGCGTCGCCAGCGCAGCAGACGCTCGACCAAGTTCACGCTTCCAGCATGAGCAACATCTGGACCAGAAGCGCCGTCGACTACTAGCGACGTCGGATGCAAGGTCAGAAATCCACCGCCATAGCAGGAAATCCCGAACGAGCAGGAGGAGATCCTCAGTCCAGGTAGTCGCGCAGCACCTGCGAGCGCGACGGGTGACGCAGCTTGCTCATCGTCTTGGACTCTATCTGGCGGATGCGCTCACGAGTGACGCCGTAGACCTTGCCGATCTCATCGAGCGTCTTGGGCTGGCCGTCGGTGAGCCCGAAGCGCATGGAGACGACGCCCGACTCACGCTCGCTGAGCGTGTCCAGCACGGCGTGCAGCTGCTCCTGCAGGAGGGTGAAGGACACCGCGTCGGACGGCACGATCGCCTCGGAGTCCTCGATGAGGTCGCCGAACTCGGAGTCGCCGTCCTCGCCCAGCGGAGTGTGCAGGCTGATCGGCTCACGACCGTACTTCTGGACCTCGACGACCTTCTCCGGTGTCATGTCCAGCTCGAGGGCCAGCTCCTCCGGCGTGGGCTCGCGGCCCAGGTCCTGCAACATCTGACGCTGGACGCGGGCGAGCTTGTTGATGACCTCGACCATGTGCACCGGGATGCGGATGGTGCGTGCTTGGTCGGCCATGGCGCGGGTGATGGCCTGGCGGATCCACCACGTGGCGTACGTGGAGAACTTGAAGCCCTTGGTGTAGTCGAACTTCTCCACCGCGCGGATCAGACCGAGGTTGCCCTCCTGGATGAGATCCAGGAACAGCATCCCGCGGCCGGTGTAGCGCTTGGCGAGCGAGACCACCAGGCGAAGGTTGGCCTCCAGCAGGTGGTTCTTGGCGCGACGACCGTCGATGACGATCCACCGCAGCTCTTCGCGAGTCTTCTCCGAGATCCGTCCGCCCTTGCCGAGCTTCTCCTCCGAGAACAGGCCGGCCTCGATGCGTTTGGCCAGCTCGACCTCCTCGCCGGCGGTCAGCAGCGAGACCTTGCCGATCTGCTTGAGGTAGTCCTTGACCGGATCAGCCGTGGCACCGGCCACCAGCACCTGCTGCACCGGCTCGTCGGACTCATCAGCGGCGGACAGCGTGAACGCCGCCGACTCGTCCTCCTTGATGGTGGGGTCGTTCTTGACGTCCTTCTCGAAGACCTCGTCGCTGATGTCCGGCAGAACCTTCTTGCCCTGCGCATCGACCAGGACTGCGTCCTCGGCTGCGGGAACGTCCAAGGCCTCGGCGATGTCGACCGGTGCCGCGGGCTTGCCATCGCCCAGCTCTTGGCTGTCCTTCGCGGTCGCCGCCTTCTCCGGAGCCTTCTTGGCGGCCGACTTGGTCGGAGCCTTCTTGGCAGCCGACTTCTTGGCCGGGGACTTCTGGGCGGTCTTCTTGGCGCTCGTGGGAGTCTTCGTCACAGTCTTTTCGGATTTCGCGGTGGTGGACAGGGACGCGTCGTTCGTGGCGGTGCCGGAGTCAGGAGACCGGTCCGTTGCTGAGGACGTGTCCGTCAACGAGCCTGCCAGCCGGTTGGTCACGGCCGCGTCAGCGACCCTCGACCTCGATCCAGCAGCAGGACTCACCGAGTCGTCCACCTCTCTACAACGGCGCCAGGGCGCAACAAAGAGGCCTCTGGTCAACCTCTGCTCATCATTGTGCCACGGTGCCCAAGACGCTCGACCGCCGGTGGCATCACCCGTGCGGCCAGGTGTGCACCGGCTCGTTGACGTGCATGTGTTCCTCATAGCATCGCGTCGTCGAGCGCAGCGCATTCATCCGGTCCACCCCACGCTCGAGTCGCTGGGAGAATTCCTCCACCAGCCACGACGCGCCGTTCACGCCCGTCACGCACCGGCGCTCGATGACGTCGAGCAACCGGCCGGAGACCTCACCCGCGACACCCATCTGGTCCAGCCCGGCGCCAGCCATGGGCAGCAGGTGGCGCAGGACGAGCTCGCGAGCCGGGACCGTACCGACCGAGGGCCAGTACAGGTCGGTCTCGATACCCGTGCGGGCGGCGCTGTGGAAGTTGTCCTCCGCCGCACTGAAGGACAGTTGGGACCACAGGGGCCGCTCACTGCGACCGATCACCGTGGTCAGGCCGTAGAACAGGGCCGCATTGGCGAGAGTGTCCACCACGCTCGGGCCTGCCGGCAGCAGACGATTCTCCACCCGCAGGTGAGGGCGCGCGTCGGTGACGTCGTAGATCGGCCGGTTCCAGCGGTAGACAGTGCCGTTGTGCAGGCGGAGCTCGTCGAGCTGCGGCACGCGTCCGGCCTCCAGCTCCTCCACGGGGTCCTCGTCACTCACGATGGGCAACAGTGCTGGGAAGTACCGGACGTTCTCCTCGAACAGGTCGAAGACCGAGGTGATCCACCGTTCGCCGAAGAACACTCGGGGGCGCACACCCTGAGCCTTCAGCTCCTCGCTGCGGGTGTCCGTCGCCTGCTCGAACAACGGGATACGGGTCTCGTGCCAGAGCTGGTTCCCGAGCAGGAACGGCGAGTTGGCGCCGACCGCGACCTGCACACCGGCAATCGCCTGGGCCGCGTTCCACATCGAGGCGAAGTCCTCCGGCTCGACCTGCAGGTGCAGCTGGGTACTGGTGCAGGCAGCCTCCGGGATGATCGTGTCCGCGGTCGTCTCGAGGCGGTCTACTCCGTCGATGACGATCTCGATGTCCTCACCACGCGCGGCCAGGATCTGGTCCGACAACAAGTGGTAGCGCGGATTGGGCGAGAACGAGTCCGCACTGAAGTGCTCATCTCGCAACGTCGGCAGGATGCCGATCATGACTAGCTTGGCGCCCACGGACGTCGCCTTGTGCTGTGCCTCGTTGAGGTCGGCACGCAGTGCGCTCTCCAACGCGGTCAGTCCGTGCCCCGCAGCGCGGCTCGGCGGCACGTTGATCTCGATGTTGAACAGCCCGAGCTCGGTCTGGAAGTCGTCGTCGGCGATCACGTCGAGCGCCTCGATGTTCTTCATCGCCGGGTCCCCGGACTCCTCGATCAGGTTGAACTCGATCTCGATGCCCACCTGCGGATGCTCGACGCTGAAGTCATGACCGCTGAGCATCCGAGCGAAGACGTCGAGACATCGACGCACCTTCGCGCGGTAGCGGGTGCGGTCCTCACGGGTGAAGTGCCGGTGCTCGACGTCCTGCCCCATGAGATCAGCCTATGCTTTGGGCGCGAACCTCGCGGCGATTGACGAAGCGAGGGCACCCGCGCCGAGGACCACGCCGATCGCGAGCAAGCCGCCCGCGGCCGCCAGATGGAACAGGCTGTAGGCGAACCCGGACGACGAGACCTCGATGATGGACGACGGCGTCAACAGCCCCACCAGCCCGATCAGGCTCAGCAGGGCGCCCGCCACAGCAGGGCCGGTTCCGCTGAGCACCGCGGCGAGAGCGGCGATGGCGAGCAGGGCGGCGGCCACCACGAGCAGCAGGAGCGCGAGCGTCTCGGGGCTCGCGAACACCTGAAGTGCCCGTGTGTTGCGACGCCCTCCCTCCACGAGAGGCACGATCGCCAGCAGCGCGGGCACGACGGCGACGAGCGACAGGAGTCGCGCCGCATCTCGGCCGATCGTGAGGCGAGGACGCAGCGGTACGGCCAGCGCGAGCGCCACCGCGATCACGCCGAGCGCGAGGTGCACGCCGAGGAACAGGTGCTGCAGGTACAGCGCCGTCACGAGGAACTGCGGGATGAAGAACTCAGAGAGCGCCGATCCCCAGAGGAACCAGCTCAGCAGTGCGATCAACGTCTGGACGACCCCCACCGAGAGCAGCCCCCACCAGGACAAGGCCAGGCTCGCCGCAGCAGCCGCGAAGAGCAGGCACCCGACGATGACGGCGAGCAGGCCGACGACCGCGATGCCGGACCATCCGTCCCGCACCAGGACCTGCCGGAAGTACTCGTCACCGCGCCACGTGAGCACAGCATGACCCATCAGCCACGCGCCCCAGGCCAAAGCGACCGACGCGATCCCCCGAGCAGCGTTCATGTCCCGATGCTATGTCCCCGGTGATCCTCGGGATCATTGAGGTAGGCCTGCACGTCGGCCCCCATGGTGTCCATCTGCTCCGGATGCACGCCAGCCTGCAGGCACTGCACGATCAAGCCGGCCAGCGCGTAGTCGGGGTCGAGCCCTTGGGCACGTTCGGCGGCGATGAGAGCCTGCGCGCCGTCGCCCTGTACGTAGGCCGACACGGCGGCCAGGCACAGTGGCCCTGGCTCCAGGCCCGGGGGCGCGAGCCGCGCCACGTGGGCCCACAGCGTCAGCATGTCTCGGGCCGTCTCACGGTTGATCCACCGCCAGGCGAAGTCCCGGACCGACACGGTCGACATCCACAGCGCCAGACGCAGCACGTCACCTTCGCAGGGTGTGCGTCCGAGCAACGCTCCTTCCAGGATCGGCTCGACGTCCAGGCGTCCCAGCTCCTCGGCGGGGACCTCGCTCTGGTGCATCCGGCTCGCCACCTCCAGGGTCATCGCGTCCAGGCTGCGGGCGATCCACTCCCGACGGGCGCTCCGTTCCGGGAGGTAGCGGCGTTCCAGACTCGCGCGGTCGGGCAGGATCTGCTGTCCGGCCGCGACGGCCTGCACCACCGCGAGGTGATGAGGCGACGGTTCGTACGGATGTCCACGCGGGTCGCAGTCGTCGAACGTCGTCCAGTACCGCTCCTCGGTGGCCCATGCGCTGACGACGGGCAGGACGGGGTCCAGTGCACGTTCCAGGGCCCAGACGGCCCGGCCGGCGAGCTCCGGACGTTCGGAGACGGCCACGATGATCGCGCCCTCCGCCCCTTGGCGCTGCAGGTGCATCGCGACGTGATCGGCGACCTGCTCGACGTGGTCCTCCTCGGGCAGGTCCACCCGGACGCTGAACCCGAAGCGGTTCCTGGGGCCACTGGTGGAGATCGCGCACAGGGACTCCTGCGGCACGAACCCGAAGCAGGTGGGCAACGCCGCGATCAGGTCCGGGACGTCGTGGGCGGTGAAGAGCGAGGATGAGGTCATGCCTTCAGCCTCGTGCCGTCACGGCGACCATGACCGTCCTTCCTGCCCTCCTGTGGAGAGGGCCTCGGACGGCTCACGGGTGTGGACCGCGAGGCGGCTCAGTCCTGGCTTCGCAGACATCTAGGCAGCGTCTGCCTAGGCTTCTGGTCATGCGGTCCACGGCGTCGATCATGCACCTGGACCTCGACGCCTTCTTCGCCTCGGTCGAGCAGCGCGACAAGCCGTCGCTGCGTGGCCGCCCGGTCATCGTCGGCGGTCTCAGCTCGCGCGGCGTCGTCTCCACCGCCTCGTACGAGGCTCGCGTGCACGGAGTCCGCTCGGCGATGCGGATGGCCGAGGCGCGCGCCCGGTGCCCCCACGCGGCCTTCCTCACCGGGCGGTTCGAGGCCTACCGCGAGGCCAGCTCGGTCGTCATGGACCGGCTCAGGGAGCTCTCGCCGCTCGTGGAGCCCCTGTCGCTCGACGAGGCGTTCGTGGACCTCTCCGCGGCGGCAGAGTTCGATCCGGACGCCGTCGATGACGTCGTCTCCGCCCTGCGCTCGGACATCAGCCGCCTGACGGACGGGCTCACTGCCTCGGTCGGCGTGGCGTCCTCCAAGCTCATGGCCAAGATCGCGAGCGAGATCAACAAGCCTGACGGCGCCTACGTGGTCGCCCCCGGAACCGAGCTCGACATCCTCGGTCCGATGCAGGTCACGGCCATCCCTGGCGTCGGGCCGGCCACGGCCGAACGCCTGCGCCGCGTCGGCCTGCACACCGTGGAGGAGCTGCGCGTCCCGGAGGAGGACGAGCTCGTGCGCCTGCTCGGGCAGGCGCACGGGCGCACGCTGTGGCACCTCGCCCGTGCCCAGGACGAGCGCGCGGTGCAGTCCGAGCGGGAGACCAAGTCGGTCAGTGTCGAGGACACCTTCCCCGACGACGTCACCGACCGCGGGCGCCTGGAACGGGAGGTGGGCCGGATGGCTCGCTCGGTGGCCGCGCGGCTGCGGCGCAGCGGACTGTCCGGACGCACCGTCACCCTCAAGGTCCGTCATCACGACTTCACGACCCACACCCGCTCCACCACGCTGGCCGGCCCCACCGACTCCCCCGTCGTCCTCACCGAGACAGCACTGGACCTGCTCACCGAGACCGACCTCGCCGGCGGGCTGCGGCTCATCGGCGTCGGCACGAGCGGCCTGGCCGACTGGGTGCAGGAGGATCTCTTCACCGTCGAGGAGGAGCCACTCCCCGAACAGCCGGATGCTGGGCGGCCCGACGCTGAGGAGACGCCGGACGTCGTCACCTGGGCCCCGGGCATGGACGCGCACCACGACGAGCACGGCGACGGCTGGGTGTGGGGGGCCGGACTGGGCCGGGTCACCGTCCGGTTCGAGACGAGGAGCACACCCGCCGGGCCCGTGCACACCTTCGCCGCCGACGACCCGCGCCTGTCCCCCGGGCACGCCGGCTAGCGCCGTGCCCTAGCGTCGAGACATGACGCAGCCGCCCGTCGCGCCCCGACACCCGCACGTCCGCAGCCACCACGGCGACGACTTCGTCGACCACTACGAGTGGCTGCGCGAGAAGGAGGCCCCCGAGGTGACCGCCCACCTCGAGGCCGAGAACGCCTGGGCCGAGCACCGCACGGCACACCTGGGAGACCTGCGGAAGGCGATCTACGAGGAGATCCGTACCCGCACCCAGGAGACCGACCTCAGCCTGCCCGTGCGTCGCGGCCGATGGTGGTACTACTCGCGCACCGTCGAGGGCCAGCAGTACGCGATCCGCTGCCGCTGCCCGCTCGACCCGTCCACCGGGGCCAGCTCCGGGCCAGGTTCGGACCCCAGGGCAGGCCGCACGCCACCGGACCTCGAGCCCGGCGTCGAGGTGCCCGGCGAACAGGTGCTGCTGGACTCCAACGCCGAGGCCGAGGGGCACGACTTCTTCTCCCTCGGAGCGTTCAGCATCAGCGACGACGGGCGCTATCTGGCCTGGTCGGTCGACGTCGTCGGCGACGAGCGCTACACGATCCGGGTCAAGGACCTGCAGACCGGCGAGGTGCTCGCCGACGAGATTCCCGACGTCGGTCACGGCGCCACCTGGTCGGCGGGAGCCAGCCACTTGTTCTACACACGGGTCGACGACGCGTGGCGGCCCCACGAGATCTGGCGCCACCAGCTCGGCACCGACCCGTCAGACGACGTCCTCGTGCACACCGAGACCGACGAACGGTTCTTCACCGGAGTGGGACGCACCCACTCCGAGGCGTACCTGGTCATCGCCTCCTCGTCCAAGATCACCAGCGAGTACCGCGTCCTGGAGGCCGACGACCCCACCGGCGAGTTCCGGGTGGTGCTGCCACGACGCACGGGCGTCGAGTACTCCCTGGAGCACGCCCGGTTCGGCGACCGGGACGTCTTCCTCGTGCTGCACAACGACGACGCCGAGGACTTCGAGCTCGTCGCAGTCCCGGTGGACGGGCCGACCGACTCCCCCGAGGTGCTGATCCCCCACCGACCCGGGGTGCGGCTCGAGGACGTCGACGTCTTCTCCCGGCACGTCGTGCTGTCGTACCGGCGTGACGCCCTGGCGCGCATCGCGGTGCTGCCCGTCGGCCGGGACGGCCTGGGCGAGCCCCGTGAGATCGACTTTGGCGAGGAGCTCTTCACCGCCGGAGTCGGCGCCAACGCCGAGTGGGACCAACCGCTCATCCGCGTCGCGATGGGCTCACTGGTGACACCCATGACGCTCTACGACTACGACGTCGAGGCCGACGAGCTGATCGAGCGCAAGCAGCAGGTCGTCCTCGGCGGGTACGACCGCGCCGACTACGTCCAGCACCGTTCCTGGGCGACGGCCGAGGACGGCACCCGGGTCCCGGTCTCGATCGTCCACCACAAGGACACGCCACTCGACGGCACGGCGCCCGCGGTGCTGTACGGGTACGGCTCCTACGAGGCCAGCATGGACCCGGGCCTGTCGGTCGCGCGGCTCTCGCTGCTGGACCGCGGGTTCGTCCACGCCACCGCCCACGTGCGCGGTGGCGGCGAGCTGGGCCGCGCCTGGTACGAACAGGGCAAGCTGCTGCACAAGAAGAACACCTTCACCGACTTCATCGCCGTCGCACGCCACCTCGTCGACGATGGATGGACACGCGCGGACCGCCTGGTCGCCGAGGGCGGCAGCGCCGGTGGCCTGCTGATGGGCGCCGTGGCCAACCTCGCGCCGGACGCCTTCGCGGGAATCCTCGCGGCGGTCCCGTTCGTGGACAACCTCACCACGATCCTCGACCCGAGCCTGCCGCTCACCGTGATCGAGTGGGACGAGTGGGGCAACCCGCTGGACGATCCGGAGGTCTACGCCTACATGAAGTCCTACTCCCCGTACGAGAACGTCGCGGCCATGGACTATCCGGCCATCCTCGCCGTCACGAGCCTCAACGACACCCGTGTCGCCTACGTCGAGCCGGCCAAGTGGGTGGCTCGCCTGCGCGAGGTGGCCACCGGCGGCGACGTCCTGCTCAAGACCGAGATGCACGCCGGGCACGGCGGCGTGAGCGGACGCTACAAGGCGTGGGAGGAGCGGGCCTGGGAGCTGGCCTGGGTCATCGACGTCGCGGGCGCGCACACCACCTGACCGCGTGCCGGAGGTGTCACAAGCACCTTCTAGGGTTGCGGTCGTGTTCCGCATCGCCACCGTCAACGTCAACGGCATCCGTGCCGCACTCCGCAAGGGCATGGCCGAGTGGCTCGCTGCCAGCGATCCCGACGTCGTCACGCTGCAGGAGGTGCGCGCGCCCGATGAGATCGTGCACGACCTCGTGGCACCGCTCGGCTACGAGGTGGTGCACACCGAGGCCGAGGCCAAGGGCCGTGCCGGCGTCGCGGTGCTCAGCAAGGCTCCGGCCCGGGCGCACCGCGTCGGTGGCGGCGACTCCTACTTCGACACGTCGGGACGGTGGATCGAGGCCGACGTCGAGCTGTCCGACGGCTCCGTCCTGACCGTCATCTCGGCGTACGTCCATTCCGGTGAGGCCGGCACGCCCAAGCAGCAGGACAAGTACCGGTTCCTGGAGCAGTCGACGTCGCGTCTGGCGCACCTCGCCAAGCACGCCGACCACGCCCTGCTGACCGGTGACCTCAATATCGGGCACACCGAGCGCGACATCAAGAACTGGAAGGGCAACCTGAAGAAGTCGGGGTTCCTTCCCGAGGAGCGCGCCTACCTCGACCGTTTCGCCGACGAGCTGGGGTACGTCGACGTGCACCGCACGCTGTCCGGTGACGTCGACGGACCGTACACGTGGTGGTCCATGCGGGGTCAGGCCTTCGACAACGACACCGGCTGGCGCATCGACTACCAGATCGCCACACCCACCCTGGCCGCCGCCGCCAAGAACGCCACCGTCGACCGAGCCGCCAGCTGGGGTGAGCGCTGGTCCGACCACGCGCCCCTGGTCATCGACTACGACGTCTGACCGACGCCTCGACTGGCCCAGAGCACCAGCTCCGGTGCGGTTGGGGCGGAGGCTCGCACGTCACAGGCTTCCGGCAGGTCCGGACACGACGAGGGCCACGCACCCCCCAGCGCGTGACCCTCGTCTGCGACGTCGGCTCAGGGGTTCAGTTGAACCGCACCTTTGCCGACGTGCCATTCTCCGACAGCACCTCGATGTTCACTCCGTGCTGCGGAACCTTCACCCCGTGCTCGGGGAGCTCTGAGTACCAGTACTTCTTGGAGTCGTCGAAGACCGGTGATGGGCCCTGGGCCCGGATGTAGCTGGGCTTGCCGTCGGTGTGCAACGTCATCGAGGGCGCCTTGGTGGTGGAGAACGGCGCGTCGTACACCTGCACCCGGGCCCGCCACGGCTCACCGGTCACGATGTTGGTGATCGGCTCGGGATTGGCGTCGATCGGCAGGTTCCGGCCCTCGCCCGGGTGGTCGATGGTGTTGTTGTCCGCCTGGGAGGTGTCCCAGTAGGACATCAGCACGCCCTCGCCATAGGAGTAGTGCTCCACCCAGTTGGGCTTGGTGCCGGCGAACCCGAAGTTGTACGGCCCCGTCGCCAGGTACTGGTCGTAGGAGACGTGCGTGCGGTGCCCGAGGATGTAGTAGTTGTCGTACTCATCGGTCGACTCCGCACCGACCACGGAGAACCCGTCGAACTCCCATGCCTCGCCGCCGCTCTCGGCGTCGTCGGACAACAGCTCGTCGTCGCCGGCGCTCACCACGACGTCGTCGGCGAAGAAGCCGGGCTCGGCCAGCCCACCGTCGGTCTTGTAGAAGAACCGCAGGTCGATCTCCTCGCCGTCGTAGGCATCGAGCGCAACGACGAGGTCGGCCCACTCGGCCTGCTCGCCGTCGATGCCCGGGTTGCCCGAGGCGTCCTCGGTGATCGGCTCGCCGTCGATCGTCCCGCCGAGGGTGTCCCAGGAGTCGCCTCCGTCGGTGGAGGCCTGGACGTAGGCGAAGTCGTAGCCCTCCTCGATGTCGTAGCGGACCTTGGCAGTGAGCTCGGTGCCCTCGGCCTCGCCGAGATCGAGCGAGGTGGTCATCGCGTGGGACAGGTCGTCCCCGGAGCCGGAGTAGAACTGGTGCTCGCCCGATGCCGGCGCGCCGTTGTCGCGCGTGACCTCCTTGTCGGGCAGCACCACGACCGCGCCCTGCGGTTTCTCCGAGTGGTACTGCTGCGGCCCGAGGTCGAGCGTCTTGCTCTGGTCATGGCGGACGACCTCGTAGTCCAACCAGCCCATCTGGAGCTTCTCCCAGGCCCCGAGGTCACCGGCCCGTTCGCCCAGGGCCTCCCCCTCGGCATTCAGCCGGCTCTGGGCCATCAGGGTCCAGAACTCGTTGCTGTTGTCGCCGCCTGCGGTGGAGTAGGCATCGGGAAGGCCCAGGTCGTGGCCGTACTCGTGCGCAAAGACCGACAGCCCGCCGTTCTCGGGCTGGACGGTGTAGTCGCCCACCCACAGGTCGGTTCCGGGGATCTCGGTGCCGCCCAGGCGGTTGTCCTCCGGCCCGGTCACGCCCTGATCGGTGAGGAAGGCGTACCACCGGTGCGACCAGATGGCGTCCTCGCCATAGCTCGGGTTGCCGTCCTCCTCACCGGGGCCGGCGTGCACGATCTGGAAGTGGTCGATGTAGCCGTCCGGCTCGTTGAAGTCACCGTCACCGTCGTGGTCGTAACGGTCCCACTGGTCGTACTCGGCGAGCCTGTCCTTGATCTCGGCGTCGGAGGCCCCGGCGGCCTTCTGGTCCTCGACCCATGCGGCCAAGGCGTCCTTGATGAACTCCCACGTGTCGGAGTCCTCGCGTCCGTAGCGTGCCGTGTTGTAGGGCACGCGGACCCAGTCCTGGACCTCACCATCGATCGTGTACCGGCCCGAGGACTGTGTCTCGTAGTACGTCTTGACCGACTCGACGTCCTCACCCTCTGCGAAGTAGAGGTCCTGGTAGTGGTCGCGGTCGTAGTTCTCCTGCCAGACCGTGGAGTTGTCCAGGGTGCGGTCGGGCTCGAGCATCTCGTTGTGCGCCGGCCCGTCGAAGCGTTCGGGCCCGGGCGTGTCCGGGTCGGTGTCCTCATCGGGATAGTCGGGGTGCCGCTCGTCGCCGAAGTCGGCCAGGATGACGAAGACCTTGTCGGCACGTTCCTGCTTGAGCTCGACGTACTGGTCCTGCTGCCGGGCCTGAGCGGCCTGCCGGCGCAGCGCCTGGGGCGCGTCGTCGTTGGTGAGCGCGGCGGCCTGGTCGGGCGCGGGTGCCTCGCCGACCTTGACGACGGTGCTGTCGCCACGCGTCTGCGGTGACGCCTCGCCGTTGATGACCGACGTGATCGCCGCATCTCGCAGGTCGCGTCGCTTGTCCTCCAGTGGATGGGGCAGGTCGTGCTCGTGCCCGGTGCGCTCCGGCCCTGCGGTCGGTGGCGCAGGTTCCGCGCCGACCGGGGACACGAAGGCCAGTCCGAGCGATGCTGCGAGGCCGAGGCCCCACAGCCTCTTGGTCACACGCTTCACGTCAGGTTCCCCCTCGATCGTGGTCTCAGGCGGGCGATCCATGCTCCACCTGGGACGCCGCGCCGCCTCGTGGGCCCGCGCGACGCACCGGGGTCCACTGTGACTGATCAGGCAGCCTTTCGGCAGTCTTGACTTCCTGGTCATCTAGTACTAACGAACTAGTCCTTTCGGGCCATTGCGGGCGCGGGAGCTGGCCCGAGTGTCCTAAGGTGAATCCTGATTGCGACCACGAAGGACGTGGGCGCACATCTCGAAGGAGTAGGTATGGCAACTGGAACCGTCAAGTGGTTCAACGCCGACAAGGGGTACGGATTCATCGCACCCGACGACGGCAGCGAGGACGTCTTCGCGCACTTCAGTGCAATCCAGATCAGCGGCTACCGCACGCTGAACGAGGACCAGAAGGTCGAGTACGACGTCGAGCAGGGCCAGAAAGGCCTGCAGGCCGCGAACATCAGGCCGCTCTGACCGGCGGACTCATCCGGCCCGCCCGTCAGCGGTCCTCGCCCGCCATGACTCATGGCCGCAGAGGGGGCGCCATCGCCCCTGGGACCGGAGTCGTCAGGACGCCACGGTCTCGACTTGCGTCGCGGGTCGCGCCGTGTTGACTGCAGGTAAGCCGCCACAGGCGGGTCCACCAGATCTCAGGAGTGAGCCCATGGGATTCGACGACAAGATCAAGAACAACCTGGACAAGGCCGCAGGCGCCGCCAAGGAGGCGGTCGGCGATGCCACGAACGACGATGGGAAGAAGGCCGAGGGCAAGGGCGAGAAGTCCAAGGCCGATCTGTTGAACGCAGGCGAGAACATCAAGGACGCCTTCAAGAACTGATCACCCCGTACGCATGAACGCCACCTCCCGCGGGAGGTGGCGTTCATGCGTCCAGCCGGGCTCCTCAGGGGCGGCCGCCCTCGTCCCAGGCATGGCGCCCGAACTCACCAGCGTCGCGGAGGAAGCCGAGGTCTGCCGACGGGCACGATTCGTGCGGGGCCCGTCGATGGGCCGGAAGCGCCGGCAGCCCTCGGCAAGCTGCTGCTGGTCGATCTCGAAGCTCGTCTCATCCATGAACATGACGATAACCTCATGTTCTCCGGTGAGCCAGTCGTACCGGACGGTAGTCTCCGGCGAGCCTCAGAGCGTGACGCGAAGGATCCGGTCGTCACCGTCGCGCTGATCGCCCCGACCGTCGGTGTTGCTGGTGGAGATCCACAGGCTGTCGTCCGGCGCCACCACGACGTCGCGGATCCGGCCGTACTCGCCTTCCAGCAGGGCACGCGGTTCTCCGACCCCTCGCTCATCAGCACCATCCTCGCCGATGGGCACCGCCCACAGCCGCTCGCCGCGCAGTGCACCCAGGAACACCGTCCCGCGGGTGATCGCGGTGCCCGCAGGTGAGCACTCGTCGGTCCCCCACGTCACCTGGGGGGCCACCAGGTCAGGGTCGTCGGACTCTCCCTCCACCAGTGGCCAGCCGTGGTTGCCGCCCTTCTCGACGAGGTTGAGCTCATCTCTCTCCTGGGCCCCGAACTCACTCGCCCACAGCCGGCCGTCGGCGTCGAGGGCGAGTCCCTGCACGTTGCGGTGGCCGTAGGACCAGACGCGAGTCCCGAAGGGGTTGTCGTCCACGGGCTCGCCGTCACGATCGACCCGCAGGATCTTGCCGGCGAGCGAGTCGCGATCCTGGGCCAGGTCGGCGTTCCCCGCGTCACCGGTGGAGATGAACAACGCCCCGTCGCCGTCGAAGAGCAGCCGACCACCCTGGTGGTTGTTGACACCGAGCGGGATGCCCTCCACCACGACCACGGGATCGGACAGCACGTCGTCCTCCAGACGCATCCGGACGACGCGGTTGTCCACGGGCGTCGTCAGGTAGGCGTACAAGCTCGTCTCGTCGTCCGGGTCGATCGCCAGCCCCAGCAGGCCGCCCTCGGCGCCCGTACGCACCTGCTCGCCGGGCACCGCACCGACCGACGTCGTCTCGCCGTCGGGTGAGACCCGCAGGATCTCGGCGTCGTCACGCTGGGAGACCAGCGCGTCACCAGAGGCCAGGAACGCGATGCTCCACGGGACGTTGAGCCCGTCCACGACCGTCCCCGCCACCGACGGGTCGATGCTCTGCGGGGTTTCGGGATCCGGGCTCGGACCCTGGCCGTCCACCGGCGGCGCCGAGGACTCGTCGTCGCGGCACCCCACGAGCGCGAGCGCACCCAGTGCGGCCGTCCCGGTCAGGAAGGTCCGGCGCGCCACCATGCACCGATCATGCCGTACGGATCAAGCCGCGGACCACGACGGACCGGCGAGCGGGAATGTGGGCGCCCGTGACACCGTTGACGCCCACAAGAGCGCCACAGATCCCGACGGAAGGGCGATTCCCGTGAGCACCATCGAGCTGACCGCTGAGAACTTCGAGTCCACCGTGACCGGTGAGGGCATCACCCTGGTCGACTGGTGGGCCTCCTGGTGCGGTCCGTGCAAGCAGTTCGCTCCGGTCTTTGAGTCCGCGAGCGAGCAGCACGACGACATCCGGTTCGGCAAGATCGACACCGAGGCGCAGCCACAGCTGGCCGCGATGGCACAGATCTCCTCCATCCCGACGCTGATGGCCTTCCGGGACGGCGTCCTGGTCTTCAACCAGCCCGGTGCGCTGCCGCAGGAGGCGCTCGATGAGGTGATCTCCGCCGTCCGCGACCTCGACATGGACGACGTCCACCGCCAGGTGGAGGAGGCACGTGCTGCGCAGGAGGCGGCGGGACCGGGCGGCGCTGACCCTCAGGCCTGAGCCCCGAGGACGATCAGCGGGGACCGCCGGCGGTCTCACCTCCGCCGGCGAAGGTGTGTCCTACGCTGGATCTCATGATCTTCATCGTCGCCAAGTTCGAGACGAAGCCCGAGTGGACCGACCGCTGGCTGGAGCATGTCCGCCCCTTCACCGAGGCCACGCGCGCCGAGCCCGGCAACCGGTGGTTCGACTGGTCACGCAGCGTCGACGACCCCAACGTCTGGGTGCTGGTCGAGGCCTTCGACGATGACGCGGCCGAGGCGCACGTGACGAGCGAGCACTTCCGGGCGGCCCAACGCGACCTGCCGCAGGCGCTGGTACGCACCCCGGCCGTCATCAGCGAGCAGATCTCCGCCGAGGGCTGGGCCGAGCTCGGTGAGATGAAGGTCGACTGAGGGTCGATTCGTCCCGACACCGACGGAGAGGGACAATGGTTCGATGCCCTCTGCGAGCGACCTGCGCCTGCTGCTGCGCCACCCGGTCGACTTCGAGGTCGGCGAGGACCCCGAAGCGTCGCGGTTCGTCTTCTCGACGCCTGACGGTCAACAGCGCGCCCGCGCCAGTGACGCCGTCGGTCCGCTGAGCCAGGGAATCCGCACCATGACCGCCGATGCAAGCGTGCGCGCCTGGGCCACTCCGGCGATCCTCGCACTCCGGCTCATGGCCAAGGGAGAGCTGGCCGACCCCGCGGCGACCGAACGCTCCCAGCTCCACGACGCCTCACGCGCCATCGACCCCGACCCGGTCGCCGCGCGAGCCAAGGTCGAAGGGTTCCTGGCCGCGCTGGCCGCAGAGTCCCCCGCGGTGGCCACCACTCCGCAGCGCGACCCGGACCGTGACCCGGGCTCCGGCCGCCCCACCCTGCAGGCACCACCGATCATCCCCCGTGAGCGCCCCCGCGCACGGACGTTCTCGGCCTTCCTCGACGTCAGCTTCCTCGACGTCGTGGACGACACCTCCCCCGCCCCGGAGGGTCCGGTCGCCGAGGTCCGGCTTCGGGTCAAGCCGCTCGACGCGGGCTGGGCCCCGGCTGACGCCCGCGACCTGTGGCGCCGCGAGGGACACCACTTCGGGGCGGGCGCACGGGAGGCCACCCGGCTGCTCGTCGGACGCATCGGCGGCACCTGGCCCCCTGCCCTGCGTCTTCCGCGCCTGCTGGAGACCGACGCCCCACTGCTCGTGACCGCAGCAGAGCTCGCCGACCTCGGGTCCTCCCGCGTCGTCACGCTGCTGCAGGCCGACAAGGTGGAGGTGAGCTGGCCCGAGGAGCTCCTGCGCGAGGTGGAGACCAGCGCGACGGTCGGCCCACGCGAGCAGCCCCCCGGGCGCCGACGCGCCTTCAGCTCCGAGCAGCTGTTCCGCTTCGACTGGCAGCTCGCGGTCGGGGGCGACGTCCTGACCCAGGAGGAGGTCGACGAGCTCGCGACACGTCACAGCACGGTCTGCTGAGGCTGCGCGACCAGTGGGTCTTCGTGGACCCCGAGCGCCTGCGGCGCGTGCTCCAGCAGCGCACCCGGGACGTCACGGCGATCGAGGCGCTGCGCGCCGCTGCCGGTGGAGTCATCGAGATCGACGGAATGACCACCGAGGTGGAGACCGTCGGGTGGCTGGACGACCTGCGTCGACGCCTGGCCGACCGCGGTGAGCGGGAACCGGTCGAGCAGCCGCGGACGCTGGAGGGCGACCTGCGCGACTACCAGGTGCAGGGACTGCGGTGGATGGCCCAGCTCGTCGACCTCGGACTCGGCGGGATCCTCGCCGACGACATGGGCCTGGGCAAGACGGTCATGCTCATCGCCCTCCACCTGCACCGCGCCGTCGAGGCCGAGCGCACCGGCGAGCAGCACCTGCCGACGCTCGTGGTCTGCCCGGCATCGGTCGTGGGCAACTGGGAGCGCGAGGTCCAGCGATTCGCGCCGGGAGTGCCGGTGCAGCGTCACCATGGCGTCAGTCGCAGCCTGGATGGCGTCAAGGAGGGTTTCGTCATCACCACGTACGCCACGATGCGTCGCGACGCCGAGCTCCTGCGCGAACATCCCGCGGGCTGGGACATCGTGGTCGCCGACGAGGCGCAGAACGTCAAGAACCCCCGCTCCGGTGCGGCTCGGGCGTTGCGCACGATCCCCTCCTCGGTGCGCCTGGCTCTCACGGGCACGCCGGTGGAGAACAACCTGGCCGAGCTGTGGGCGATCCTCGACTGGACCACGCCCGGCCTGCTGGGTGGTCACGACGACTTCCGCAACCGATGGTCGCGTCGCATCGAGAACGGCGACGACGACCGTGCCGCCCAGCTCTCCCGACTCATCGCACCGTTCCTCCTACGTCGACGCAAGAGCGACCCGGGCATCGCGCCGGAGCTCCCGCCCAAGACCGAGACCGACTACCGGGTCAACCTCACCCGCGAGCAGGTCGGCCTGTACGAGGCCGTGGTCCGAGACACCATGGCCCAGGTGCAGGGCTCCAGTGGCATGGCGCGGCGCGGCCTGGTGGTCAAGCTGCTGACGCAGCTCAAGCAGATCTGCAACCATCCCGCCCAGTTCCTGCGTCAGCCCGATGCCCGCCTGGCCGGTCGGTCAGGCAAGCTCGCCGTGCTCGATGAGCTCCTGGACGACATCGTGCCCAGCGACGGCGCGGCCCTGGTGTTCACGCAGTACGCCCAGATGGGCCATCTGCTCCAGCGACACCTCGGCGAACGGGGGATCACGACCCAGTTCCTGCACGGCGGGTCGCCGGTGCGTCAGCGCGAGCAGATGGTGCGTCGATTCCAGTCCGGCCACGTGCCCGTGTTCCTGCTGTCCCTCCGTGCGGCCGGAACCGGGCTCAACCTGACCCGCGCCGACCACGTGATCCACTTCGACCGTTGGTGGAACCCCGCCGTGGAGGACCAGGCCACCGACCGCGCCCACCGCATCGGTCAGACACACGCGGTCCAGGTCCACCGCCTCATCAGCGAAGGGACGATCGAGGAGTCGGTGGCCGAGCTGATCGCGAGCAAGCGGTCCCTCGCCGACGCCGTGGTCAACGCCGCCGAGGGAGCGCTCACCGAGCTCACGGACGCCGAGCTGGCCGACCTCGTCCGGCTGCGTGCCTGAGCCGGGTCACCGACCGGCGGGGCCCGCGGAGTAGACGACCTCGTCCTGCGGCACCTCGACATGGGCGTCCGGGTGCTCCGGCCACGTCGAGCCACGGGTGCTGCTGTGGCCTGCGGGGGCGGCACCCGTTCCGTCCTCAGCATCGGTGAGCGTGTGCAGCGCCTCTCGCACCAGGGCCTCGGCCTTGCCGGCGGCTTCCTGGACGCGTGGGTCGTCGCCGACTCGCGTGGCGATGTCCCGGATCTGGTCATACCTGCGTCGCCCGGCCTGGGCGCCGAGCACGTAGCCGACGGCGAAGACGACGACGAGCCTGATCAACTTCATGGAACCTCCCGATCGGTGTGGGCCCACTGTGCCACCCGGCGCCCACCAGCCTGCGGCGCAGCTCGCCAGTCCCAGCCTGCGCTCACTGGCCGTGGTCGAGCTCCACGTCCCGACCGGCTCTGACCGCCGCGAGCGCTTCTCGCAGGACTCCGATCGCCCGCACCCGCGTGCGGGGCTCCAGCCCGTCCACCTGCTCCAGGCGTCGAAGCAGCAGGGCGACGAACCGGACCTGGGCCCGCCGTTCGACCGTACGCACGGCCAGCCACCCCGGCCCCAGGAACAGCGGCAGGCATGTCAGCAGCTCGTGCACGCCGAGCCGCCGGAAGAACGCCCCTTCTCGGCCCACGTCTCGCTCGACCTCCAGGGCGGCCGCCACCTGCAGTCCCAGCGGGCCACGGACATCCACCCGGTCCAGGAAGAGCAGGAGGTGTGCGTGCACCCGCGCGTACCGCAGCCTCGTGGCCGCCGCCCGGCCCTGGCTAGCAGACGCCAGCACCTCCTCGAGCACCATCGGCAGGTCGATGTCCTCGTGCTGCGGCAGCGTCGTCATGGTCTCCCCGATCGTCGGCGCCGACACTAGTCTCGACGCCCGGCCGTGAACCAGCGGTCGTGCGCCCGGCTGTGGACAAGGACGGTCCCCGCGCGAGACGGTGTGGCGATGGACGCCTTGGAACCCGCGTACGGGACTGCGACACTGCTCGCGATCGCCGCCGCCGCCGTCGCCGTGCTGCTGTTCCTCATCATGAAGGTGAAGTTGCATGCCTTCATCTCACTCGTGCTGGTGAGCGTCGCCACGGCTCTTGCCGCCGGCATCCCCGTGGCCGACGTCCCGCAGGCCCTGACCAGTGCCTTCGGGGACACGTTGGCCTCGGTCGCCCTGCTCGTCGCCTTCGGCGTCATGATCGGCCGGCTCCTGGAGGCCACCGGCGGGGCGCAGGTGCTTGCCGACACCCTGGTGACCCGCTTCGGCGAGCACCGGGCACCGTTCGCCCTGGGCGTGGCGGCGCTGTTCTTCGGCTTCCCCATCTTCTTCGACGCCGGCCTCGTGGTCTTCCTGCCGATCATCCTCACGGTCGCCCGGCGCTTCGGCGGCTCCGTCCTGGCCTACGCCCTGCCTGCCGCGGGCGCCTTCGCCGCCATGCACGCCTTCGTCCCGCCACACCCGGGTCCCGTGGCCGCGGGCGCCACCCTGGGCGGCGACGTGGGCATCATCCTGCTGGTCAACCTCCCGATCGTCTTCATCGCCTGGTACGTCGGCGTCATGCTCGTCTCCCGCTTCCTCGCCGCACGCATCATGGTGCCCGTGCCGGACCTGTTGTTCGGCCCGGTCAACGGCGAGCCGGAGCAGGAGGGCTCGACCCACACCCTCGCCCCGCCGACGTTCGGCCTGGTGATCTCGATCCTGGCGCTGCCACTGGTGCTCATCTCCTTCAACACGGTGCTCACGACCCTCGTCACCGACGGGGTGCTCGAGGAGGGCCTGGACGTCGTCGACCTGCTGATCCTCATCGGCAACACACCGGTGGCCCTGCTGATCACCTTGCTGGTGACGATCGCGCTCCTGGGGCGCCGAGGCCGCACGCTGGCCGAGACCACATCGATGCTGGACGCCTCGCTCGGGCCAATCTGCTCGATCATCCTCATCACCGGCGCCGGCGGCATGTTCGGCGGCGTCCTGCGTACCAGCGGCATCGGCGAGGCCCTGACGTCCTCACTGACGGGCCTGGGCATCCCCCTTCTGCTGCAGGCCTTCCTCATCGCGACGGCGCTGCGCGTCGCCCAAGGGTCGGCCACCGTGGCCCTCACCACCACGGCGGGACTCGTCGCGGCACAGTCCGCAGAGCTCAACCAGATCGAGCTCGCCCTCATCGTCACCGCGATCGCCGCCGGTTCCACCGTGCTCAGCCACGTCAACGACTCCGGCTTCTGGCTGGTCGGCAAGTTCTTCGGCATGGATGAGAAGACCACGCTCAAGACCTGGACCGTGCAGGAGACGACGTTGGGTGTGGCCGCCTTCGCCGTCGCCGGGCTCGCCTGGCCCCTGGCGGGCATCCTGTGACCGGCGCACAGCGCCCTGATCCTCCCCTCCAGGTGGTGGCCATGGGTGTCTCGGGGACCGGCAAGACGGTCGTCGGCCGGGCCGTCGCCGAGGCGATGGGCTTTGAGTTCATCGAGGGCGACAAGCACCACCCGCAGGCCAACATCGACAAGATGTCCGCCGGCACCCCCCTGGACGACGACGACCGCCGCCCGTGGCTGGAGGAGCTCGCAGCCATCCTGCAGGAGAACCGCACACGCGGCACCGGATCAGTGCTCGCCTGCTCCTCACTCAAGCGGTCCTACCGCGACATCCTGCGCGGTGACGCGCCACCGGATGCCACGTTCTTCCTGCACCTCGACCTGCCCCAGGACATCCTGCTCAAGCGCATGCAGAGTCGCGAGCACTTCATGCCCGCCTCACTCCTGCAGTCACAGCTCGACACCCTGGAACCGCTGGGAGCCGACGAGCACGGCAGTGCACTCGACCACGACGACCCGCTCCCCCAGGTCGTGGACGATGCAGTCAAGCTCGTGCGCGAGGCCGGCCACACCGACTGATCACGGCAGGAAGCGGACCGACTCATCCAGCCGGTACGGACCCGTGGCGACAAGCGCCCCCAGGGTGCGGCGCATCCTGGAGATCTCGGCACGCACCGTCACCTCGTGACCGACATCGCCGAACACGGCGATGCTCAGCGCGCGGGCCGTGACCCCCTCGCGCCCCGCGGCTGCCAGGAGGCGCAGGATCTGCGCCCGCCTCCTGGTGAGCGGCACCCGCCACGGCACTCCCCCACGGCGGACCTCCAGCACCGGTGGCGCCCCGTCCTCGATACTCGCCTCGAGCGTCGAGTCCTGCTCCAGCCTGCGCAGCAGCCAGCCGTCACCGATCGGCTCGGGGACGCACAGCCCGACGCCCGGGACCATCTGGGCGACCGTGGCCGACGGCGCCCCGACACGATCGGGGGCACGGACACCGTTGGACTGCACCACCCAGCCATGGCCGTCGACGAGCAGGAGGGGGTCCCGCACCCCGGCGAGCACGGGCTCAGCACTACGCCGCAACCGTTCGTGGCGCTGCTGCAGGTGGTCCCACAACGTGGCCTGCGCCAGCCGCACCGCCATCTCCACCAACGCGGTGACCGCCGGGTGGAGCGTCAGGGCCGGACCGCTGATGTCGAAGATGCCGACCAGCTCGCCCGATGCGGGGTCGTGCACGGGCGAGGCGGTGCAGAACCACGGATGCTGATGCTGCTCGAAGTGCTCGGCGGAGAAGAGCTGGACGGGCGCACACTCCGCCAGCGCCGTGCCGATCGCGTTGGTGCCGACGCGCTCCTCGGTCCACGGCGCCCCCTCGGCGAACCCCAGGGTGTCCGCACGACGCCGGATACCGACCGACCCGCGTCGCCAGAGGATCACTCCGTCGGCGTCGGTCACCACCACCAGGAGCTGCGAGGCGTCGGCCGCCGCGGCCAGCGACCCGAACAGGCCCTCGACCACGTGCCGCAGCGGCGAGGACGCCCGACGTCGCTGCACCTCCGCCTCCGAGAGCGCCGTGCGCCGGCCCGAACCGTCGGGCGCGACCCCGGCCCCCAGCACACGCTGCCACGAGCGAGCCACGACCGGACGGGGCCTGCTGGCCGGCCGGACGCCGCTCAGCACCGCGTCGTGGACACGGCGCAGCTCATCGGCGTGGCGGCCGAGATCCACGCCAGGCTCGACGGCAGCGAAGGTCATGCCCCCACTGTGACGCCCGACACGTTGCAACAACGTGCAACGGTTCCACCTCGCGGCGGGACGCGGTGTGCTGGCAGTCCCATCGAGCCCGCAGGAGAGATCATGACCGAGCTGCTGGAACCGAACACCAGGCCCGCCCACACCGACCCCGGCACGCGGGTCGACAGCTGGCTGGCGAGCTTCGAGGACGCCATGAGCCGCGGCGACACCGCCGCGGCGTCCGCACTGTTCGCACCGACGAGCTTCTGGCGTGACCTCGTCGCGTTCACCTGGAACCTGACGACGGTCGAGAACCCCGACGGCGTCCGGGACCTGCTGGACGCCGTGCTGCCCGACCTCGCACCCCATGGCTTCTCGACCCTGGAGCCGCCGACCGAGACCGACGGGGTCATCGAGGCGTGGATCGCCTTCGAGACTGCGACCGGGCGTGGCAAGGGCCACCTGCGGCTCACCGACGAGGGCGCCTGGACCCTCCTGACCAGCCTGCGGGAGCTCAAGGGCCACGAGGAACCGATGAGCGAGCGCCGGCCCCGTGGCACCGAGCACGGCGTGGTACGCGGCCGCCGCTCGTGGAAGGAGCAGCGCGAGGCCGAGGCAGCAGCGCTCGGCCGCACCGAGCAGCCGTACGTCGTGGTCATCGGCGGTGGCCAGGGCGGCATCGCCCTGGGGGCCCGTCTGCGTCAGCTCGACGTGCCGGCCGTGGTGCTCGACAAGCACGACCGGCCCGGCGACCAGTGGCGCAGTCGCTACAAGAGCCTGTGCCTGCACGACCCGGTCTGGTACGACCACCTCCCCTACCTGCCGTTCCCGCAGAACTGGCCGGTGTTCGCCCCCAAGGACAAGATCGCCGACTGGCTGGAGATGTACACCACGGTGATGGAGGTGCCGTACTGGTCACGCTCCACCGTGACGTCGGCCCGTTGGGACGAGGCCGCCGAGCACTGGGACGTGGTGGTGGACCGTGACGGAGAGTCGCTCCTGCTGCACCCCCGCGAGCTCGTCTTCGCCACGGGCATGTCCGGCAAGCCCAACCTCCCCGACCTGCCGGGGATGGACGTGTTCACCGGCGACCAGCACCACTCCAGCCAGCACCCCGGCCCGGAGGCCTATCGCGGCAAGCGCGCCGTCGTGGTCGGCTCCAACAACTCCGCGCACGACATCTGCGGCGCCCTCTGGGAGAACGACGCCGACGTGACCATGGTGCAGCGGTCCTCGACACACGTCGTGAAGTCCGACTCACTCATGGACATCGGCCTGGGCGGCCTCTACTCCGAGCGGGCCGTGGCCAGTGGCATGACCACGGAGAAGGCCGACCTGACGTTCGCGTCCCTGCCGTACCGGATCATGCACGAGTTCCAGGTCCCGCTGTACGAGCAGATGGCCGAGCGGGACGCCGACTTCTACGCCCGCCTGGAGAAGGCCGGCTTCCGGCACGACTGGGGCGATGACGGCTCCGGACTGTTCATGAAGTACCTGCGGCGTGGATCCGGCTACTACATCGACGTCGGCGCCGCCGAGCTCGTCGCCGACGGAGAGGTCAAGCTCGCCCACGGCCAGGTCAGTCACCTGACGGAGGACTCCGTCGTGCTGGAGGACGGCACGGTGCTCCCGGCCGACCTCGTCGTCTACGCGACCGGCTACGGGTCCATGAACGGCTGGGTGGCCGACATCATCGACCAGGCGACGGCCGATCGTGTGGGCAAGGTGTGGGGGCTCGGCTCGGCCACCACCAAGGACCCCGGCCCGTGGGAGGGTGAGCAGCGCAACATGTGGAAGCCCACGCAGGTGCCTCACCTGTGGTTCCACGGTGGGAACCTGCACCAGTCCCGGCACTATTCCCTGTATCTCGCGCTGCAGCTGAAGGCTCGCCACGCGGGCATCGACACACCCGTCTACGGGCTGCAGGACGTGCACCACACAGCCTGAGACCTCCCGGGGCCCCTCCGGATTGACGAGCGCTCTCCGTTCCGCTTGAGTCAGAACGCCTGCCCGTCATCCGGAGGAGCCCCCCATGTCCGACCTCTTCATCGCCGGAACCTGGCGCGACGCCTCCGACGGCGCCAGCCGGGAGATCCGCTGCCCCGCCGACGGCGCGCTCGTGCGCACCGTCCCCGAGGCCACGGCCGCTGACGCCGTCGATGCCGTCCGCGCGGCGCGCGATGCCTTCGACAACGGCCCCTGGCCGCGCACGCCGTCGCCCGAGCGCGCTGCCCTGCTGCACCGGCTGGCGGACCGGCTCACCGCCGAGCGGGAGGACGTGGCCCGGCTGGAGGCGCTCGACACCGGCAAGCGGATGGTCGAGGCCCGCATCGACATGGACGACATCATCGGCGTCTTCCGGCACTTCGCCTCGCTCGCCCAGGCCGACGCGGGGCGCGTCGTCGACCCGGGGGTGCCGGGGGTCGCCAGTCGCGTCGTGCACGAGCCGGTGGGCGTGTGCTCCCTCATCACGCCGTGGAACTTCCCCTTCTTGCAGACCTCGTGGAAGGTGGCCCCTGCGCTCGCCGCCGGGTGCACGTTCGTGCTGAAGCCGAGCGAGCTCACCCCGTCCACCGCTGTCTGGCTGGTACGGACCCTCGCCGAGGAGGGCCTGCCCGACGGGGTCGCGAACCTCGTCCTCGGCGCGGGCGACCGGGTGGGCCCGACCCTCACCGAGGCCCCGGAGGTGGACCTCGTCTCCTTCACCGGAGGGCTCGTGACCGGCCGGCGGATCATGGCGTCGGCCGCACCGACGGTCAAGAAGATCGCCCTGGAGCTGGGCGGCAAGAACCCCAACATCGTCTTCGCCGACGCCGACCGCGAGGCCGCGCTCGACAACGCCCTCACTGCCGCCTTCCTCGACTCCGGCCAGGTCTGCTCCGCGGGGACACGCCTCATCATCGAGGACTCCATCCACGAGGAGTTCGTCGACGAGCTGGTCGAGCGGGCCGGACGCATCCGTCTCGGCGGGCCCGACGACCCCGACGCGCAGACCGGCCCCCTCATCAGCGCGGCACACCGTGAGAAGGTCGAGGCGTACGTCGCGGCCGGTGTGGCCGAGGGAGCGGTGCTGCGGGTCGGTGGACAGCGACCGAGCGGCCCCGGCCTCGAGGACGGCTTCTACTACCCGCCCACGATCCTGGACGGCTGCAGCGCCGACATGTCCTGCGTCCAGGACGAGTCGTTCGGGCCGGTGCTCACCGTCGAGCGGTTCACCGGCGAGGACCCCGAGGCCCTGGAGGAGGCGGCAGTCTCCATCGCCAACGACACGATCTACGGCCTCGCCGGTGCCGTCTGGACGCGCGACGGCGGGCGAGCCGAACGCGTGGCCGCGCGTCTGAGGCACGGCACGATCTGGATCAACGACTACCACCCCTACGTCCCCCAGGCCGAGTGGGGCGGGTTCAAGCAGAGCGGCATCGGCCGCGAGCTCGGCCTCGCCGGACTCGAGGAGTACCGCGAGGCCAAGCACATCTGGCACAACACCCGACCCGCACCCTCAGGCTGGTGGGACGACACCGACAGGAGCTCGCAATGAAGCACTTCGACTACGTCATCGTCGGCGGCGGATCCGCCGGTTCAGCCATCGCCAACCGGCTCAGCTCGGACCCGAGCTCCAGCGTCCTGGTACTGGAGGCCGGACGTACCGACTTCCGGGTGGACCCGTTCATCCACATGCCCGCCGCCCTGCCCTTCCCGATCGGCAGCAGGTTCTACGACTGGAAGTACGAGTCGGATCCCGAGCCACACATGGGCGGGCGCCGCGTCTACCACGCCCGCGGCAAGGTGCTCGGCGGCTCCAGCTCCATCAACGGAATGATCTTCCAGCGCGGCAACCCGCTGGACTACGAGCGCTGGGCGGGCGACCCCGGCATGGAGCAATGGGACTACGCCCACGTCCTGCCCTACTTCAAGCGCATGGAGACCTGCCTGGCCGGCGCCGACGCTTGGCGTGGTGGGTCCGGGCCGCTCAAGCTCAGCCGCGGACCGGCCACCGACCCGCTGTTCGGCGCCTTCCTCGAGGCCACCGAGCAGGCCGGCCACCCACGCACCGACGACGTCAACGGGTACCGGCAGGAGGGCTTTGCACCGTTCGACCGCAACGTCCACCGTGGCCGTCGGCTCAGCGCGGCCCGCGCCTACCTGCATCCGGTCAAGAACCGCAAGAACCTCACCATCCAGACGCGGGCGATGGTCACCGGCGTCCGCATGGACGGCACTCGCGCCGTCGGCGTCGACTACGTGCGCGGCGGTGGGTCTTCGGAGTCCGTCGGCGCCGGCGAGGTGATCCTGTGCGGTGGCGCCTTCAACTCCCCGCAGCTCCTGCAGCTTGCCGGCATCGGCAACCCCGAGCTCCTGGGCCACCTGGGCATCCGCTCGGTCGTCGACCTGCCCGGCGTCGGCGAGAACATGCAGGACCACCTCGAGGTCTACATCCAGCACGAGTGCAAGCAGCCCGTCTCGATCGGCCCGTGGTTCAACTACTGGAAGGCACCGCGCATCGGTGCCGAGTGGCTCTTCACCCGCTCCGGCGTCGGCGCGTCCAACCACTTCGAGGCGGGCGGGTTCATCCGCAGCAACGACGACGTCGCCTACCCCAACCTGATGTTCCACTTCCTGCCGATCGCCGTGCGCTACGACGGTTCGCAGACTGCCGCCGAGCACGGCTACCAGGTGCACATCGGACCGATGTACTCCGACGTGCGGGGGCATCTGCGCATCCGCTCCACCGACCCGTTCCAGCACCCGAGCCTGCTGTTCAACTACCTGTCCACCGAGAGCGACCGCCGCGAGTGGATCGAGATGATCCGCGCTGCCCGCGAGATCCTCGCGCAGCCCGCGTTCGAGGCGTTCGATGCCGGTGAGCTCTCCCCCGGCCCGGGCGTGGAGACCGACCAGGAGATCCTCGACTGGGTGGCCAAGGACGCCGAGACCGCCCTGCACCCCTCCTGCACCGCCAAGATGGGCACCGACGACCTGAGCGTCGTCGACCCGGGCAGCATGAAGGTCCACGGCACGCAGGGCCTGCGCGTGGTGGATGCCTCGGTCTTCCCCTACATCACCAACGGCAACATCTACGCCCCGACGATGATGGTGGCCGAGAAGGCCGCCGACCTCATCGCCGGCAACACGCCATTGGCTCCCGTGTCGGTGCCGTTCTACCGGCACGGCACCGACACGCCGCTGTGGCCAGAGGGCGATCCCCGCAACGACGCCGCGCCGGGCACCGTGCACACCTGACCCTCCTGCTGGGTCATCTGGCCGCCACGGCCGGCACCCCCGCGGTGTCCTCTGCCCGCCCGCGGCCCGGCACCCCGGCGCTGTCCTTTGCCCACCCACGGCCCCGCACCCCCCGCCGGCGCTGTCCTTTGCCGCCCGTGGCCCGGCACCCCCGCCGGGCCATCTGGCCAAAGTGATTGCCGCCCCCGCCCCGCCGTACTACCTTCATGTCACCCTTCCGAGGAGAAACCGTGAGCGAATCCGCCACCGAACATCCAGCCAGCAGCAACGAGACCCAGGGGACGGCGTCGCGGGTCAACCTCGTGGTGCTGGTCGGCTCCAGCGCCGCCATCATCGCCATCACGGCCTGGGCACTGATCTCGCCGGACAGCGCCGACTCGGCGCTCGCCACGCTCGTCGGCTGGGCCACCGACTGGTTCGGCTGGTTCTACGTCCTGCTCGCCACCTCCGTGCTGGTCTTCGTCATCTTCATCGCCACGTCGCGCTTCGGACGGACCAAGCTCGGGCCGGAACACTCCCAGCCGGAGTTCAGCACGTTCGCCTGGGCATCGATGCTGTTCGCGGCCGGCATCGGCACCGACCTGATGTTCTTCGCCGTCGCCGAGCCGGTCACGCAGTTCCTGGCGCCACCCACCACGGAGCCGGGGTCCGTCGACGCCGCCCGCGAGGCCACCGTCTGGACGCTGTTCCACTACGGCATCACCGGGTGGGGCATGTACGCCCTCATGGGCATGGCGCTGGGGTACTTCGCCTACCGGATGGGACTACCGCTCGCCGTCCGCTCCGCCCTGCACCCGATCTTCGGACGCCGCGTGGAGGGCACGCTCGGTGACGCGGTCGACCTCGCAGCCATCCTCGGCACCATCTTCGGGGTCGCCACGACCCTGGGCATCGCCGTGGTGCAGCTCAACTTCGGCCTGAACATGCTCTTCGACGTGCCCATGGGGCTGTCGGCACAGATCGCACTCATCGTCCTCGGGATCGCCATGGCCACCCTGTCGGCGGTCTCCGGTGTCAACAAGGGCATCAAGTGGCTGTCCCAGGCCAACGTCATCCTCGCCCTCGTGCTCGCGGCGTGGATCCTGCTGACCGGACGGACGTCGCACCTGCTCAACGCCCTCGTGCTCAACATCGGCGACTTCGCCCGCCGGTTCCCCGACATGACGATGCAGACCTTCGCCTTCAACGACACCGGCACGTGGATGGCCGACTGGACCCTGTTCTTCTGGGCCTGGTGGATCGCCTGGGCTTCCTTCGTCGGCCTGTTCCTGGCCCGCATCTCCCGCGGGCGCACCATCCGGCAGTTCGTGGCGGGCACCCTCATCATCCCGTTCATGTACATCCTGATGTGGATCTCCATCTTCGGCAACGCATCCATCGACCTGATCCGCGAGGGCAACGTCGGCTTCGGTGAGCTGGCCATGAACGTGCCGGAGGAAGGCTTCTACTCCATGCTCGCGGAGTACCCGGCCTTCACGTTCATCGCCTCGATCGCAACATTCATCGGACTGCTGTTCTACGTCACGTCCGCGGACTCCGGCGCCCTGGTCATGGCCAACCTCTCCTCCCGGATGCGTGACGTCCACGCCGATGGCCCCCGGTGGCTGCGGATCTTCTGGGCCACCACCACCGGCGCCCTCACCATCGCCCTGCTGGCCATCGGCGGCATCGCCACGCTGCAGTCCGCGACGATCATCATGGGCGTCCCGTTCGCGATCGTCATGGTGCTCGTCATGATCGGCCTGTACAAGGCCCTGAGGGTCGAGGCCTTCATCGCCGACTCCCGGGCGGGCGTGATGCACGGCATGCTCTCCGGGCGCAGCACCCACGACCGACACGGCAGCGGACACTGGCAGGCCCGTCTGCGGCGGGTCATGTCCTTCCCGAGCCCGGAGAAGGTCGATGACTTCATGCACCGGGTCGCCGAACCCGCCCTGCGGGAGGTCTCGCACGAGCTCACGGAGGCCGGCGTGCACGCCTCGGTCGGCCCGATCACCGACGAGGAGGGCCTGCCGTGCATCGAGCTCACGGTGGAGGTGAGCGACGCGGTGCCGTTCCGCTACCGGATGAGCCGTCGCGAGGTGCCCATCCCCGTGTACAGCGGCAGCCTGGTTCCGCAGGGCGACGACTACTACGCCCGCCTCGAGGTTCACCTGCGCGAGGGTGGGCAGGGCTACGACGTCATGGGCTACACCCACGGCCAGATCATCGACGACGTGCTCGACGCCTACGAGAGCCACCTGGAGTTCCTGCGTCTGGAGGACGGCACGTCCCTGTGACGAACCTCTCCTGAGGAGATCCCCGGGAACGATTGCCGCCACCGGTGTCGTTCACCCGGGTGATCAAGTCTTCAACGAAGGGGGCCTCCATGCCGACCGTGCTGCACGCACTCACCACCCGTCCCAGGGCTGCGTCCGACGCCGGACTGCTCCTCGGTCGCACCGTGATCGGTCTGGTCTTCCTCGCCCACGGACTGCAGAAGGTCCGTGCCGGCATCGGCGCCACCGGCGAGGGGTTCGAGCAGATGGGGATCCCGGCACCGACCGTCTCGGCAGTCTTCCAGGCCACGCTCGAGGTGGCCGGGGGTGCGCTGCTCGTCGCCGGGGCACTCACCAGCATCGTCGGCGTGCTCCTGGCGGCCTCGATGGTCGGCGCCGCGTTCCTCGTGCACTCCGACGCCTTCTACGCCGCGGAGGGCGGCTGGGAGCTGGTCGGTGTGCTCGCGGCGACCTCGCTCCTGCTGGCACTCACCGGACCAGGGCGGTTCAGCGTGGACGCCATGCTGGCCCGGACCGGCCAGAGCGCTCAGAAGCCGCCAGCGACGGACGGGTAGACCACGAAGAGCACCCCGGCCAGACCAGCACCGGCCAGCAGCACCACGGACATCAGGATCCTGCCGACCCGGAGCCGCACACGCGTCACCGCGCGCCAGGTGAGCGCCACGACGGCCAGCGGCATGCACAGCCAGGCAACGGTCCAGCTCGACGCGTAGAGGTCGTGGGGCCGGTCGAGATCGAGACCTGCAGCCAGGGCCACCACGAGCAGCGCGTACCACGGGACCAGCATCGGCAACGAGCCCCGCAACGCGCCCCCGGCGGCCTGACGGATCGCGGCGCGGGCATCACGATCGAGCAGGCGCCCCGGCCGTGCCCACCCCACCGGCGGGCCGGCCAGACGTCCGCTGAACTGCTGCCACCGCAGCGCGAGGAAGAGCACGGCGATGCCGACGGCGAGCAGCCACCACGGCTGCGGGTCGATCATCAAGCCAGGAAGGTACTCCGGCGCCGGAGGAATGCTGGTGGTCGACCAGACCAGGCCGGGGATCAGTGCCACGAGGAAAGCACTGAGGCCGAGCCCGGCACCCAGCCGCTGCAGCCTGCTCCAGCGCGTCACGACCGGTGCCGATCCTGCCTCGGCCGTCGGGGACGCCGGTGCGGGACGAGGGTCCGGTGCGATCGCGGGCGCTGGTGCGGGGCGCGGACCCGGAGCAGGCCGGGTCTGGGCGACGGGCTCGATCTGCACCGACGAGAGCGCGTCGAGCATCTGCCCCACTGACGCGTACCGCTGGCTCGGGTCGATGGCCATGGCGCGCATGACGATCCCGGCGAGACCAGCACTGACGTAGGGGGCGTGCTCGCGTGGGTCGGGCCGCGGGCGTGTCCGGTGGGCCAGCAGCTGACTGGCCATCGTCCCCTCGAACGGTGGCCGACCGGTCAGGCACTCGTACAGCAGGCAGCCCACCGAGTAGATGTCGCTGCGCTGGTCTGCGCGGCCGTCGTACTGCTCGGGCGCCATGTAGTGCGGCGTACCGGCCACCGTCGCCGTCGCGTCCGACGCGGCGCGGGCGATGCCGAAGTCGACGATCTTCACTGCGCCCTCACCCGTCACGAGCACGTTGGCCGGCTTGATGTCCAGGTGCAGGATGTCGGCGCGGTGGCAGGCGGCGAGCCCCTCGAGCACACCCCGTGCGGCGATCACCGACCGCGGGCTCGGCCCGTGGGAGGCGAGCAGGTCACGCAACGACGTGCCCTCCACCAGCTCCATCACCAGGTGCGGGGTGATCTCGCCGTCACCGTCAGGCAGGTGCACGAGATCGTGCACTGTGACGACGTTCGGGTGACTGACACGTGCGAGCGTCGCCACCTCACGGGTGATGCGGCGCATCGCGCGAGGGTCGTCGGCCAGGAAGTGGGAGAAGCGCTTGATCGCCACCTCACGCTGCAGGTGTCGGTCCTGGGCGCGGAAGACCACCCCGTGGTTCCCCGCACCGATGCGCCCCCGCAGCTCGAAACGGGGCTCCCCCGCCACCCGGACCGTGGGCGCGTCGTCGCCGGCGTGCCCTCCGGGCGCTCTCTCGTCGTCCGGGTGCCCTCCGGGCGCTCTCTCGTCGTCCGGGTGCCCTCCGGGCGCTCTCTCGTCGTCCGGGTGCCCTCCGGGCACGGGGCGCAGCGGGTTCGTCGGTCGAGGGTCAGAGACGGGCATGACCCTCTCAGTGTCCCTGATGAGCCCTGATTCCCTCACGACGCACCGTTCCCCCCGCTCCGGGCGACGGGGTCTGCGTTGACACGGTCTCGACCGACACGACGACACGGACCCCCGCGAGGGCGATCACGGCCCCCGACGTGAGGGTCGTCCAGCTGCCCTGCTCGAGGTGCTCTCCGTCGATCATCGTGCCGTTGGTGCTGCCGACGTCGCTCGCCTGCCAGTGGCCAGCCCGCCAGCGGACCGCGACGTGCCGGGAGGAGACCTCTTGCTCGTCGAAGCGCAGCGGGCTGTCCCGCAGGCGTCCGAGAACCACCTCCTCGTGCTGGCCCAGCACCGCAACCTCCGCCCCACGCTCCAGCCGGAGTCGACTGCCGACCTCGACGGTCGGCGGTGAGAACGCCACCGTCTCGGGACCGGCCGAGGTCCGCCGCAGGGAGGTCACCGTCGCCGTGGCATCGTTGCTCGACGCGTCGGCGTCGACCACCTGGCCCACGCGGTCCCAGCCGAGCCAGGCCGGTCGATCCTCGTGCTGGTGCTCTGCGCAATCTCCTGCTCCGGCCTTCTCCGTCCTGGCCCCCTCAGTTCTGGGTGCCACCCCGAGCACACCCACGGGCTCACGACGTCGCGTGCCGCGTGCCGGTGGGATCCACCCGGCACGCAGGGCGGGATCCACCTCCACCGTGATGTCGATGCTCGACGGAAGGGCCCACCCTTCACGCTCGGCGTGGGTCCGATACAGCGCGGCTGCGTCGTCGCCGAGCCGATCCAGGTCCGCGTCCGGGTCCAGGCGCTCGAGGTCCTCCGGTGCCACCCGGACGGTGAGGTCGCTGAAGGCCAGGCGGTCGCCGCTGGGCATCACGACGTGCTGCGTCACCAGGGCCCGCGCGAACCGTCGCCGCAGCACCCCGTCCGAGGCCGTCGGGTAGGAGACGAGCTTGGCGGCCACCTCCGTCGCCGCGGCACGTTTGCTGTCGGCGCCGAAGATGCTCTGCGCGACCTTGAGTGCGAGCACGACCACGGCGACGAACAAGGCGATTCCGAGGAGGCTGGACAGAGTCGGGGTCAGGTTCATGGCATCATCGTCGGCGGCTTCGGCCTCGGGGTCGAGCCACGCCGGAACACGTTCCACGAAGGAGGCTTGATGCTGCGCATCGCCTGGACGTGTGGCGGGCACGCCGGGGACGAGACGATCGCCCCCGGCGGCAAGTTCGTCGTGGCGCGCCGGATGACGCTGCCGCAGGAGCGGCTGTTCACCCTCGAGCGTCTGGACGGCTCGACCTACCTGTTCCTGCGCCTGCCGTACGCGAGCGATCCGGCCCTGGTGCTCACTGCCACCGAGGGCCAGCCCGTGGTGTACCGAGGCCAACGCGCCAACGGAGCGATCGTCGAGCTGGTGAGCCCTGCGGGCCAGTCGAGCTCGCCCGAACCCAAGCAGCGCTTCTCACTGCCCGGTAGCGGGAGCCGCATCGAGCTGCGGTTCCCGGACCTGACGATCGGCCTGGACGTCGAGTTCGACGTCGCGCAGGCGCGGCCGGGCGGTTCCGGGACGGAGCAGCTTGGCGTCGCCTCGCTGCAGGGCGACGACGCGTGGCTCATCGCGGCGATCGCCGTGGCCCTGTCCCCGGAGCACGGGGTCGTGGCCCACGGTGACCTCAAGCGCGCCTTCGCCCAGTGGCGCGGCACCCAGGAGATGAGCGCGGGAAGCTTCGAGCGCAACGTCCTGCGCCCGGCCCTGGAGTCACGAGGCATCGAGCTCCCCGGCGCGCGGCTCAACAAGATCGTCTACCTCGTGCAGTGGTGCCGCCGCACCGCGGAGTTCCCCGAGCACGTGCTGGCCGAGGTCCGCCAACGTCTGGACGCGCCCCAGCCCTGAGCCTCAGTGACCCGACCAGGCACCGGCGTCCACGTGCGCGGCGACCATGCGGGGAGCACGTCGGGTTCAGTCGCGCGTGAGGAGCCCGGCGAGGCGGCGGGCGACGCCGCTGGCTCGCGCGGTGCGACGCTCGACGGCCTGCCGCACGACGTCGGGTGTCCCGACGACGGTGAGCGTGGAGCGGGTGCGGGTGACCGCGGTGTAGAGCAGCTCCCGCGTGAGCACGGCGGAGTCCTGCTCCGGCAGCAGCAAGGTGACGTGCTCGAACTCGCTGCCCTGGCTGCGGTGCACCGTGCTGGCGTAGGCGCTCTGTGCGAACGCGATACGAGCGGCCGACACGTCGCGCCCGGTGTCGAGGCGGACCACCAGGCGACCGTCCTCATCGAGCGTCACACCGACGTCACCGTTGTGCACGCCGAGGCTCGCGTCGTTGCGGGTGAGGAGGACCGGCCTTCCGGCGAACCACGGTCGGGCCGGATCCGGGAACGTGCGCACCTCCCGCTCCAGTCGCTCGTTCCACGTGCGCACACCCCACGGGCCGTCACGGTGCGCGCACAACATCCGGTGCTCGGCCAGCGCTGCCAGTCCGGCCTCGACATCACCGTCGGCGGCCGCCCGGGCGACGGCGCGAGCCTGGGACCGTGGCCGGTCGGCGACGACCGCGTCCAGCTCGTCGGGGTCCACGAACCTGACCGCCGGGTCGTCTGACTCCAGGAGATCGAGCGTCCGGTCGGCGTCACCGGCGACGATGGCGGCCGCGAGGTCACCGATCACGCCATGGAAGCGGTGACCGCTGGTCAGACGCGTGACGGCCGACGTGTCCGCGTCGGCGAGCCCGTCGATGACGTCACGCAGCACCGCTCCGGCCTCCACGGAGGCCAGCTGCTCGGCGTCACCGACCAGCACGAGCCGGCAGGTGGGTGAGACCGCCTGGACCAGACGCTCCATCATCAGTAGCGAGACCATGGACGTCTCGTCCACCACCACGACGTCGTGGCCGAGCTTCTGACCCGCATGGTGGCGAAAGGCTGTCCGGTGGTCTGGGCGGGGGCCGAGCAGGCGGTGCAGCGTCACCGCGTCCAGCGAGGTCAGCCAGGTGCGCTCGTCATCGGTGAAGACGTCCGCTGCGGCCGCACCGGCGATCGCCTCACGCATCCGGGCGGCGGCCTTGCCGGTGGGTGCCGCCAGACCGACCGTGAGCGGACGCTGTGCGGTGGGTTGGGCGGTGTGCTGGGCGGACAGTGCGGCGAGCAGGCGGGCGATCGTGGTGGTCTTGCCGGTGCCCGGGCCGCCGGTGACCACCGACGTCCAGCCGGTGGCCGCTCGCCGTGCCGCCTCGCGCTGCTCGGCGAAGGAGTCTCCTGCGAACAGCCGGTCCAGGTCCGCATCCAGGCGTGCCTCGTCGACGGCGGGCGGATCGGCCTCCAGACGGGCGGCGAGCCGCCGGCACAGCGAATGCTCCAGGTGGTGGTACCGGGCCAGGTGCAGCAGCGGCTCCTCGACGACGAGGACGCGGTCGTCCCCCTGCGAGAGCGGGCTCGCCGCGACGCGCGCCCACCAGTCGTCCCCCGGCCACTCGACCTGCGGCGCCTCACGCACCAGCTCGTCCACGGCCGCCCTCAGGTCGACGCAGGAGGAGCCGAGCCGCACGCCCCGCACCGCCAGGGCGAGAGCCAGCAGCACCGCGTCGTCGGACTCCCCCGCCAGGGCGCCGACCCGCCGGGCGACGTGGACGTCGGCCGCCGCGAGCACCTCCGCACGGTTCAGCTCGCCGAGCAGACCGGTGGCACCGTGCACCAGCTGGGCGTCATGCGCCTCTCTCATGCGTGCTCCTGTCCGTCGAGCAGGTCGCTGAGTCCGAGCACGAGTGCGGTCGGCGGACGCCACGCGAAGACGCCGTAGGGAGCCCCGGAGTCGTCGCGTGGAACGTCCGGGCCCGTCATGCCCCGCACGAACAGGTACAGCACTCCCCCGAGATGCTCGTCCGGGTGGTAGCCCGGCAGCCGCCACCGCAGGAACCGGTGCTGGGCGACGGTGTAGAGCATCGCCTGCAGCGGATAGGTGGTGTGCAGCATGGCCTCGGCGAGCCGGTCCGGGGCGTAGGCCGCGAGACCACCGTCGGAGCCTTCGAGCCGGTTGGTCTTGTGGTCGACGACGAGGGTGCGTGACTGCGGGGTGCGCATCAGCAGGTCGATGGACCCGTTGAGGTAGCCGTGCAAGGTGCGGCCGGCGAGGGTGGGGTCACGCAGGTCGGGTGCGAACGGGCGCAACGGGTCCTGCGGTGACAGCAGCGACTCCATGAGGTCGGCGACGTCGGCCAGCCTTCCCACGCCTTCGCGCTGCCCATGCTCGCTCCGTGCAGGCCCAGCTCTTGCGAGCCCAGCGTCGCCACCGGCCAGGGGCAGCTCGAACTCCAGCTCCCGCAGCGGCCTCAGGGCCAGCGCCTCGGCCAGGGTGAGGTCGTCGACGAGCGGTCCCATGGGCGTCCGCAGGGCGGCGGTGACCGCCGACGCCAGGACGCCGACGTCGACGTCCAGCGGCTGCCGTGCCAGCTGCTCGTCCACCTGCCGACGCACCTCGGCGGCCAGGTCCGAGACAGTGACGTCGACGTCCTCCAGCACGCCGTGCACGAGCGTGCCCAGTGCCGCACCACCGGCCAGATCGGCCCACGGTGACGGTCCGAGGTCCTGCGCCGTCGTGATCGTCTGGATCGGCTGCTCGTCCTGCGTACCCACGTCGGACGGCTCGCTGCCCACCGAGATCTCGTCGTCTCGCCGCACGAGCGAGCTGTAGGAGGTGCGCCGCCAGGTGAGGTCGACGTCGCGGGTGAGCGCACGAGCCACCAGGGGTGTCGCAGAGGTGTCGACGTCGGGCAGGGACCGCGGCTCAGTCAGCATCTGCTCCACGAGCGGCCCGCCACGCGCCTGCCACAGCCTGAGCCGGGCCACCGCCTCGACGTCCGAGGGGCGTCCCATCGTGTCCGGCACGGCTGGGTCGTCCGGGTCGGGCCGGAACAGCAGCCGGTGCAGTCCGGCACCGGTGCAGTCCCAGGAGGGTGCCCAGTGCATGACGAGCCGCGACTGGGCGCGGGTCATGGCCACGTACAGCAGGCGCAACGCCTCACCGGCCCGCTCCGACGACGCCTGGGCGGCGTGCTCCCTCCACGACGGTCCCCCACCGCCGACGTCGAGGCAACGCTCTCCGCCCGTGTGCAGCCGCAGGACGTCGCGCTCGGCGTCCCACCGGTTGAACAGGAAGGGGGCGTAGACCACGGGGTACTGCAGGCCCTTGCTGACGAACGTGGTGACGATCTGGACGGCGTCGGCGTCGCTGTCGAGCCGTCGGGCCCGGTCCGCTGCCTGGGCGCCGTCGGCTCGCCGGTCCAGCAGCCAGCGCAGCAACCCGGAGAGGCCGAGTCCACGCTCCCTGGCGGCGCGCTGCAGCACGTGGCCGACGTGCTCGAGGTCGGTGAGGAGCCTGCGTCCACCGACGAGCCCCAGAACCCGCTCCACGACCTTGGCGTCCCCCGTGAGTGCCTCGACGAGGCCCGCTGTCCCCCGCTCACGCTGCAGGTCCGCCAGGTCGCGCAGGTGCGCGGAGACGGCGTCGGTGAGAGCATCTCCCTCGGCATCGAGGCTGACGGCGTCATGTCCGAAGAACGGTCCGAGCGCGGCGGCGCGCACCAGGGCGCTGCGGTGCGGCGACTCCAGAGCGCTCAGCAGAGTGACCCAGTGCCGACCGGCCTCGCTGCGCAGCACGTCCGCCCCGCCGCCACGGACGGCAGGTACCCCGGCGACGAGCAGGGCGTCGTGGACGACGTCGGCATCGGCGTGCCGCTCGACCAGGACGGCGACGTCACCGGCCCCGAGCGGCCGGGGGCCGTCACCGTCGTCGTAGGTGGCGTCGCGGCTGATCAGGCCGGCGATCTCCGCGGCGAGGTCGGCTGCGATGCGCTCCCTGGCCATGGCGATGGGCACGTGCTTGCCCTCGCCGACGCGCGCGTCGGAGCGAGTGAGCGCACGCAGCCGGAACGGGGCGTCCCCGGCGGGGTCCACGAGCCGCGACCCTTGCAGCGCCGCACGCGCCGGCCGCACGACGATCTCGGGGTCACCCAGCTGGGTCCCCCGCAGGACGGCATCGACGGCGGCCACCAGCGGTGCGTCACTGCGATGGTTGAGGGCGAGGGTGCGTCGCACGTCGGCCTGCTTCGCCGCCCTCAGGTAGGTGTGGACGTCACCCCCACGGAAGCCGTAGATGGCCTGCTTGGGGTCGCCCACGAGCACGACGGTGGCGTGCCCGACGAAGGCCCGCTCCAGGATCTGCCACTGCACCGGGTCGGTGTCCTGGAACTCATCGACGAGCACGATGCGCCAGCGATCGCGCATGACCGTGCGAGCAGCCGATCCATCGGCCTGCAGTGCCTCGGCGAGCCGCTGCAGGAGGTCGTCGTAGGAGAGGGTGCGCGCGGCCAGCCGGCGCCGAGCCGACTCCTCGCGGACCGCTGCGGCGAAGCGTCGGCGCAGGTCCGGTTCGGAGTCCGGCTCGGCATCGGTGGGCAGCAGGACCGCGGCCGGGTCGCCCACGGCGCGGGTGCCGAGCATGTGCGCCTCCGCGGGACTGAACGGCGGCGCCTGTCCCCGACCGACGGCCTGCAGGTAGAGGTCGGCCACCACGTCCTCGACGATGTCGCCGTCGTCCTGCACGAGCGAGGACCCGGGCTCGACGTCACCGGCGGTGCCGAGGCTGCGCAGCACGGCGTGGCAGAACCCGTGTGTGGTGGTGATGGTGGCCTCGTCGAACCGCGCGACGGCTCGGCGGAGACGGCGGTGTCGCGCGGTCTGCTCGGCGTCGTCGGCGTCGAGCAGACCCGTGAGCAGGGCGTCGGCGCCGGGTGCCAGGCCCGAGGCGAGCACCTGCTCGGCCTCCACGAGCCGCTCGCGGACACGGTCCTTGAGCTCGGCACTGGCAGCGCGTCCGAAGGTGACCACCAGCAGGTCGTCGAGCTCAGCGACCCCTTCGGCGACGTACCGGGTGACGAGTGCGGCGATGGCCCACGTCTTGCCGGTGCCCGCACTGGCCTCCAGCAGCGTGGTGCCGCCTGCAGGCAGCGGATCGGCGATCCGGAACTCCTCGGGCGCGCTCATGCCCGCCCCAGCCTGTCGAGCAGGGGCGTCCACAGGCGCATCGCGTCGCGATCCATGCCGCGCACCATCAGGTCGGAGACCGTGCATCCCGACCCGAAGGCGAGCACGTGGTACGGGTCGACGTCCTCGCCGTCGATCCCCCTGTTCCGGTTGCCACCCCACTCCCAGCGCGCGGCGTCCTCCGCCGTCACGAGGTCGTGCTCGCGCAGCTGCTCGGCCACCACCTGGGAGGTCTTGACCGGCAACGGAAGCGCCATGGACGTGCCGGCGCTCCAGAGGTCGAGGAGCTCGGCGAGCAGCGCGACGGCCTCCTGCTGCTCCGGAGCAGCGATGTTCACCGTGCCGGGCGCAGCGCCACGTCCGCGACGTACCCGGCCCACCAGACGTGCTGGACGGCCCTCGCCAGTGGCGGCGAGCGCCAGCACGTCGACCCATGGCAGCAGCAGCTGGCGCCCCTTGAGCGTGGATGGAGTGACGGCCACGAGGACCCCGGGGTGGACGTCGCCCACCGTACCCACCACCCGCCGACCGTCCGGCAGCGTCACGTCGACGTCGATGCTGGCGGCGGTGCCTGTGCGCAACGGTGCGGCGACCTCGAACAGCCGGCCCACGAGCTCGCGCGAGGACGCCAGGGCGCCGTCGGCGAGCACACCCGGTGGCAGCAGGCCGCGCCGGCGCTCGTCCGCCTCGGCTTGCGGTCCGGTGACGCCGGCGAGGACGGACGCAAGGATCCGCTGGTGGAGCTGCCACTGCTGCAGGTGGTCCAGCGCCAGCGGGATGCCCTCATCCTGCGGGTCAGACTCGTACGGGAGCCTGACGTCCAGCCGGCCCTGCACGAAGAAGCGCACGGGGTGGCGGAGGAAGGATCGCAGGTCGTCCAGGGTGACGACCGTGTCACTGTGGGGCTCCAGCCGTTGCGGCAGGAAGCCCGGCTGAGGGACCGCGGGACGCACCGTGGCCCGGGCGCCGGCCAGGGCGGCGACGTCGAAGCTGAACGGCCGCTCCGGCACCAGGGCACCGGGCGTGAACGAGCGCGCATCAAAGGCCTGCAACGGGTGGCGGGTGATGACGTGGGCACGCACGTCACCGCGCACGCTGCGCTCGAGCTGGTCGAGCATCTCGCCCACCGGCGTGGCCGCCGGCAGGGGCCGTCCGGTGTGCTCGCTGGCACCGGTGTAGGTGATCACCAGGTGCTCGGTGGCCGACATCAGCGCGTCGAGGAACAGCTGCCGGTCCTCGCTGGCAGCATCGCGCTCCCCCGCGAGCCGGTGCCTGGCCAGGACGTCATCACCGAGTGGTGTGGGCGTGCGAGGGAAGACGTCAGCGTCCAGGCCCAGCAGGCAGACCGCACGATGCGGCACCGAGCGCATCGGCACCATGGTGCACACCGTGAGCGAGCCCGTGCGAAAGCTCGTGCGTGTGGGGCGGGCCGCGAAGACGTCCTCCAGCACGGCAGCCATCTCCACCACGGTGAGCTGCCCGTCGGCGTCGACGTCGAGACGGGCGAGCCTGCGCAGCACCTGCTCGCGCTGCCAGGCGTTACGGGGCGCGACGTCGGTGAGGGCGTCGACGCTGCGGCTGAGCAGCTCGACCCACTCTCCAAGGGGTCGGGTGTGCGCAGCCCCGAGCAGGTCGGCGAGCCGGGCCATGGCCTCGTGCACCCGGCCGACGAGGTCGACGCCCGTGCTGGCGAGGTCGTCCAGGGGCAGGATGCCGCCGAGCCGGTTGCCGCTACCGGGCTCGGTCACCACGCCCAGCGCCAGACGGTCCAGACCAACCTCCCACGTGTTCTGCGCCAGTCCTCCCAGGCCCCACGTGGAGCGGGCGTCGGCGTCGACCCCCCAGCGCACGGCTGTCGCGGCGGTCCAGTCCTCCAGCTGCTCGAGGTCGTCCTCGCTGAGGCCGAAACGACGTCGGACCGGAGCCAGGGCGAGCAGGTCCCGCACCTCGGCGGCGCTGGTGCGGCCCGCCGCGGCGATCGCCAGCACCCGCTGCAGGACCTCGGCCACCGGGTTCACGGCGGAGGCGGCGCGATCGGCGAGGCGGACACGCAGCTGGTGCCCGGGGTGCTCCGCGCCGTCGACGTCGTCAAGCCCGAATGCTGCCTGTACGAGCGGCGCGAACGTCTCGACGTCGGGGCACATGATGAGGATGTCGCGGGGCTCGAGGGTGGGGTCGTCCTCCAGCAGGCCGAGCACCACCTCGCGCAGGACGTCGACCTGCCGGGCGGGACCGTGGCAGGCGTGCACCTGCACGGATCGGTCTGCCGGATCCAGCGCGCGGTCGCCGCCCGGCGCATCGGCAGCGATGTCGCGCTGCAGGTGGCCCAGCAGCGTGGCCGGGCGTTCCGGGGCGCCGAGGTGCTCCAGCTGCGGGTTGCTGGGCAGCCGCAGCAGGGACTCATCGAGCTCGGCGGCGTCGCGCCCGCAGGAGGCGAGCAGTGCGTTGCCGTCCTCCGACTGCTTCCTCCTGGCTGCTTGCGGCAGCCACAGGTGGACGTCGCGGCCGCGGGCGAGCGCGTCGACGACGTCCAGCTCGGCGGCCGCCATCCTCGTGTGGCCGAAGAACGACAGCCGCGCCGGGAGTGCGAACCTGCTGGGGTCCTCGCGGAGGGCCTCGGCGGTGGCGGCGAGCCGCTGGTCGGGCGAGGGGTGAGCCTGGAGACGGTGCACCGCGCGGCGCCACACCTCGGCCTGCCATCGGCACGCCGCGGGCAGCTCGTGGCCCTCGCCGTCGGTGTCGTCGCCGTCCAGCCAGCCCTGCACCATCCACGGCCGCTGGACGGCGTAGCCGTGCAGGAGCGAGGCCGTGCGCCGGGCCGTGGTGTAGCGGCGACTGCGCCGCAGCGCCTCGTCGCGCTCGGGCAACCCGTGACCGACGTGCGTGGCGACGACGCTCAGCCAGTCCTCGTCGATGGCGTGCTCGAGGACGTCGAGCACCGTCCAGGCCAGCCGCCCGGGCGCCCAGGGATCGTCGAGCTCGCGGGCGTTGCCCTCCGCGCCGGTGAGCCCCGTCAGCAGGTGTGCCGGTCGCACGAGGTCGACGCCGGCGCAGATGCCGTCCTGGCGGCCGTCGGTGGCGCCGAGCCGATGGCTGAGGCTCTGGGCGAGCCAACGCTCCACCCCTGAGGCCCCGACCACCACGACGTCGCGCTCGAAAGGATCCTGCGGTGGCTGCTCCAGCAGGCCGGCCAGGCCATCGAGCAACGCGTCGGCGCGCTCGGCGCGATGGATCGTCAAGGGCACGGTCCGAACCTACGGCGTCGAGGGGACAGCTGTCCCCTGAGTGCCCCAGACGGTGCCCGCCGACTGTCCTGCTGAGCGTGCACGGCCAGCCGCTGCGGCGACCCGGGCCCGAGACCCGTCCCGAGACGCGTCGCCGGAGCGGCTGACCGTGGTCTGAGTCAGCGCACGGCCTCCACGGCGGCCACGACGTCCATCAGACCGTGGCCCTTGTCGAAGGACGTCCCGCCGACGTAGCCGGCACCGTCGGTGAACTTGTGCGCCGTCGACGTCAGCGCCTGCTCGACCTGCGCCGGTGTGGCGTTCGGGTTGGCCTGGAACAGCTGCGCGACCGCCCCGGCGACGTGCGGTGCGGCCATCGACGTGCCGCTGATCGTGTTGAACGTACCGATGTCCAGCGGTCCCGGTCCGTTCTTGAAGTCCAGGCCGGTGGTGCAGATCGGCAGCGTCGGACGGCAGGCCGAGGTGATGTCCTCACCGGGTGCCGACAGATCGGGCCAGGTGCTCCGGTCGCTCTGGTCGCCACGACTGGAGAAGGAGGAGACCTGGCCGTCGCGGGTGCCGGTGTCCTCGTCGTAGTAGGACGCCACGGAGATGATTCCGCCGGTGGGGTCCTGACCCGGCGGGTTGGTCAGGCTCTCGCTGCCATCGCCCCCGTCGTTGCCGGCGGCCCACACGGTGACGACGCCTTCCTCGGCCAAGGCACGCTGCAGCTTGACCGTGGTGGACTCAGGGTCGAACGCGCCACCACCGCTGGGGCCGTAGGAGTTGTTGGTGACCTTGATCGGGGGACACTCGTCGGCCGAGACACCGTCGCCGCACGGCCGCTCGTGGTTCTCCAGCACCCAGTTGAGGGCGGAGTCGGCACCGAGGATCAGCACGGCGACGCCGGTGGAGATGGAGACGAGGCTGGCGCCGGGTGCGGCCCCCTGGAGCTCCTCACCGTTGGTGAGGGTGGTCGGGCGCCCCACGGCGATGCCGGAGACGTGCGTGCCGTGTCCGCCGACCGACAGCGTGTCGGTGTCGAGGAAGTTCGGGACGCGCTGCACGTGACACAGCGCCTCGATGACCGGCAGGCAGACCGTCTTGAGGTTGGCCACGGTGGCGCCACGCAGGTACGGGTGAGTGGGGTCCACGCCGGAGTCGATGACCGCGACGCTCACGCCCTCGCCGGTCAGGGCGCGCCCCTGGTCGTCGGTGAGGTCGGCGGCGGCCTCAGCGCCGCGGGTGGCCTGGTTGGAGGTGTGCTGGTGGTACTCCACCGGCTGGTTGCCCTCGACGTAGGTGACGCCGTCTGCCTCACGTGCCTGCTGAATCTGCTTCTTGGTGCCGACGGCAGCCACGACACCGACGCGGTCGAAGCGTGTGACCTCTCGCATTCCGGCGTCCTGTACGGCCTGCTGGGCGTCTGCGGTGGTCTCGCCGTGGATCATCGCCACAGCCGGTGCCGACGCCGTCAGGCCGTCGAGCTGCTGGGCCAGGAACGGCTGGATACGGGCGGCGCCGTCCGGCTCGGCCTGCGCCGAGGTGCTTCCCAGCACCAGGGCCAGTGCGGCGCCGGCGACGGTCGCGGTCAGGAGAGGTCGTCTCATGGGTACCCCCAGGTCGATTCACTCCGCGAGGCGGAGTCTTGCCGTGCCCAACGAACGTGTGGCCCATCACGTTACGCACGAGTAACCGGACGACGATGCAGGCCCGTTCCCGATCACTCGACGGAGCAGCTCCTCCCACCCTCGGGCACGATGGCTCCATGGGAACCGAGCGTGCTGCCGCGGACGCCGCCGAACGCGGCCTGGAGATCGAAGTGGTGGAACGCGGTACCGCGTCGTCGCTGGAGGAGGCCGCGGCGCTGCAAGGAATCGAGCCCCGCGACATCGTGAAGACTCTCGTCGCCAAGCGCAGCGACGGCACCTTCCTGTTCGTGCTCGTGCCCGGCGACCGGCAGATCGCCTGGAAGAAGCTCCGGTCCGTGGTGGGCGTCAACAAGCTGCAGCTGCCCGATGCCGAGCAGGCCCTGGCCGCCACGGGCTACGAGCGTGGCACCATCACGCCGCTCGGCTCCACGACGGCCTGGCCGGTGGTGGCCGACGCTTCCATCACCGGCCGTCGGATCTCGATGGGCGCCGGTGACCACGGACACAGCCTGTGGGTGGACGCCGACGCCCTCGTCGAGTCGCTGCAGGCCACGGTCGCCGACATCACATGAGGACGGTGCCTCTCACCGCCCCCGGCCCGGCACCCCCGCCGCTGCGACGCCACCGGTAGCCTCGTCGCCGTGGCTCGGATACTCCCCCAGTTCGCCCGTTGGACGCCTGCCGCACTGGAGGTCCTGCGTGAGACGGCAGGACGCTACGGCGGCGTGATCACCACCTACCAGCTGGCCGATGAGGTCGTGAGCCGCACCGGCGTCGACAGCCCGACGCAGCGCCGCACCTGGATCGGCGACCTCGTGGAGATGATCGCCCTCGCCGCCGACCGTGGCGGCGATCCGCCCCTCGCGTCGTTGTGCGTCCAGCGCGACGGGACCGTGGGCGAGACCTACGCCCGGATCGTCGCCCTGACCAACGGCGTACAGGTCAGCGACGCCGAGCAGCGAGCGGCCGAGGACCGGCTCGCCTGCTACCGGGCACTCGCCGCGGACCTGCCCTCCGGCGGCGGATCCACCGAGCACCTCCTGCGCCGCCGCTCCGCCCCACGCTCCCGCGCTGCATCCCCGCCCCGAACCTCACGCAGCGCAGCGCCCACCAGGACGGCAGAGCGCACGAAGGCGGCCGTCTGCCCGACCTGCTTCACCGCCCTGCCCACCACGGGCCAGTGCGACTACTGCGGTTGACCACCACCTCTCCCCTGATGCGCACGGCACGGGCAGAGTAGTCCCATGGATCCGCAGATGCCCGCCGACCTGCTCGCCCATGCCCAGGCAGCCAAGGGCTTCATGCCGCACGACGAGGGAGCCCTCCTTCACCGGCTGGCGCGCGAGCGGCTCCCGCACGGTCCGGTGCTGGAGATCGGCACCTACTGCGGCAAGTCCGCGATCTACCTCGGCGCCGCAGCGCGGGAGGTCGGCGGCACCGTGCTGACGATCGATCACCACCGCGGGTCTGAGGAGAACCAGGCCGGCTGGGAGCACCACGACCCGTCCCTCGTCGACGACCAGCTGGGCCTGATGGACACCCTGCCGTTCTTTCGGAGGACACTCGCCCACGCAGGTCTGGAGGATCAGGTGAACGCCGTCGTGGGCCACTCGACCAGCATCGCCGAGTGGTGGCGCACCCCGGTCAGCCTGTTGTTCATCGACGGCGGTCACGCCGAGGTGCACGCCCAGAACGACTACACCGGCTTTGCCCCCTGGGTGGCCAGTGGAGGTGCCTTGGTGATCCACGACGTCTTCGAGCGGCCGGAGGACGGCGGGCAGGCGCCATTTCACGTGTGGCAGCGTGCCGTGCGCTCCGGCAGCTTCGAGCCACGCGAGAGCATCGGCTCGATGCGGGTGCTGACGCGCACGCGCGGAGACGCCGGAGAGCCGCTCGAGCTATCGGACGCGTGAGGCCGTCCGGCAGTCGCACTCCAGCGCGATCTCGTCGAGGGCGTCGGGGAACTCCACCCCGATCTCACGGCCGCTCATGACGCCGGCGCCGGGGGTGGTCCCCGTGAGCACGTCCCACGCGAGGATCACCGCCGCTGCCGTGAACGTGGAGTGCTCCTGCGGCCAGTTGACGTGCTCGGGGTAGACCAGCCCGGTCCAGTAGGCCCCCTCGTCGGTGCGCAGGTGCTGCATGTCCGCGAAGAGCCTCGCGGCACGATGGTCGTCGATCGCGGCCAGCGCCATGACCAGCTCACAGGTCTCGGCGCCAGTCACCCAGGGATTGGTGCTCACACAGCGCACTCCCAGTCCGTCGACCACGAAGGTCTCCCACTGGTCGGCCACCCTCGCCTCGGCTGCCTCACCGCGCACAGCACCGCCGAGCACCGGGTAGTACCAGTCCATCGAGTACGTGGACTTGTCCAGGAACCCTTCCCGGTGGTCGCGGAGCGCGTGTCCGAGGCGTGCACCGGCCATCTCCCAGTCCGGTTGCGGGTCGTCCATCAGCTCAGCGAGGGCGACACCGCACCGCAGGGCCTGGTAGATGCTCGAGCTGCCCGCGAGCAGGGCCCCGGCAACGGGCACCGTGCCAGGACCAGCGTCACCGGGCCCAGTGTCGGACCCGGCGGCACCCCACGCGCGTGACCACGCCACACCACCGAAGGGCAGCTGCATGCTGACGACGAGGTCCAGCGCGCGCCGCACCACGGGCCACATCCGCTCGACGAATGCGCGATCTCTACAGACGCGCCAGTGGTGCAGCACGCCGACCGCGAGGTAGGCCGTCATGTTCGACTCGGTGCTCGCGTCGTCGACCACTCCCTCGATGACGGTCATCGGCCAGGAACCATCCGGTCGCTGGGTCCGCATGCACCAGTCGTACGCCGCCATGGCGGCATCGTGGCGACCACCCACGACGAGTGCCATCGCGCACTCGACGTGGTCCCAGACATCTGTCCTGTCCCCCGTCGTCCAGGGGATGGCACCGTCCGGCTCCTGCATGGCGACGATGGCATCAGCCGTCTGTGCCACCTGCCTGTGGGTCAGCACACTCAGCCCAGCTCGGCGTCGGGCTTGCGCAGGTACAGCACCATGCTCTTGCCGATGACCGGGTTCATGGCCTTCTCCGCCAGGCGGGTCGCGAGACTGACCCTGGGCGTCTTCATGAGGTCCCACACGAGCACCTGGTGGTACGCCCGCACGAGGGGGTGCTTGTCGTTCTCCACCCCCACGGCGCACTTGAGCCACCAGTACGGCGCGTGCAGCGCGTGCGCGTAGTCGATGCCCTCGAAGGTCATCCCAGCGTTCTCGAGCTTGCCGATGAGCTCTTTGTCGGAGTAGATCCGGATGTGGCCGCCCGGCGTGTCGTGGTAGTCGTGCGAGAGCTTCCAGCAGATCACCTCAGGCAGCCAACGGGGCACCGTGACGGCCATCGTGCCGCCAGGACGCAGGACCCGGACCAGCTCGCTGATCGCCTGGATGTCAGCGGGGACGTGCTCGAGCACCTCCGAGGCGACCACCCGGTCGAACTCACCGTCGGCGAACGGAAGCGCGAGGGCGTCACCTTCCTTGATGTCGGCCTCCGCACCGTCCGGGACCTCGCCGGCCTCCTTCATCGCCCCGAACAGCTCCAGGACGCCCGCCAGCTCGTCGGCGTCCTGGTCGAACGCCACGACGTCGGCCCCGCGCCGGTACATCTCGAAAGCGTGCCGCCCGGCACCGCAACCCATGTCGATCACCCGGTCGCCGGAACGCAGTCCCAGCCGGTCGAACTCAACGGTCAGCATGGTTGATCACCTCTTGGTAGGCGGCGACGGTGGCCTTGGCCACGGCACGCCAGCTGAACTTCTCCAGTACTCGTTCCCGCCCGGCACGCCCCATGGCCGCACGTCGCTCAGGGTCGTCGAGGAGCTCGGCGATGGCTGCGGTGAGCTCGCCGACGTCGCCCGGGGTCACCAGGGTGGCGCACTCGCCATCGTCACCGACGACCTCGGGGATCGCTCCGGCCCGGCTGACCACCAACGGAGTCTCGCAGGCCATCAGCTCCGCCGTGGGGAGTGAGAACCCTTCGTACAGCGAGGGGACGCAGGCGAGCTCGGCCGAACCCATGATCTCCACGAGCTCGGTGTCGCTGAGTCCGCTCACGAACGACACGTGCTCGGCGATGTCCAGCTCGTCGACGAGTCGTTCGGTGGGTCCGCCGGGCTTGAGGGTGGCGACGAGAACCAGCTCGAGGTCACGCTCCGTGCGCAGCTTGGCAAATGCCTCCAACAGCGTGGCGATGCCCTTCATCGGCGCGTCCGCGCTGGCCATCGCGATGATGCGGCCGGGAACTCGCGGCCCGGTCGGCACGAACACGTCGTCGACGCCGAGGGGGATGACCTCCAGGTGTGCCGGGTCGACGCCGAAGTCGGTCACGATGTCGCGACGGCTGGACTCCGAGACGGTGAGGACCTTGGGCAGCCGCCGGACGACCTTGCGCTGCATGCGCAGGAAGCCGTACCAGCGCCGGAGGGCGAGCTTCTTGCGCAGGCTCGGAGCGTTGGCGATGTCGATACGCCGGTCGAAGGTGATCGGGTGGTGAAGGGTGGCGATCACCGGGAGCCCTGAGGCGGCGATGTCGAGCAGGCCGTCACCGAGGGACTGGTTGTCGTGGACGACGTCGAAGTCGCCCCTGCGGCGCCTCATCAGCCGCGCCACGCGTCGGGAGAAGGTCTGCGGCTCAGGAAAGCCGGCGGTCCACATCGTCAGGACCTCGCGGACGTCCAGGAGGTCGCGGAACTCCCGCCACGACGGCGTGCGGAACGGATCGGGCTCGCGGTAGAGGTCCAGCGACGGAACCTTCGTCAGCGTGACGCCCTCGTCGAGCTCTGGATAGGGCTGTCCGGAGAACACCTCGACGGTGTGTCCGAGCGCCGCCAGCTCACGACTGAGGTGGCGGACGTAGACGCCTTGGCCGCCGCAATGTGGCTTGCTGCGGTAGGACATGAGTGCGATGCGCAGGGGTCCGCCTCCTCGATGGAACGTGAGAACTGGTTCTATCATCCGTGCCCGTCGGGTCAGCGGACGGCTCCCCCGTCGTTGCCGGGATAGAACGAGTGGGTTGCCGTCACACCACCATCCACGGCGAACTCGCCGCCCGTGGTGTAGCCGCTCTCGTCGCTCGCCAGGTGCACGTACAGCGGCGCGACGTCCTCGGGCGTTCCCACCCGTTCCAGCGGAACCCGGGTCGCCCCCCACTGCATGGCCGCGTCACCGCCGTGCGCCTGGGTCATCGAGGTGTCGATCATGCCGGGGTGCACCGAGTTGACCCGTACGCCGTGGGCGCCCAGCTCGACGGCCGCGGCCTTGGTCATGCCGCGGATCGCGAACTTGGTCCCGGTGTACGCGGTGAGGTGCGCCATGCCCGCGAGCCCCTCCACGGAGGAGCAGTTGATGATCGAGCCCCGCCGGCTCTTCTTCATGGCCGGCGCCACGGCCCGCATCCCGAGGAAGCAGCCGCGCAGGTTGATGTTGATCAGGAGGTCCAGCTCCTGCAGCGGCATCGTGTCGACCTCACCGAAGCGCAGGATGCCGGCATTGTTGACCAGGACGTCGACCGCGGTCCCGAACCACTGCTCGGCCTCGCCCACGACGTCGTCCCAGGATGTCGGGTCGCTCACGTCGTGATGGATGAAGCACGCGGCGTCGTCGAGGTCGTCGGCCAGGGCGTCGCCGAGGTCATCGGCGACGTCTGCGACGACCACCCGGGCACCCTCTGCGACGAACGCGCGAGCGATCGCCGCCCCCTGTCCCTGGGCTGCCCCGGTGATGATGGCGTGCTTGTCCTTGAGTCGAGACATCAGTTCTCCTGGAGGGTGAGGACGGAGTCGGCAGCGAAGCAGAGCTGTGGGTCACGGTCGGCGAAGAAGCCGCCGAGACCACGGTCGAGCTCCTCGGTGGACCAGAAGTCCCCGGTGGCATCGAAGCGACGTTCCACGACGGGGGCCGCCAGGAGCGCCACGGTGCCGCCGTAGACGACGAACACCTGGCCGGTGATGCGGTCGGCCGCGGGCGAGGCGAGGTAGGTGACCAGGGGTGCCACGTGGTCCGGGCTGTACGGGTCGACCGCGCTGCCGGACTCCTCGTCCCCGGGCTCATGGGCACCGAAGACGTCGGCCGTCATGGCGGTGCGAGCCCGCGGACAGATGGCATTGGCCCGCACGCCGATGCGCGACAGACCGCGCGCCGTCGAGAGGGTCAGGGCGGCGATGCCGGCCTTGGCGGCCGCGTAGTTCGCCTGTCCGGGCGAGCCGGTGAGGAACGCCTCGGAGGCCGTGTTGACCACGGCGGCCTCCACCGGCTCTCCGGTGTCCTTGGCCAGCTGCCGCCAGTGGGCAGCGGCGTTGCGCGAGAGGAGGAAGTGACCGCGCAGGTGGATCCGCACCACTGTGTCGAACTCCTCGTCGGACATGTTGAACAGCATCCGATCGCGGGTGAGGCCGGCATTGTTGACCACGACGTCGAGGGAGCCGAAGCTCGCGAGCGCGGTCTGCACGATGAGATCCGCAGTGGCTCGCTCTCCCACGTCGCCTGGCGCGAGCGCCACGTCCGCACCGAGGGCCTTGACCTCCGCGGCGGTGTCGTCGGCGACCCCCGGAAGGTCGTTGAGCACCACGCGGGCCCCGGCTCGAGCGAGGGCGAGGGCCTCCGCCCGTCCGAGCCCGGCTCCCGCTCCCGTCACCACCGCGACGCGGCCGTCGAGACTGGTGCCGCTCATCGGTCCTCCACGATCCTCAGGGCGGACTTCGGGCAGGCCGCAACGGCCTGTTCCACCCGGGAGCGGTTCTCGGCCGTGACCCTCGGATCCTCGACCTGCAGGTAGTCGTCGTCATCAACGTGGAACACGTCGGGCGCGAGCCCTTCGCACAAGGCGTTCGCCTCGCACGCGTCGAAGTCGACCTCGACCGTGGTCATGGTGCTCTCCATTCCGCCTGATACTAGAACATGTTCTAGTCTAACCCAGGGCGCTCATGTTGGACATGGCCCACTCACCACCGTCTCGCTCCAACGTGACGACGAGGCTGTTCTGGTTCAGCTGCTGGTTCTGGTCGTCCCCGGTGCCGGCCGTCGTGGTCTGGTTCAGGAACACCAGCACCGTGGCCTCCTGCTCGGTCGCCTCGATGATGGCGGAGGAGACGACACTGGCCTCCAGCACGATCTCGTTCTCCACCGTGTTGGCCCGGACCTGCTCCATCGTCGCGTCGTACTCCTCACGGAACTCCGGCGTCATCCGGGCCCGAGCGGTCTCCATGTCGTTGTCGAGCGTCTCGTGGCTGTAGGACAACGCTCGCTGTGACAGGTCTGCGGCGGCGACCACCACCTGGGTCCGGGCCTGTTCCCCGACCAGCGAACCGTCCGGCGCCGTGGACGTGGAGGAGTCGCTCGTGACGAACCACCACGACGCGCCGACACCTGCCGCAGCAACGACGATCAGCACGACCAGCACGGTCGTGAGCCGGCCCAGCACCAGCCTCAGAAGGTCCCGAGGACTGGTGGGTGCCGCCAGGCGCGGCATCCACGACCTCGCCTTCGACAGCGCACCGGAGCCGGCCTCAGGCTCGGGCTCGGGCTCGGGCTCGGGCTCGGGCTCGGGCTCGGGCTCAGGCTCGGGCGACGATTTCCTCGCCGCCTGCGATGACTGCTGCGGCGTCAGGTCAGACGAGCAGTACCGGCATCGCGTGGCGGCCGCCTTGATGACCTCCGCGCAGTAGGGGCAGGTGCGCTGATCACGCTTGATCCTCACCATGGCTCAGCCCACGAACTCGAGCTGGGAGATCAGCCAGCGGCCGTCCTCCTTGGTCATGGTGAGCTTCATCCGCCAGCTCCGGTTCTCGGTCTCGCCCTTGGTGCCCTTGTTCCGTACCTCGCTCCCGGCGGCCACGAAGGCCGATGCGGAGTCGTCGGTGACCTCGCCCAGGCCGACCTCCTCCACACTCCCCTTGGAGTACGACTCCTCACTGGTCGCGGCCTCCTTCAAGGAGTCCACGGACGCCTCGTACTGCTCCTTGAACTCACCCGTTGCGTGGTCGAGGACCTCGTCGGTCAGCTCGTCCATCCTGGTGTGGTCGGTCGTCAGGAAGGCCAGGGTTCCCGCACGTGCCGCGCGGGTGATCTCGGTGTGCTCCTGCGCCGTCCGCTCGGCGCTCGTCGTGACCGGGACCGCCCCGACACCCCGGAACGCGAAGAGCACCAGCCAGCTCAGCAAGGCGAGCAGCACCACACCGAGCGCCACGTTGACCATCGAGGCGCGAGTCACTCGTCCTCCCCGAGGTACTCGCTCCGCCAGTCGATGGGTGGGGGCGCGTGCTTCATCCCCCGCATGTTCACGGGAGCGCCAGAGTCGCACTCTGCGTCGAAGAACGGCATGAAATCCTCCTCTGCGGTGGATCGCCACTGTCCGGGCGGGAGGTACCCGTCCGTGCACGGCTCGGGCATGAAGTTGAGGTTCAGGTTGACCCGGCCGAACTTCTGCTCCCCGGGCGTGAGCGCCGACGGGCCCGCTGCGACCAGACGCGGAAAGGTGACCAGGAGCTGTTCCAGCGCCGGCAGACGAGCATTCAGGACGTCGGCGACGCTCACCAGGCGGGTCAGGAACGGCGGCAGCTGCTCATCGAGCGTCTCGACCAGCAGGACCAGCTCGTCGGCCGTCGGGCCGGCGCGCTCGAGGATCGTGCGCAGGTCGGCATCGGAGTCTGCCAGCGTGCCGGTGAACGCCGCCAGGTCACGCGAGAGGGACCGGATCTCCGCATCGCTCTCCGCCTGGGTCCGCAGCACCGTCTCGGAGTTGTCGAGCAGGTCGAAGGTCGCCTGCTCGTTCTGCCGAGCGGTCTCGATGAACGCCTGTGCGTCGTCGACCATCGAACGCAGCGGACTCGCGTTGCCGCGGAACGCGTCACCGAGCTCGGTGACCACGGTGTTGAGCTCTTCGCCGTCGAGGCTGGAGACGAGCCCGTTCAGGTTGGTGAGCAGCTCCTCCTCACTCGTCGGGAGACTGTCCTCGGTGCCGTGGACGGTGTCCCCGTCCTCCAGCCACGGGCCGGACGCTGATCCCGGCTGGAAGTCCAGGTACTGCTCGCCCACGGCGCTGAGGTTGTGCACGAACACCGGCGCATCCGCCGGAACCTGTGCGTCGTCCTCGAGTGCGACCTCCACCCGCAGCCCCGCGTCCTGGACGGCCATCGTCGTGACCTGGCCGATCTTGACCCCCCGGTACGTGACCTCACTGCCCTCGAACAGGCCCCCGGAGGTGGGAAGCAGCACGTGCACCGTGTACCCGCGCCCCAGGGCACGGTCCAGGAAGCCGAGGTAGGAGCTGCCGACGTACAGCAGTCCCACCACGCTCAGCACGACGAAGGCGACCAGCCTGATCCTGACCCCGGCTCTCACGTCATCCACCCCCTGCGAGTCGACGAAGGATGTCCTCGACCAACGATGCGTCCGCGTCGCCGCCAGCCTCGGCCCCCGACGCCCCCTCGCCACCAGAGCCCTGCAGGGCAGAGTCGTGGGCCGATGGGGCGCCACCGCCCGGTGACCCGCCCGACGGGTCGCTGTGGTCTTCTCCCCGGAGGTTGCCCAGCAGCGCCGACACGTCGTCGACCGCCCGCTGGTCGCACAACGGCAACGCCGCAAGCAGCGAGCAGAGATCGTCGATCGCATCACCCACCGGGGAGCAGATCGGGGCCAGTGGTGTCGCGCGGCACAGGGTGGTGAGGTCGTCGAGGGTCGTGGGCAGCAAGCCCCCCTCGTCCACCGGGGTCAGCTTGACCTGCAACCGGAAGATGACGTTTGCGTAGTCGCCCTTGATGGTGTCGGCCGCATTGATCGGGAAGGGATAGCTGGCCGCGGCCACTGCGCCGGGAACGAGCGAGTCCCCCGTGTCGGCGAGGTTGCGCAGGATCGGCTCCAGGTGACGCAGGTCGGCCAGGAGATCCTCCTTGATCTCGCCGACCACCCGGGTGGCCACCACTCCGAGCTCGTCCAGCTCCGACAGCATCGTGACGAGCTGTTCCTGCTGGTCGCGAAGCTCGGTGACCGCCGGCGCGATCTCGTCGAGGGCCTCGGTGATGGTCTCCTTCTCGGCGACGAGCGTCTCGCTCAGCCCGTTGACGGACTCGAGGGCATCGACGATGTCTCCGCGCTGGGTGTTCAGCGTCGAGACCAGGGTGTTGACGTTGCGCAGGACGTTGCGGACCTCCCCGGTCCGGCCCTCCATCATCTCGTTCAGCTCGTGCGAGATAGTCTGCAGCTGTCCGACCCCTCCTCCCGTCAGCAGGAGCGACAGCGCGCCCAGGACCTCCTCGACCTCCGGGTTGCGGCCGGTGCGATCGATGGGGATGACGTCCTGGTCGGCGAGCCTTCCGGAGCTCGTGGGCTCATCGTCGGTGTCCGACGTCTGGGGTGCCGACAGCTCGACGTACTTCTCGCCCAGCAGGCTGCTCTGACGGATCTCGGCCTCGGTGTCTGCCGGCAGCTCGACGTCCTTGCGGATCCGCATCGTCACCCTGGCGTTCCAGCCGGTCCTCGTGACCGACTCGACCTGTCCGATCGGGATGTCACCGAGCCGCACCGTGGAACGGGGGACCACGTTGAGCACGTCCTCGAAGTCCGCACTGATCTGGAAGCCCTCCTCCACCGTCACCTCGTTGCCCGGCAGCGGCAGGTCGTGCACGTCCGGGAACGAGCACCCGCCGAGCAGGAGCGCCAAGGGCAGTGCGGCCGCCATGGCCGTCCGGAGCCGCCGCATCACAGGTCACCGCCCAGCATCGTGGAGAGGGAGGGCGGGCCGTCCTGCTGCGGGGTCACGGAGCCGGAGGCTGGCTCCGTGCCGACTGACCCCTCCTGCTCGGCGATGTCCGACGGGTCGCCGTCGCCGGACGTCGCGGGGATCAGCGGTCTCAGCAGGCTCGTGATGATGTCACAGACGCTCTGCGGAGCACCCGCGTTGACGAGGGTCTGGCACAGGAACTGGTCAGGCCGGTTCAGGATGCCCTGCGCCACCTGCACCCGGGAGCCGAACGTGCCGGTGGTCGGTTCGTAGGCCACGGCAAGGTTGCCCATGGCCAGTGCCCCCTTCTGCACCACCAAGCCGACGGAGTCCTTCTGGTTGTCGACCCGTTCGAGCAGGCTGTCCAGCAGGTCGACGTTCTTGCCGAGCGAGTCCCGGTTCTCCTGCACGAACCCCTCCACGGACCCGAGCACCTGCGCCAGGGACTCCAGAAGCTGCTTGAGCTCGTCCCGCTCGCCGGCGAGCTGGCCGGAGACCGACGAAAGATCCTTGATGAACGACTCCACGGTAGCGTCGTTCTCCGCCAGGGTGTCGGTGAACTCCGCCAGCGAGCGGACGTTCTCAAACAGCGGGCCCCGGTTGCGCGCGAAGGTGTCGGCCGCGGCCGACATGTTGCGGATCGCCTCCGAGCCGCGCTCCCCGTTGCCCTCCAACGCCTTGGCGCCCGCCGTGAGCAGGTGGCCCAGCGCTCCCTCGCTCGCACCTTCCTCGGGACCGAGGGTGGTCGAGAGGTCGTTGAGCGCCGTGAAGGTCCGGTCCAGCTCGATCGGCGTCTTGGTGCGCTCCAGCGGTATGTCGTCCCCGTCGGCCATGGCGGGACCTCCCCCGTAGGCCGGGGAGACCTGCACGTAGCGGTCCGCCACCAGCGAGGACGTCACGACAGCGGCCTCCGCCTCGGCCGGCAGCTCGTACTCCTGGTCGTACCTCAGCTCCACGCGGACACTGTTGCCGTCCGGGACGACTGCCGTGACCTCACCGATCCGCACCCCCATCACTCGAAGGTCGGTGCCCGGGTAGACGGCGACCGCCCGGTCGAAGTGGGCGGTGATCGTCCGGGTCCCGCTCCCCGGCGCGAGCACGAGCGCGGTCATCAGCAGGGCGGTGCCCACCGCCACCATGGAGTACGTGATCTTCTGCGCCCAGCCCATCACTGACCACCCCCGGGCGGCACGGGCTGGAACTCACCGGTGAACACGCCGGTGATGTTGGGGACATAGGCATCGAACCACGGGCCGGTACCGATGATGTTGCCGAGGATGTTCACGTAGGGACCGTAGTTTCGCAGCAACGTCTCGATCTGGTCCTCCCGCGCGTGCAGGAACCCCAGCACGTCCTCCAGCCGATCGAGGGTGGGCCTGAGCTGATCGCTGTTGTCCTCCACCACGCCGTCCAGCTCGGTGGCCAGCTCCTCGGCGTTGACGAGCAGATCGTGGATGGCGCGCTTGCGCCGCTCCAGCTCCTGGAACACCAAGCTGGCCTCCTCCATCAGCTTCACGAGGTCGCCCTTGCGCTCCTCGAGCAGCGTGGTGACGTTGCTCGATCGGCGCAGCAGCGTCTCGATCTCCTCATCGCGCGAGGCGATCGTGGTGGACAGCCGCGACAAGCCGTCGAGGCTCGAGCGCACCTCCGGTGCGGCGGCCTCCAGCGTCTCGGCCAGGGCCTCGAGGGCCTGCGTGAGGGTCTCCTTGTCCGTCTCCTCGGTCTGCGTGGTCAGCTGGCCCAGCGTGCCGACCATGTCGAACGTGACGTCGGTGCGATCGATCGGGATCGTGGCGCCCCTCTCCAGGGTGCCCTCGCCGGCCGGCGTGATGTTCAGGAACTTCTCCCCCAGCAGGCTCTTGACCTCCACACCTGCCCTGGTCGACTCACCCAGGGCGGCGTCCTTGACGTCGAACTCGGCGACCACCTTCTCCGTGCCGATGCGCAGCTCGTTCACCCGGCCCACCCGCACGCCGGCGACCTGGACCTCACTCCCGACGCTCAGCCCGCTCGCGTCCGCGAGCTCCACGTGGTAGGTCGTGCCGCGAAATCCCGGGAGCTTCTGGAGGTTGAACGATGCCGCCAGGACGAGCAGCAGCAGCGCCAGGGCGATGACGCCCATCTTCTGGAGCTGCAGGTCGCTACGTCGAGCCATCAGTCCTCCTCACACCGCTGCGCCTTGCTGCGCAACGTGAACTCGGACATGGCCTGACGCACCGACTCCGGCAGGGCATCCATCAGCTCCGACGGCAGCACGACCCCGCCTTGGAACTCGCAGAGGTAGTAGTTGTACCAGGACCCGTACACACCGATCCGGGTCTGCTTGGAGAGCATCTCCGGCAGCGTCTCGAGCGTCTGTTCCAGATAGTCCTTGTTCTCCGGCTTCGACAGGAGCGTGAACAGGCGGCGCAGCTCGGCGACGTCCTCCTTCAGCAGGGGCCGGCTCCGGGTGAGCAGGTCGGCCACCGACTCGCTGACCTCCGCGATGCTCGAGATCGACGACCCGATGACCTCCCGGTCCTCCGACAAGTCGGTGAACCACGACCGCATGCTGGTGATCAGCTCGTCGAGCTGCTGGCTGCGATCGTCGACGGTCGTGGTGAGGGTGGTGAGATTGTCGACGACCTCGCCGATGAGCTCGTCGCGATCGGCGAGTGTCTCGGTGAGCGAGGCCGTGTTGGCCAGCAGCTCCTGGACCGTGCCGCCCTCACCCTGCAGGACGCGGACGAGGTTCAGCGACAGCTTGTTGACGTCCTCTGGCCGCAGCGCGTCGAACAGTGGCTGGAACCCGTTGAACAGCTCCGTCAGGTTGAGGGCCGCGGTGGTGCGGCTGAGCGGGAGGGTCGAGCCCGGGTCGAGCTCCGGGCCGCCCTGCTCGTCCTCGCTCAGCGCCATGTACCGGTCCCCGATCAGGTTGAGGAACCTGATGCTCGCGTGCGACTCGGAGGTGAGCGGCACGTCGTCGTCGACCTCGAACGTCACCAACGCCTGGGTGCGGCGGTGGATCTCGACGTCCTTGACCTTGCCCACGACCACCCCGGCGATCCGCACGTCGTCGCCGGAGACCAGCTCCGACGCACTGGTGAAGACCGCCTGGTACTCGGTCTGGGGGCCCCGTCCGAAACCTCCCATGATGCTCACCAGCAGACCGGTCACCGCCAGGGAGACCGCAGCAAAGATCCCGAGCCGGACCCCGGCCAGCAGGAACGTCTGGTCACGACTGCTCATCGCGCCACCACCGTCAAGAAGTGCACAGAGTGCTGCGGCGGCGCGATGAAGTCCTGATGGCTCACTCGCTGGCGCTTGCTCACGGGATCCCCCCGTCCGGCTCGTCCTTGTCCGTCCCGTCCGCCAGCGGCAGGAACGGCGCCGGCTTCTCGTAGTCGTCCGGCAGACCGAGGCACCACGGACCGCGACCGATCTCGCCGTAGACCGGTGCATCTGCGGGACCATAGGCCGAGCGCTGCGGGGCGCCGAGCTCGAGGGTCTGGTGGATGATGCCGTCCTGGAAGACGTTCTTGGTGTCCTCGATCTGGCGGTCGAGACCGGTCAAGAGGCAGGGCAGCTGGGGTGAGTAGGTGTCCAGCAGGGCCAGCAGCGGTCGGCCGGACTGCACCCCGTCGACCAGCAGCTCCTCGTGCTCCGACACCGTCGCGCGGGTCATCTTGGCCAGGCCGGTGAGACTGGCCAGCGCACGATCGAGATCACCGCTCTGCTCGTTCACCGTCCGCGCCGTCACCGTGGCGTTGCGGAGCACGTTGACGAGATCGGGTGCGGCCATGTCATAGGTCTCGGTGACGTCGGCGAGCAGCTGCAGGTCGGTTCGCAGGGTCGGCAGCTTCTCGTTCAGGCCGTCGAGGTACCCGTCGAGCTCGACGAGCGTGTCGCCGATCTGGGCGCCCTTGCCCTGCAGCGCGTGCGCCACCGCGTACAGGGTGGCGTTCAGGTCCTCCGGACGCACGGACCGCAGCAGCGGGAACAGGTCGGCGAGGATGGTCTGCAGCTCGACGTTCGTGGTGACGCGCTCGGCGGGGATGACCGATCCGTCGCGCAACGGCCCGTTGGAGACCTCGCCGTCCCCAGGGACGAGCTCGACGAACTTCTGGCCGAACAAGGTCGTGGGCACGATGCGCGCACCGACGTCGCTGGAGATCGCACGCGCCGAGTCGGGCTCCAACGCCAAGGTGATCTCAGCCTGGCCCTGGGTGCTCTGGATCTCCTCGACGTAGCCGATCAGGGCACCGTGCATGCGCACGTCACCGAAGCGCGACAGCTGCAGGCCGGCTCGCTCGGCCATGACCGTCACCGTGGTGGTGCGCGTGAACCTCTTGTCGTAGATCGCGATCGACAGGGCGATCAGCATCGCGATCGCGAGGACGAACACGACCCCCGCGACCTGCAGACGTCGGTGTTCCCCGGGCGAGTCGTGGAAGAGGTTGACGAGCATGGGACTACCCCGTGATCCGCACGGTCGTGGTGGAGCCCCAGATCGCGTAGCTGAGGAAGAAGTTGGCGATCACCACCGTGACGATGGACGTGCGGATGGCGCGTCCGACCGCCTCACCCACACCGGCCGGCCCGCCCGAGGCCGAGAAGCCGTAGTAGCAGTGGATGAGGATGATGGCGACGGCCAGCACGGCCAGCTTCCCGAACGACCACAGCACGTCTCCTGGCGGCAGGAACTGCCGGAAGTAGTGGTCGTAGGTGCCGACCGACTCGCCGTAGAGCATGGTGGTGATCAGTCGTGGGGAGAGGTAGGAGGCAAGCAGGGCCACCGTGTACAGGGGCATCACCGCGACGAACCCGGCGATCATGCGAGTGGTCACCAGGAACGGGATCGAGCGCACCCCCATGACCTCGAGAGCATCGATCTCCTCGTTGATGCGCATCGATCCGAGACGCGCCGTGTACCCGCAGCCGACCGTGGCGGCGAGTGCGATCGAGGCGACCAGCGGTGCCACCTCACGGGTGTTGAAGTAGGCGGAGATGAACGCGGTGAACTTGGCGACGCCGATCTCGCTCAGCGAGGCATAGCCCTGCAGTCCCACCTCCGTGCCGGCGAAGAACGCCAGGAAGGCGATGACGCCCACCGTGCCGGCGATCAGCGTCAGTGCACCGACCCCGAAGACGATCTCCGCCAGTGTCTTGGAGATCTCCTGGCGGTAGGTGGCGAGCACGCGTGGCGTCCACGCCAGGGCCCTGCCGTAGAACAACAGCTGGTCACCCCAGGTCTCCAGGCTCAAGCGACGGGACCGGACGAAGGAGGACCCGGCCTCGGTCAGGGCGCTCATCACACACCCGCCTGCGGGACGACCTGGAAGTACAGCGCCGTGATGATCGTGTTCAGCAGGAAGAGCAGCATGAACGCGAGGATCACCGTCTCGTTGACGGCGCGCCCGACGCCGCTCGGCCCACCGGCGGCGTTCAGTCCCTTGTGTGCGCCGACGATGGCCGCGATGAAGCCGAAGCACCCGGCCTTGACCATGGCCACGTAGATGTCGGGCAACGTGGCGAGCGCGGTGAACGATGAGAGGAAGGCACCGGCCGACCCGCCCTGGGCGATCACGATGAAGTAGTAGCCGCCCGCGATGCCGGCCGCGATGACGATGCCGTTGAGCAGGAGGGCCACGGCCACGGTCGCCAGGGCCCTGGGCACGACCAGTCGCGCCACGGGATCGATGCCCAGCACCTCCATGGCGTCGATCTCCTCGCGCATCTTGCGTGCGCCCAGGTCGGAGCAGATCGCGGACCCGGCCGCACCCGCGATGATCAGCGCCGCCGCGATCGGCGCCGCCTCCCGCACCGTGGCGAGCACGGCGGTCGCACCCGCGAACGACTCGGCGCCGAGCTGACCGGTGAGGTTGCCGACCTGCAGGGAGATGACGGCACCGAACGGGATCGACACCAGGATCGCGGGCATCATCGTGACCCTGGCGACGAACCACGCCTGCTCGACGAACTCGCGTGCCTGAAATGGCGTCGTGAACGTCAGCCTCAGGACGTCCCATGCCAATGCGGTGATGGCCCCCGGTCCTCGCACCACTGCTGCAGGACTCAGGCCCATGTCTCCTCCTGCCGCCCCGTTACCCGGTGGTTCCCGGTAGAACGACCCGGCGCGCCGTCGGTGATGTCCCCCGCGCCGGCACCGGCGGCATGTCTGCCTGCTCGCCGGCCGAAGAACGACGCCTCGCCCAGCTGGATTCCCGAGGAGTAGCCACGACCGTCGATCGCGATGTTGGAGGCGCAGGCTCCCACGGCATAGACACCGTCGATCACGCTGCGGTCCCGCCCCAGGAGCCGGCCGTCGTGGTCGACTCGCAGGCCGCCGCAGGTGAAACCGGCGTAGAAGCACCGGCCTGGAGTCAGGTCGTAGGCGCCGTACGGCGGGGTGTCGAGCGGCTCGACGTACTCGGCGCTCTTGTGGAGCAACGGATCCCGACCGTCGCGCGCCGAGGCGTTGTACTCCCGGAGTGTTCGCACCAGCGCCCCCGCCGGCACCCCGAGGCCCACCTCCATCTCCTCGATGGTCTCCCACCCGTCGACGAGGGGTTGCAAGCCGTACTCGGGCTCAGCCATGTGCGCGGAGTCGAGGACCAGCCACGCCTCCTGGCCGGGTTGGTCGAGCACCCATGAGGTGGTCCGCGAGTGATAGGAGTCCTCCGCGACGAACCGTTCACCACGATTGTTGACGCAGATGCCCTTCACGAGCTCGCCCGGCGGATAGAACGGCCCGGTCAGGAACGAGCCGTCCATGTGCTCGGGCACACCACCGATCGACTCCCCCAGCCGGATGCCAAGACCGTCGTCGTGCGGGTTGCCGAGCGGCATCCCGCGCTCCAGCAGGGCCTGGAGCCTTGGCGCGTGCTGGCGCACCATCTCGGTGTTCATGACGAAGCCGCCCGCGGCGATCACAATGGCGCCGGCGCGCACGGCGCCGGTCTCGTGGAAGTGCTTCCACGTGGCGCCCACGACGCGCTCCTCGGCCCCCTGAGCACCGGCGGCCTGCTGCTCGACGACCAGTCCGGTGACCCCGGTGTCGTGGCGAACCGGCACGCCCAGCTCCTCCAGTCTCGCGAGCGCGAGCTCGAGCACCACCGAGCCACCGCCGAGGTCACCCTCCACCGGGGGCTTGTGTCCACGAGGGGCCGGGACCGCCATGGTGTCGAAGGGCCACAGCCGCTCGTTGCCGCTGAACATCACCCCCTGGGTGCCCGGCTGCATGGCCGCCTTGCCCGGCCAGAACGAACGCTCGAACTCAAGACCCAGCGACTCCAGCCAGCCGAAGTGCTCGACGCTGCCCTCGCTGTACACGCGGATCTTCTCCGGGTCGCACTCGGGCGAGAGCGCCGAGAGATAGGTCGCCATCTCGGCCGGTGTGTCGTCGAACCCGGCCGCCTGCTGAACGGGCGTGCCGCCTCCGAGGTAGAAGTGCCCGCCAGCCATCGCGGTGGTGCAGGACAGGCGTCCACCGCGGTCCAGGACGAGCACGCGGGCACCCGAGCGCGCCGCCTCGATCGCGGCGCAGACCCCTGCCATGCCCGCGCCGACCACCAGGACGTCGACCTCGTCCGACCAGGACGACACGGTGCCGGCATCTGCCACGGCTGGGATCTCGGCGGTCATGAGTACGTCACCCGGACCTTCTCCGTGGCTGCTTCGCTCTGGCAAGCGAGCCGGATCCCCTCATCGAGGTCCTCGTCCTCGAGCACGTCGTTGTTGCGCATGCTGACCTCGCCCTCCAGGAGTCGCACCGCGCAGGCGGAGCACTCACCCAGCCGGCAGGAGTAGGGCGCCTTGATCCCCTTGTTCTCCAGGTGCTCCAGCAACGTGGTGCCGGGCTGCCAGTCAGTGAACTCGTGATTCTCCCCGTCGAGGTCGACCTGCACGTGCGCGGCGCCTTCCACGGAGCCGTCGCTCGCGTCGAGGTCAGCATCTGACGGGACGTCCGGGACAGGCTCGACCCCGAGGTCGAAGGGATTGCCACCCAGCGAGACGAACTTCTCCTGGTGGCGGCGCTCGCGCGGGAAGCCCAGCTCCTTGAGCGCGGCCACCGCGGCCTGCATGAACGGGGCGGGGCCGCACACGAAAGCGTCCCACGCGGTGTACGGGGCCGCGAACGCGCGCAGCTGGTCCTGCGTCGGGACTCCCTGCACGGACTCCAGCCAGTGCACCACCTGCAGGCGGTCGGGATGCTCCACCGCGAGCTCGGCCAACGCCCCAGCGAAGATCACCGAGCACTCGTCCCGGTTGGCGTAGAACAGGACGATCCGCCCGGATCCCCGCGCCAGCGCGGTACGGATGATGGACATGTTCGGCGTGATCCCGCTGCCGCCGGCCAGCAGCAGCAGGTCGGCGTCCAGGTCCTTGGGGGTGAAGATCCCCGCTGGAGGGAGCACCCGGAGCCGGTCGCCGGGCTTGAGCTCCTCACAGATCCAGCCCGACGCGTACCCCTCGGGGGTCCGCTTGACGGTGATGGTGATGGGGCCGTCGTCTCCGGGCATGGAGGAGAGCGAGTAGCTGCGGGCGACCAGGCCGGTCCGCTCGCTCGGCACGGCGACCGTCAGGAACTGACCCGGCGTGTGCTGGAAGTGCTCGCGGTGCGCCCCCGGGTCCAGCACCACGGACCGGGCGTCGGCGCTCTCCTCGACGACGTCCAGCACGTCGAGCTCGAAGGACTCACTCATCGTTCAACATGGTTCGGGACGTCTCTGCGTCGACGGGGTCGACGCCCGCTCCGACCGGGACGACGCCGTCGCGCACGGCTGCCTCGATCGACGCGACCAGCTGCGGACAGGCCTGGTGCACCGCCCGGCCACCCTGCTGTCGGGACAGCTCGGCGAAGGTCTCGCAGGTCCCGGGCTCCTGGGTCCACTGGATCGAGGTGTGATGGTCACTGTTCTTGCGCACCTTGACCTGCACGGGGCAGCTCAGGCACGCCACGTCGACCAACCGACTCCTGGTGTAGAGCTCGCGGTCCGCCAGGGTCTCCGCGCTCGACGGGACGATGTAGGCCATCAGCGCACAGCCGTCTCGGCTGCGTCCTCGGCGTCCTTGCGTGCGAGATTCTCGGCCACCTCGGCCCGCCAGTTCTCGTTGGCCTTGCTGGTGTCGACCTCGAACTCGAACCGCTCGACCATCTCTGGTTCGACGTCGGCCCGGTCGACGTAGAACTGCTCGTACCAGCGGCGGAGCTGGTAGACCGGCCCGTCCTCCTCGCACAGCAGCGGATTCTGCACCGGCGCCTTGTTCAGCCAGATGTCGACGTCCTGCAGGAAGCCCTGACCGAAGGTCTCCGCGTACCGCCGGCCGATGTACTGAGCGGTCTCCTCATCGACCCCCTCGGGCTTCTCCACGACCAGGCCGTACTGCAGGTTGAACGAGCTCGGTCCGGTCGGTACGTGGCAGTTGATGAGGATCACCTTCGTTCGGAAGCCCTTGTAGTCGGTGTCGAGCCAGTTGACCATGTATGACGGCCCGTAGTAAGTGGCTTCGGACTTCAGGATGAGATCCTCGTCCCCGTAGCCCTCACTCTTCATGTCCGGTCGCCCGGTGGACTCCATGAACTGCGTGGCCTTGTCACCCTCGAACACGTTGCGGAAGTCGGTCGGGAACGCGAAGTGGACGTAGAAGAAGTGCGCCATGTCGACGACGTTGTCGATGATCTCGCGGCAGTGGGCGTTGCTCACCTCGATGACGTTCCAGGTCCAGTCGGTGTAGCGGTCGGTGCCCACTCCCTCCAGCTCCGGTGGCAGGGCCTCGAGGTCGGCGGGGCTCCCCTCGGGGTCGTGCCAGATCAGCAGCTGGCCGTTGCGGACCACGCTCTCGTACCGAGTGGTCCGGGCTCGCAGCGGAACCCGACGGGCGTACGGGATCTCCTTGCACCGCCCGTCGCCGCCCCAGCGCCAGTCGTGGAACGGGCAGGCGATCTCATCGCCCTTGACCGCACCCTGCGTCAGGTCACCGCCCATGTGCCGGCAGTAGCCGTCCAGGACGTGCAGCTCACCCTCTGAGTCGGCCCACACGACGAGCTTGCCGCCGAAGGCCTGGACCGCGTGTGGCGAACCGTCGGCGAGGTCACGCTCAAGACCGAGGCAGTGCCAACCCCGGGCATATCGCTCTGGAACAGAGCCGGTGTCCAGCACACGAGTCTCAGTCACGGCTGCCTCCCTATGGACCAAAACAAGAACACGTTATAGTTTTACCACATGCACGTCGCCCTGACACCCGATCAGCTCCGGCTCCGCGATGAACTTCGCGGCTACTTCGCCGAGCTGGTCACACCCGAGCGCCGAGCCGCCCTCGCCGCATCGTCCGACCAGTTCGACCACGGCGCTGTCGGCGATGGCACGGGCGGTGGTGAGTTCGGAGGCGCCGCCGCCTACAAGGAGATCATCGCCCAGCTCGGCGCCGACGGCTGGCTAGGCATCGGCTGGCCGCGGGAGTACGGCGGTCAGGACCGCTCGATGGTGGACCAGCTGATCTTCACCGACGTCGCTGCCGTGGCCGGCGTGCCGATCCCCCACCTCACGCTGAACACGATCGGACCGACGATCATGCGGTTCGGCACGGCCGAGCAGAAGGAGTACTTCCTGCCCCGCATCGTCCGCGGTGAGGTGCACTTCTCCATCGGCTACTCCGAGCCGGACTCCGGCACCGACCTGGCGTCGTTGCGCACGCGCGCCGAGCTCGACAGCTCGACGGGTCAGTGGGTGATCAACGGGCAGAAGATGTGGACGTCGCTGATCCAGTACGCCGACTGGCTGTGGATGGCGTGCCGCACCGAACCGGACCTGCCCCGCCACAAGGGTCTGTCGTTGATCCTGGTCCCCGCCGACGCCGAGGGCTTCTCCTACACGCCCGTGCACACGGTTGCCGGAGTCGGCACGAGTGCCACCTACTACGACGACGTCCGCGTACCCGAGGAGAACCTGCTGGGCGAACGCGGCGGCGGCTGGGCACTCATCACCAACCAGCTCAACCGCGAACGAGTCGCGCTCACCTCCTCCGCCGCGCTCGTGCACTCCCTCGAGCTGGTCACGGACTGGTCACGCCAGACCAAGGACCCCAACGGCGTACGCATCATCGACCAGCAGTGGGTACAGATCCTGCTCGGTCGGGCCCATGCCCGAACCGAGGCGCTGAGGCTGATGAGCTACAAGCTCGCGGCCGAGATCGACGACCTGTCCCCGGCGGAAGCCTCCGCCACCAAGGTGTACGGCTCGGAGCTGGCCACGGAGGTCTACCGCGCCCTCATGGAGGTCGTCGGGCCCGTTGCGTCGATCGCGGGCGACTCCCCCGGCGCCGTCCTGGCCGGACGTCTCGAACAGTACTTCCGCAATTCGCTCATCATGACCTTCGGCGGTGGGACCAACGAGATCCAGCGCGACATCATCGGTCAGGTCGGGCTCGGCCTGCCGGCTGCCCGACGCTGACGACCAAGCTGAGGATAGACGCCCATGGACTTCACCTTCACCACCGAGGCCGAGGAAGCCGCCGCGCTGGCCGCGACGATCCTCACCGACCACACGACGCCCGAACAGCTGGCGAAGGTCGAGGCCGGCGGCGATCGGCTCGACCCGGTCCTGTGGCGTGCCCTCGGCCACGCCGGCCTGCGCTCCCTCACCACGCCTGAGGACGAGGGGGGCGGAGGGCTCGGCCTCGTCGAGCTGTGCCGCGTCCTCGTGGAGGTCGGGCGCACCGTCGCCCCCGTCCCGCTCGCCTCGGACACCGTCGCGCGCCTGTTCGTCGCCGAGCACGGCACGCACGAGCAGCGCCGACTCGCCGCACCCACGCCGGACGACGGGTGGGGCAACGTGCTGAGCCTGGCGATCGCCGAGGAGCACGAGCACGTTCCCACCGTCCCGACGACGACGGCGACGCTCGACGGCGCCGGGTACGTCCTCGCGGGCACCAAGCATCTAGTGCCCGCAGCCACGGTGGCGAGCATGTTCCTCGTGCCCGCCACCACGCCCGATGGCGTCGTGGTCTTCCTGGTGGACGCCGCAGCGGTGGGCATTCGCGAGCAGCGGCTCAGTGACGGCGACGTCGTCGGACTCCTCGACCTCGACGACGTGCAGGTCCCGGCCGAACGACGGGTCGGCAGTGCCGGCGAGAATGGGAGTGCCGAGCGCCTGAGGGATCTGGCGACCGTCGCGACCTGCGCCGTGCAGCTCGGCGTCACCGAGCACGCCCTCGGCCTCACCGCGCAGTATGCGAGCACCCGCGAACAGTTCGATCGCCCGATCGGGTCGTTCCAGGCCGTGTCGCAGCGCCTCGCCGACGGTTACATCGACACCCGGCTGCAGGCGCTCACGCTCTGGCAGGCCGCGTGGCGCCTCCAGGCGGGCGTCCCCGCGGAGGACGCTGTCGCCACCGCCAAGCTCTGGGCCGCCGATGCTGGTCACCGCATCGCCCACACGACGGTGCACGTCCATGGCGGCGTCGGCATCGATCTCGACGGCGTGCCCCACCGCTACTTCACCGCCGCCAAGCGGCTCGAGAGCGAGCACGGCGGGGCCACGGAGCAGGCACTGCGGCTCGGCCGCCTCCTGGCGGCCGGCCCCGCATGACGGTCCGGGACCTGCTGCTGGCACGCGCCGGGCAGGACACCCCGGCCCTGCTGACGCACGGGCGGACCTGGACGTGGCGCGAGCTGGTCGCTGATGCATCGGCACGCGCAGCAGCGGTGACGCGCCTCCTCGACCCACGCAAGCCTCCACACGTCGGACTGCTGCTCGACAACACGCCCGAGATGCTCCTCGGCCTGGCCGCTGCGGCGCTCGGTGGTCACGTCGCGGTCGGGGTGAACAGCACCCGGCGCGGCGCGGCCCTGGTGGCCGACCTCCATCGGGCCGACGTCCAGTGCTTGGTGACCGACCGCAGTCAACGTCATCTGCTCGACGGGCTGGACCTGTCAGGCATCACCGTGATCGACACCGGCGATTCCATGTGGCGGGACGCGGTGAGCAGCGAGCGGCCCGTCCCGGCGGACGTGGGGCGGGCGTGCACCGGCGAGTCCCTGTTCATGCTGATCTTCACCTCGGGCACGAGCGGGCGCCCCAAGGCGGTGCGGATCACCCACGAGAAGGTGACGGGGCCGGGACACCACCTCACCGCGCGGCTGGGGCTCACCGAGGAGGACGTGCACTACGTCGCCATGCCCTTGTTCCACTCCAACGCCGTCATGGCGGGATGGGCGCCGGCCCTCGTCACGGGCGCCGCGGTCGCGCTGCGGGAGCGATTCTCCGCCTCTGAGCTCCTGCCCGACGTCCGCCGGTTCGGCGCCACCTACGCGTCGTACGTCGGCAAGGCCCTCACCTACGTGCTGGACACCCCCGAACGGGCCGATGACGCCGACAACCCGTTGCGCCTCGTCTTCGGGAACGAGGCCGGCGATCGCGACACCGAGTCGTTCGCGCGACGCTTCGGATGCCGGGTGGTGGACGGTTTCGGGTCGACGGAGAACGCTGTCGTCGTCAGCAAGGTCGCGGGCACGCCCGCCGGCGCGCTGGGCTGGCCGGGCGAGGGCGTCGCCGTCCTCGACCCCGAGACCGCAGGTGAGTGCCCGCCGGCGACGTTCGACGCGGCCGGCCGCGTCACCAACCTCGACGCATGCGTCGGGGAGCTCGTCAACACCCACGGCACCGGTCAGTTCGCGGGGTACTACAACGATGACGAGGCGAACGCCGAGCGGATGCGCGGCGGCATGTACTGGTCCGGTGACCTCGCCTACCGTGACTGCGACGGCTGGGTCTGGTTCGCTGGTCGAACCGCTGAGTGGCTGCGGGTCGACGGCGAGAACCTCGCCTGCGCCCCGATCGAGCAGGTCATGCTCCGTCATCCCGCCATCAGCCAGGCGGCGGTGTACGCCACGCCCGACGAACGCTCAGGGGACCAGGTCGCCGCAGCGCTGGTGCTGCGCGGCGACCTGACGGCCGATGCCTTTGAGCGCTTCCTCGACGACCAGAGCGACCTCTCACCCAAGGCCCGCCCTCGCTACGTGCAGCTCGTCGACGACCTCCCCCGCACCGCGACCCACAAGGTCCTCAAGAGGGATCTCGCTGGTCTCGGGAGGTTCGCCTGGGTCCGCGAGGAACGCGGGACCGGCTATCACGTCTGCCCCGACGCTCCCTGAGCACGACGAGCTCCCTCTGGGCGCCCCGGTGAGCGCACGGGCCACGTCCTGACCGCAGGAAGCTGCTGGATCACCAGCCGTTGGCCCATGGTCTTCGCTATTCTGTTCGAGTCGCATTGGGCATGGAAGCCACCTTCGCTCTCGACGTCGCGGAGACCAAGCATCTGGTGACGGCAACCCGCACCGCCAAGGAGCTGCCCGACGTTGGTGAGGCAGCCTCGACGGGCCGGGGCCGGACCAAGCAGGTCGCCTTGTTCTCCTACGGCTCAAGCACCTCGGCCACACCGTGATGAACCAAGCCACTCCAACAGGTCCGGCACATCACCCGAGACCTCCAACACCGACACGACCGCCAGCACACCGTCATACGCACCTGAGTGCCGGTGTCTAGATCGACGAGAGCCGCTCCACCGTCTGCTCGTACTCGCTGACCAGGTCGGCCATCACGTCGGCGACGGGCCGTACCTCATCCATCGACCCCACGATCTGGCCCACCGGCATCGAGATGGCGTCCGGGTTGTCGGCCGCGCTCATGCGGTTGTGCGCGTCGGCCACCAGGAGGTTCTGCAACGGCATCGGCAGCGGGGTCGGTGCATCCTCGACCTCCCACGCCTCGGTCCACCTCGTCCTGAGAAGACGGGCCGGCTTGCCCGTGTAGATGCGCGTGCGGACGGTGTCAGCGGTGGACGCGCGCAGGAACGCCTCGGTCATCGCCGTGTTGGTGTTGAGCGCC